>NZ_LMHA01000001.1:600000-952500 GCF_001427635.1 Pseudoxanthomonas sp. Root65
GTCGAGCAAGGACACCGGCATCGTGGTCGGGCAAATGAACGGCAAGCTGCTGCGCCTGTCGGGGCAGCAGTTCGTGATCCTGGCGGCCCCCACGCGCTCGGGCAAGGGTGTGGGCGTGGTGATCCCCAACCTGCTCGACTACCGCGAATCCGCGGTGGTGCTGGACATCAAGCAGGAGAACTTCGATCTGACCTCGGGCTGGCGCCAGTCGATCGGGCATGAGGTGTACCTGTTCAATCCGTTCGCCGAAGACCGACGCAGCCATCGCTGGAATCCGATGACCTACGTCTCGCAGGACCCGGCCTTCCGCGTCTCCGACCTGCAGAGCATCGCCGCCATGCTGTATCCGGACGGCGACGACAAGGACAAGTTCTGGATCAGCCAGGCACGCAATGCCTTCCTGGCGTTCACCCTGTACCTGTTCGAGCGGCATGACCACGATCGCACCGCGGAACTGCCCACGCTCGGCGCCGTGTTGCGGCTGGCCTCGGGCGATGGCGGCGAGCTGAAGCCCTACCTGCAGAAACTGGTGGAAGCGCCCTTCCTCAGCGGACAGGCGCGCACGGCCTTCGCGGGCCTGCTGTCGCAGGCGGACGTGACGTTCGCGTCCATCATCGGCTCGTTCCGCGAGCCGCTGAATCCCTGGCTCAACCCGGTGCTGGATGCGGCCACCAGTGCCGATGATTTCAGGCTGGACGACGTGCGCCGTCGCCGCATGACGATCTATGTGGGCATCCAGCCGAACAAGCTGGCCGAAAGCCGGCTGATCGTGAACCTGTTCTTCAGCCAGCTGATCAACGTCAACACCAAGGTGCTGCCGCAGAACGACCCGACGCTGAAGCATCAGTGCCTGCTGCTGATGGACGAGTTCACCGCGATCGGCCGCGTCGACATCATCGCCAAGGCCGTGGCCTACATGGCCGGCTACAACCTGCGGCTGCTGCCGATCATCCAGTCGATGGCGCAGCTGGACGCGGTCTACGGCAAGGAACTCTCGCGCACCATCATCACCAACCACGCGCTGCAGATCATCTATGCCCCGCGTGAGCAGCAGGACGCCAACGATTATTCGGAGATGCTGGGCTATACCACCATCAAGCGCCGCGCCCGCACGCGCTCGCACGGCCAAGGCCGCAACGTGTCCGACAACGAGGTGCTGGAGAAGCGCGCCCTGATGCTGCCGCAGGAGCTGAAGGCGATGGGCCCGGAAAAGGAGATCGTGCTGTACGAAGGCCTCGCCCACCCCATCCTGTGCCGCAAGGTGCGCTACTACAAGGACAGTTACTTCACCAGGCGCCTGATGCCGAAGGTCGAGGTCGCGCCGCTGCGGTTGTAGCACGTCCATCCCTGGCAACAGGCGGTGAGCGGAGTAGAATCCGGCCGTCCCCCCTCCCGAGATGCCGCCATGCAATGCCCGAAATGCCAAGGTGCGATGGAACTCATCGTCGAACCCGAGGCCAGCGCGCATCGCTGCACCCGCTGCAAGGGGCTCTGGTTCGAGATGATGGCGCACGAGACGCTCAAGCACCGGGCCGAGGAGATCGACACCGGCGACCCGGCGCAGGGCGAGGAATGCAACAAGGTGGACCGGATCAAATGCCCGGTCTGCATCGGCAGGTGGGACCTGATCCGCATGGTGGATCCGCAGCAGCCGCATATCTGGTTCGAAAGCTGCAAGAACTGCTATGGCCGCTTCTATGATGCCGGCGAGTATCAGGACTTCGCCGAGATCGAGTTGGCCGACCTGATCAAGGACTGGAACGCGCCGGAGCGGATCTGAACCAGCGCGCGGCAGTCAGGCCGTGCCGGCCCCGCCGCGGTCCTTGCAGCCCCAGTTGAGGATGGGCGTGCCCGGCGGCAGCACGCGGCGGAACATGGCCACGCGTGCGGGCTTCGGATTCACCACCACCGGTGCGCGCGCCGCCTTCAGCAGCGGCAGGTCGGCACTGCTGTCCGAGTACGCCACGGCCACTTCGCCGTAGCCGCGCTCGCGCAGCATGCGCATCTTCTCCTCGTTGTGGCAGTGGCGCGTGGCCACCACCGCCCCGAGGCGCGGGCCGACGGCGGTGCCGATGACCGGTACGTCCTCGTGCGCCACGAAACTGAGGATCGCGCGTGCGAGCTCCGGCGGTGCGCCGGTGGCCACCACCACGTTGTCGCCGCGTGCCCGGTGCTCACGGAACACCTCCAGCGCGTGCGGCAGCAACCGGTGCTGCACGTCGTCGCGATGGCTGGCCACGTACTGGTCGATCAACGCATCGAAGCTGCGGCGACCGTGCAGGCCGAACGTACCGATCCAGATGTAGCCGGAAATCCCGCGCCGTCGGGTCGGCAGGAACGCCACCATCGGTCCCAGCACCACCGACGCAGCCGCAGCCACCGCCATGCGCAGCGGATTGCGCTGGATCAGCCACTTGACCAGATGGCCGCCGGAATCGCCGTCGTACAGGGTATGGTCGAAATCGAAGACCACGACCGGCGCATCGGCGCGGGGTGTCGGATAGGCAGCGTCCATCATGCGGCGAAGAATAGCTGACGCAGGGCTTCGCCGGGTTCTTCGGCGCGCATGAAGGTCTCGCCCACCAGGAACGCGTTGATGCCCGCGTCGCGCATGGTGGCGACATCCTCGGGCACCAGGATGCCGCTTTCCGTCACCAGCAGGCGGTCCTTCGGCACCGCCTCCTTCATGTCCAGCGTGGTCTGCAGCGACACCTCGAACGTGCGCAGGTTGCGGTTGTTGATGCCGACCAGCGGCACCGGCACCTGCAGCGCGCGCTCCAGTTCGTCGATGTCGTGTACTTCCACCAGCACGTCCATGCCCAGTTGCATGGCTAGGCCGGACAGGTCGACCAGTTGGCCATCGTCCAGCGCGGCCACGATCAGCAGGATGCAGTCCGCGCCCAGCACGCGCGCTTCGTACACCTGGTACGGGTCGACGGTGAAGTCCTTGCGCAGCACCGGCAGCGTGCAGGCCTCGCGCGCCTGCTTGAGGTACTCGTCCGCACCCTGGAAGAAGTCCACGTCGGTCAGCACCGACAGGCAGGCTGCGCCGCCGAATTCGTAGCTCACGGCGATGTCGGCGGGACGGAAATCCGGACGGATCACCCCCTTCGACGGACTGGCTTTCTTGACCTCGGCGATCACCGCCGGATCGCCCTGCGCGACCATCGCGTTCAGCGCATCGGCGAAGCCGCGCGTCGGCGGCGCGTCGGCGATGCGCGCGCGCAGGTCGGCCAGCGATACGCGGGCGCTGCGCTCGGCGATCTCGTCCGCCTTGCGGGCGAGGATGGTGTTGAGGATGTCGCTCATGTAGATCCTGGTTCGGTTCCCGTGCCGGCACAGGGCACGGCGCATTGTCGCATCCGCTCCCGTGCAGGAGGGGCTTCAGCCCTGGCAGGGCACGATTCCGGCGGCGATCGGACACGCCCCCGGTGCGTTGGCGACGTCCGGCCCGGTGAAGCCGCTCCTACCCGCCTTTCGTGCGGTCCCAGCCATAGGCCCGTTCGACCTTGGCCACGCGCAGCTCGAAATGGTCGTACCAGTCGCGCCGCCCTTGTTCGCGCGCGGCCGTGTGTTCGGCATGCTGGCGCCAGGCGCGGATGGCGTCCTCGCTCTCCCAGTAGGCCACGGTGATGCCGAAACCATCCGTTCCGCGCGTCGATTCCATGCCCAGGAAGCCGGGCTGCCGCGCCGCCAGTTCCACCATGCGCTCGGCCATCGCACCGTAACCGGCATCGTCGTACGCGTTGCGCTGCGACGAGAAGATCACCGCGTAGTACGGCGGCTTGGGGAGCGACGCGAATCCATCGCCGGCCATGTCATGCCCCTCTGTTCTGCCGGCCCAGCGCCTGCGTGGTGGCCACGAACTGCTGCAGCCGCTCCAGCGCCTTGCCGCTGGCGATCGCGTCGCGCGAGGCGGCGATGCCGTCCTCGATGCTCTCTGATACACCGGCCACATACAACGCCGCACCGGCATTGAGCACCACGATCTCGCGTGCGGGACCCGGCCGGTTGTCCAGCACGCCCAGCAGCATCGCTTTCGACTCGGCCGCATCGGCGACGCGCAGGTTGCGGCTGGCCGCCATCGCGATGCCGAAGTCTTCCGGATGCAGTTCGTACTCGCGCACCTGGCCATCGCGCAGCTCGCCGACCAGCGTGCCGGCGCCCAGCGACAGTTCGTCCATGCCGTCGCGGCCCCAGACCACCAGCGCGCGCTCGGCGCCGAGTTCCTGCAGCACGCGCGCCTGGATGCCGACCAAGTCGGGATGGAACACCCCCATCAGGATGCTCGGGGCGCCGGCCGGATTGGTCAGCGGGCCGAGGATGTTGAAGATGGTGCGCACGCCCATTTCGCGGCGCACCGGCGCGACCACCTTCATCGCCGGGTGATGCACCGGTGCGAACATGAAGCCGATGCCGGTCTGTGCAATCGATTGCGCCACCTGCTCAGGCTGCAGCTCGATGTCCACGCCGAGCGTCTCCAGCACGTCGGCACTGCCCGACTTCGACGACACGCTGCGGTTGCCATGCTTGGCGATCCGCGCACCGGCCGCCGCCGCGACGAACATCGAACACGTGGAGATGTTGAAGGTCTGCGAACCATCGCCACCGGTGCCGACGATGTCGACCAGGTGAGTGCGGTCGGCGACTTCCACCGTGCGCGAAAACTCGCGCATCACCGTGGCAGCGCCCGCGATCTCGCCGACGGTTTCCTTCTTCACCCGCAGGCCGGTCAGGATGGCCGAGGTCATCGTCGGCGAGACGTCGCCGCGCATGATCTGGCGCATCAGGTCCACCATCTCGTCGTGGAAGATCTCGCGATGCTCGATGGTGCGTTGCAGGGCTTCTTGGGGGGTCAGTGGCATGGTGGCTCCATAGGGTGGGCCTTGGCCCACCGGCGTGGCGATGGCGGGCCAAGGCCCGCCCTACGTCATCGTTCGAGGAAATTCTTCAGCAGGGCATGGCCATGCTCGGTCAGGATCGACTCGGGATGGAACTGCACGCCTTCCACCGGATACTCGCGGTGTCGCAGCCCCATGATCTCCTCGAAGCTGCCATCGTCGTTCTCGGTCCACGCGGTGACTTCCAGCGCCGCCGGCAGGCTGCTGCGTTCGACCACCAGCGAGTGGTAGCGCGTGGCCTCGTAGGCATCCGGCAGGCCGGCGAACACGCCCTTGCCTTCGTGGCGGATGCGCGAGGTCTTGCCGTGCATGATGCGGCCTGCGCGGATGACGTTGCCGCCATAGGCTTGCCCCAGGCTCTGGTGACCCAGGCAGACGCCGAGGATCGGCGTGCTGGCACCCAGCCGCTCGATGATCTCCAGCGACACGCCGGCTTCGTTGGGTGTGCAGGGACCGGGCGAAATGACGATGCGCTCGGGTGCGAGCTTCGCGATCTCGTCGACCGTCATCGCATCGTTGCGCACCACCTTCACCTCGGCCCCCAGCGATTGCAGGTACTGCACGAGGTTGTAGGTGAAGCTGTCGTAGTTGTCGATCATCAACAGCATGTCAAGCCGCCTCTACCTTTATCAAGTTGATAAACGCACTACACACAACCAAGAAATACCTCGCATCAGCTTGATTGAGGCTACTTTCACCGAGCAACGCATGCCTTATTCCATTCGCATCGCTGGTGTATCCGTAGAGTTTCAAGAATGCTTCTTTCAGGGAAGGATGAAGTTTTCCGTTCCTCTCAAGGCTCTTGAGCGCGTCCCCCAGCGTTGCTTTCGGCTGCCCACTTACGATCTTCGCCATTGATTCAACAGCAGATATGGCCTCTTTTATAGAGTTCCTGTAGTCCGGATTTGACCTGTCGGTGAGGTGTTCCAGAGCGCCCCTAAGGTGCGCGATCACACTTGGACTTCCTTCTCCAATGGCCTTAGAAACCTCTCCAACTTCAATCTCATCAGATATGGGAGCCAATCTTCCGTCGATGACTCTGAATCCAGAACTCTCTCGCTCAAGCGTCTTGTTTAGTAGATCCCTAATCGATCTATTGGCGGGAAACGCTCTGAGTACGAATTCAATGAAGTCGTAGACCTCATTCCACTTGCATTTGAAGAAGAATGACCGCACCTCCTCCCATACTTCACTGTAGTTGGGGGAGCCGAAACCAGAGTGATAGATCTGCCGTCTATCCACTGGCTTCTTGAAGAAGTGCCACCATAGGGCCTCTGTGAAGCGCTCGCTATCAAAGTCACTTAGACCGAAAAGCCTTCTATCTAGGACATTCCACAGACTATTGCGAAGGTCATCGTCCATGTCGTTCAACTGAACGATCGTCCTGATCGGCTTCAGACCCATGCGTTCACTAAATGTGGACATCACATCCCCTCCCTTCTACTGCAACCCCGCCAAAGAGCGCTCGCCGTCAAAAGCGAAGCCACTATCGGACGGTGTGAGCAGATGTCAATCACTGATGTTCGCGATATCGCTCTTAATGCGCCCGCGCTCGAAGTGCACAAATCAGAGCCCTTCTACCGTCGGTGTTGCGGTTGCTGTTGAAAGCCTTACCTGCAGCATGGATACAACCGAAGCGAAAGCCTCGATGGCGGACTCCGGCGTCGCCCACGACGTCATCAGGCGGATCACCGTCGTGCCATCGCCGCGCCGCTCCCAAGTCTCGAACTCGACCCACTGCTGCAGCTGCGCGACGACCGCGTCCGGCAGCACCGGAAACAGCTGGTTGCTGGGCGAATCGACCGCCAGCGGCACGCCGGCTTTCTGGAGGATGTCCCGCAGGCGCTGCGCCATGACGTTCGCATGGGTCGCCAGCACGAAGTACAGGCCGTCCTCGAACAGCGCCTCGAACTGCGCGCCGACCACCATGCCCTTGGCCAGCATTGCACCGCGCTGCTTGATGACATGGCGGAAGTCGGTACGCAGCCCCGGATTCACGATGACCAGCGCCTCGCCCAGCAGCGCGCCGTTCTTGGTGCCGCCGATGTAGAACGCATCGGCCTGCCCGGCCAGCAGGGCCAGGTCGACGTCGTTGCCTTCCGTCGTCAACGCCGAGGCGAGGCGCGCGCCGTCGATGTAGAGCAGCAGGCCGCGATCACGGCAGAAGCCGCCCAGCGCCTGCAGTTCCGCCGCGCTGTAGACGGTGCCCCATTCGGTGGTGTTGGAGATGTAGACCAGCCGCGGCTTCACCATGTGCTCGCTGCGGTGGCCGTCGAGGCACGGCAGGATCAGCTCGGGGCTCAGCTTGCCGTCCGCCGTGGCCACCGTCAGCACCTTGTGGCCCGAGGCTTCGATGGCGCCCGTCTCGTGCGTGGCGATGTGGCCGCTCGCCGGTGCGATCACCGCTTCGTGCGGGCGCAGGAAGGCGGCCAAGGCCACCAGGTTGGTCTGCGTGCCGCCGGCCAGGAAATGCACATCGGCATCGCGACCGAGCCGGTCGCGGATCAGCGCGGCGGCGCGCTCACTGTGCACGTCCAGGCCGTAGCCGCGGTTGATCTCGGCGCTCGCCACGGCCAGTGCCTGCAGCAGGCGCGGATGCGCGCCCTCGCTGTAATCGTTGCGCAGGCTGATCTTCGCGTTGGCGGTCGCCACATCCATCACAAGCCCCTCGCGGCTTCGGCCACGGCGCGGAACAGCGCGCGACCCTTGTTCATCGTCTCGTCCCATTCCTTCTCGGGATCGGAGTCGTAGACGATGCCGGCACCGGCCTGCACGTGCAGGCGGCCGTCCTTGATGACGGCGGTACGGATGGCGATGGCGGTATCGGCGTCGCCGTGCCAGCCGATGTAGCCGATGCTGCCGGCATAGACATTGCGCTTGATCGGTTCCAGCTCGCGGATCACTTCCAGCGCGCGGATCTTCGGCGCGCCGCTGACCGTGCCGGCCGGGAATGTCGCACGCAGCACGTCGGCGTAGCTGAGGCCGGGCAACAGCTTGCCGGTGACCTCGCTGACGATGTGCATCACGTGGCTGTAGCGCTCGATGACGAACTGTTCGCCCACCTGCACGGTGCCGGCTTCGGACACGCGACCGGTGTCGTTGCGGCCCAGGTCGATCAGCATCAGGTGCTCGGCGCGCTCCTTGGGATCGGCCAGCAGTTCGGCTTCCAGCGCCACGTCCTCATCGTGCGTCTTCCCGCGCGGGCGGGTGCCGGCGATCGGGCGCACGGTGACCTCGCCCTGCTCCAGCCGCACCAGGATCTCCGGCGACGAGCCCACCACCTGCACATCGCCGACGTCCAGGAAATACATGTACGGCGAGGGATTCAGTGCGCGCAGCGCGCGATACACATCCACCGGCCGCGCATTGAACGGCACACTCAGGCGCTGGCTCAGCACCACCTGGAAGATGTCGCCGGCGCGGATGTATTCCTTCGACTGCTCGACCGCCGCGATGAAACCGTCGTGGGTGAACCCGGAGACGAAGTGGCTCTCGTCCAGCACGTCGCGGGTGATCGGCGCGGGATACGAACCGGGCTGGCGCAATTTGGTCGTGAGCACATCCAGTCGCGCCTGCGCCTGCTCCCACGCTTCCGGTGCGCGCGGGTCGGCGTGGACGATCAGGTACAGGCGGCCTTTGAGGTTGTCGAAGACGGCCACTTCTTCCGACAGCATCAACAGGATGTCGGGGGTGTCGAGTTCGTCGGGCTTCTCGCCGCTCGCCAGCCGCGGCTCGATGTAGCCGATGCACTCGAAGCCGAACCAGCCGACCAGGCCACCGGTGAATCCGGGCAGGCCTTCGAGTTTCGGCACGGCATACGCGGCGCGCAGGGCTTCGACTTCGGCGAACGGATCGGCGACCTCGCGCGTCTCGATCAACTCGCCGTGGTCGTGGATCTGCAGCGTGTGCCCGCGGAAGGTCGCCACGCGGCGCACCGGCAGGCCGATGATGGAATAGCGGCCGAAGCGTTCGCCGCCTTCCACCGACTCGAACAGGTAGGTATGCGGCGCGTCGGCGAGTTTCAGGTAGACCGAAAGCGGCGTGTCCAGGTCGGACAGCACTTCACGGACGACGGGGATGCGGTTGAAGCCTTCAGCAGCGTACTGCTGGAACTGGGCGTGCGGGATCAAGCGGGCTTTCCTTCCGGGACACGGTGGCGGTACGGGCGACGGCTACGGGCCACCATCGCCAGCCAGGGCGTGCGGAATCTTTGGAAAGCGGGAGCGCGGGATGGGACACGGGGCTACTTTACCCGAGGCATCGGCCCGACGACCACTGGAAAACGCAGGAATTGTTTCCGTCATCCCCGCGATGGGGCGACCCAGTGACTTCATGTCGTTGAAAAGCCAAGACGCTGGGTTCCCGCCTGACCAGACGTGCGTCTGTTGAAAGCCGCGGGAATGACGGGCAAGGGAGCGTCTTCAGCGCGTTCTATGGTTGCAGACGCAACGGACAGCCCGCAGGCAGATGCATGCGCACGCGGCCGGGGACGCACTCGATGCGGAAACGCCGCGACTGCACCGGCTCGCCGTCCAGGTTGAGGGTCAACGGCTGGTCGGCCTCCAGTTCCACCCACGGCAGGCGGGTGCGGGTGGCGACGCGGTCCAGCGCCGCATGCTTGCCTTCCTTGACCAGCGTCCCGAGCGTGGCGGCGACTTCCCCGGACAGTTCCGGAACGATGGTCAGGTCCAGCAGGCCGTCATCGACCAGCGCATCCGGACACAGCGCCTGCCCACCGCCAGCCTGGCGCCCGTTGCCGATGCCCAGGGCAATGAAATCGCCCTGCCAGTCGAAGTCGGGGCCGTGCACGCGCGCGGTCATCGGCTCGATGCGGCCGAGCCGGGCGACGCCGGTGATCAGGTAAGCCAGGCCGCCGAGCATCTTCTTCAAGCCCTCGTCGGTTTCCACGGTCACTTCGGTACCGAAGCCGCCGCTGGCCAGGTTGGCGCACCAGTGCGTGCCGTCTCCGGTATCGATGCGCAGCAGGTCGAGCGGCACGGCGGCCGCGTCGCGGACGAGCTGCAGCGCGGCCAGCGCTTCATCCGGAATGCCCGCGGCGGTGGCGAAATCGTTGGCCGTGCCCAGCGGCACCAGTCCAAGCGATGGCAGCGCCTCGGCGGTCTCGCCGCGATGGGCGAGCGTCGTGGCCACCTCGCTCAGGGTGCCGTCGCCACCGGCGGCGATGACGGTCGCCACGCCGTCGGCGATGGCCTCGGCGACGTAGCGGTCTGCATCGCCGTCCTCCCACGTCACCCGCACGTACAGTGCGATGCCGTCCCCGCGCATGGCCTGCACGGCCTTGCGCAGGTCATCGTCGCCGGCGGATTTGCCGTTGAGGATCAGGCGCCAGCGGGGGGAGGTCATGGGCGATTCCTTGAGGGACGCGCGAGCATAGCGGGTGCGGGGGTGGGAGCGACGTGAGTCGCGAACATCGTGGCCGGAACCCACGGCGGATGAGGGATCGCGTTGACCGACTGAAAAGCTCGCGACTTACGTCGCTCCCACAACGTGCCTCCCCTTGTCACGGACCCGTCATAGTCGGTCCGTAGTGTGGAAGGCCATAGCAGGGACGATGGGCGGAGGCAGGATCAGCCTCCAATCTTCCGGGGCGGTGGCGAAAGCCATCGCCCTTTTCCATGGCCGCAGAGCGGAGCCTGCTCCGCTGGCGCGACATGTGCGTCCGCAGAAAGCCGGGCAAGCCCGGCGCCAGGCAGGATCAGCCGCGCGCTTCCGCCACGGCGTGGCGCATGCGATCGATCACGTCCCTGTAGTCCGGCGCATTGAAGATCGCCGAGCCGGCGACGAAGGCATCCGCGCCCGCCGCGGCGATCTGGGCGATGTTGTCGGCCTTCACGCCGCCGTCGATCTCCAGGCGGATGTCCTTGCCGGTCTTGTCGATCATCGCGCGCACCGCGCGCAGCTTGTCCAGCGCCGACGGAATGAACGCCTGCCCGCCGAAGCCCGGGTTCACCGACATCAGCAGCACCAGGTCCAGTTCCGGCAGCACCCAGTCCAGCACCTCGACCGGCGTGCCGGGGTTGAGCACCAGGCCGGCCTTGCAGCCCAGCGACTTGATCAGCTGGATGGTGCGGTGCACGTGCTTCGAGGCTTCGGGGTGGAAGCTGATGATGCTGGCGCCGGCTTCGGCGAAGTCCGGCACGATGCGGTCCACCGGCTCCACCATCAGGTGCACGTCGATCGGTGCGGTGACGCCGTGCTTGCGCAACGCGCTGCACACCAGCGGGCCGATCGTCAGGTTGGGCACGTAGTGGTTGTCCATCACGTCGAAGTGCACCCAGTCGGCGCCGGCCTTCAGCACGTTGTCGACTTCCTCGCCCAGGCGGGCGAAATCGGCGGACAGGATGGACGGGGCGATGATGCAGTTCGACATGGAGGGGCTCACTTGCGCTTGCGCAGGGTCTTGATGCGGTCGTAGGCGGCATTGATCTCGCGCGCCTTCTGTTCGGCGTGGTCGCGCAGGTCTTCCGCGGCACCGGCCATCTTGTCGGGGTGGTACTGCGAGATCAGCCGGCGGTAGGCCTGGTCGATCTCGGCGTCGCTGGCATCGCTGGTCAGGTCGAGCACGCGGTACGGGTTGTCGCGGCTGAGCTTGAACCAGTCCTGGTCGAAGGCGTGGCCGATGATCAGGCCCACCAGTCCGCCCAACGGATGGCGCATCAGCAGCCAACCGGCCACGAATCCCAGCAGTTTTCCGTACCAGCGCTTCATTCGGCCCGCCTTCTCCGGCAATCGCGGCATTTTACGGCACACGGCGGCCCCAAGCGCCGTACACTACGCGGCCCGGTACGGTACCCGGCCCCGCAGCAGCGGGTGGAGGCCACCCCGGGATGCGGGCGCACGGCCAGCCGCACGCCCCCACGACGCTGTACGCCTCGCTGGTTTCCGGAACTCCCCAAGGAGTGTTTGTGCCCACGACGTTGCTCCAATCCGATCTGCCCGGCCTCCCCCTGCGCCACCGCGGCAAGGTCCGCGACGTGTTCGACCTGCCCCGCGACCGCCTGCCCGCCGATGCGCCCGAGGGCGATTGCCTGTTGATGGTGGCCACCGACCGCCTGAGCGCGTTCGACGTGGTGCTGCCCGACCCCATTCCCGGCAAGGGCGAGATGCTCTGCCAGATCTCCAATTTCTGGTTCGCCAAGACCGCGCACCTGATGCCCAACCACCTGACCGGCATCGATGTCGCGTCGGTGCTGCCGGCCGGCGTGGACGCCTCGCTGTACGCCAGGCGTGCGGTGGTCACCAAGAAGCTCAAGCCGGTGCCGGTGGAAGCCATCGCCCGCGGCTACCTGATCGGCAGCGGCTGGAAGGACTACCAGCGCACCGGCAAGGTCAGCGGCATCGAACTGCCCGACGGCCTGCGCCAGGCCGAGAAACTGGCCGAACCGATCTTCACCCCGTCGACGAAAGCCGCCGTGGGCGATCACGACGAGAACATCGACTTCGACGCCATGGTGAAGACCGTCGGCGCCGAACTGGCCGAACGCGTGCGCGACGCCACCCTGCGCATCTACCGCTTCGCCGCGGATTTCGCCGCCGAGCGCGGCATCCTGCTGGCGGACACCAAGTTCGAGTTCGGCACGGATGAAGACGGCCGCCTCTACATCATGGACGAGATGCTGACACCGGATTCCTCGCGCTACTGGCCCGCGGACCAGTACGACGTCGGCACCAGCCCGCCGAGCTACGACAAGCAGTTCGTGCGCGACTACCTGGAAACGCTGGACTGGAACAAGATCGCCCCCGGCCCGTCGCTGCCGGCCGAGGTCATCGAACGCACGCGCGCCAAGTACGCCGAAGCGCTGCAGAAACTCGCCGGCATCGTCGTCGACTGAGCTGAAGGGTCTTGTGGGAGCGACGTCAGTCGCGACGAAGGCTGACTGCACACCCCATCGCGACTGACGTCGCTCCCACCACCGCGCCCGTCCACTGGCCTGACGGCCGGCCCGGCAACCCCTCCCGGGCTGGGGTATGCTCCATACCCTGCCGCATTGCCATCCTCGGGAGGGATGAATGAACGCGACCGCGCAACGTCCGGTGGACCGCTGGTTCGCCAGCTATTCCGGTGATCACGTCAACGAGACCAACCAGCTGATCCATGTCTTCGCCGTGCCGGCGATCCTGTGGACGGTGGTGGCGCTGCTCTGGTGCATCCCGGTGTTCGGCACCTGGGTGAAGTCCGGCGCGTGGGCGGCGATCGCGATGTTCGGCGCCTGGATGTACTACTACAAGCTGTCGCGCCCGCTGGGCTTCGGCATGCTGGCGATCTTCATCGCCATGGCATGGCTGACCCGCTGGCTGGAGTCGCTGCTGGGCCTGCAGAACCTGCTCTATCTGGCCATCGCAGTCTTCGTGCTGGCCTGGATCGCACAGTTCGTCGGCCACAAGATCGAAGGCAAGAAGCCCAGCTTCCTGACCGACCTCACCTACCTGCTGATCGGCCCGGTGTGGGTGCTCAGCAAGTTCTACCGGAAGATGGGCTGGCGGTACTGACTGGAGCCGAGCGTCCTCGGCGGATGCCGTGCAGGGCAGCGCCCTGACGCCGCGAAGAGCAGCGGAGCAAGCTCCGCTCTACGAACCCACCGCACGCTTGTCGACGATGAAAGTCCGCGGCGCGTAACCGAAGTCGTTGCGCGCCGGCGCGGCATCGAACACCAGGTCCTCGCGCATGCGCGCCACCGCGTCGTCGGTGAGTCCGCGCATCACGCCCGCCGCGCGGGCCAGCGACAGCGCTATCCCGAACACCGGCTTCGGCACCTGCCATAGCGTCCGCGGCGGATCGAGCGCCGCCAGCGTGCGTGCCACCATCTCGCGGTAGACCAGTGTTTCTCCGCCGGGCAACGCGTAGGCCCGCCCGTGCGTGGCGGGCACATCCACCACGGCGAGCGCTGCGTCGGCGAGATCGTCGACATGCACCGGCTGGCGTTTCCCGTCCGCGCCGCGCGGCAGCGCGAAGAAGCCCATCCGCCGCGCCATCGCCGCGATCCGCGCCAGCGTCTGGTCGCGGCCGGCGCCATAGACCAGAGTCGGGCGCAGCACCGTGGCCGCCGCCCCCTTCGATGCCGCCGTCTCGAAGACGAGCTGCTCGGCAGCCTGGAGACGGGCGACGATGTCGCGTTCGTACGCATCGCCCGACGCCTGCTTCGTATCGAGGCTGGTGGAACCGAACGCGACCACGCGCGGCGTGGCGACCTGCCCGCGCGCGTACCACTGCGCGAATCCGTCCAGCGGTCCGGTGCTGAAGACCCCATCGACGGCGTCAGGCAATCCCGCGATGCCGGCGAACTCGCCCGTCAGCCAGCGTACGTTCGACGACGACGCGCGCGGCGTGCGCGATACCGCGAACACCTGCCACGCCGACGCCGACAGCCGCGCCAGCAGCGCCTCGCCGATCTGCCCACTGGCACCGAACACGAGGGCGGTACGCATCGCGGATCAGGCGGCCGGACCGGCGTCTTCGTCGACCGCATCGACGGGCTGCGTCGGCTCGCCCCCGGGCATCGGCGGCCGCTCGGCCATGTGCAGCGACAGGGCGGCCTTCGCCATCAGGTGCGCGCTGATCGGCGCGGTGATGAACAGGAAGGCGGTGATCAGCAGCTCGCGCGGTTGCGGATCGGTACCGCCCAGGGCGTGGTAGCCGACCGAGGCGACCAGCATGCAGCCCACGCCCAGCGTGCTGGCCTTGGTGGGGCCGTGCAGGCGCTTGAAGAACTCCGACAGCTTGAGCAGGCTGAAGGACCCGACCAGGATGAAGAAGCTGCCCACCGCCAGCAGCAGTACCAGCAGGATGGCGAAGACCCAGTTCATTCGACGATGTCCCGGCGCAGCACGTACTTGCTCAGCACCACCGTGCCGACGAAGCCCAGCATCGCGATGATCAGCGCCGCCTCGAAATAGACCGCCGTGCCCAGGTACATGCCGAACAGCACCAGCAATGCGATCACCGAAACGAACAGGGTGTCCAGCGCCAGGATGCGGTCGGGCACGCTGGGGCCGCGCACCAGCCGGACCAGCGCCAGCAGCATCGCCAGCCCCACCACATGCATCGAGCCGACGATGGCGTACATCACCAGTTCCGTGGGTGTCATGGGAAGATCTCCCTCAGCGGCGCCTCGTAGCGCGTCTTGATCTGCCGGATCACCGCGTCGGCGTCGTCCAGGTTCAGCACGTGCACCAGCAGGTGGCGGCGATCGTCCGACAGCGCCGACGACACCGTGCCCGGCGTCAGCGTGATGATGCTGGTCAGCGCCGCGATGCCATGGATGTTGTCGATGTCCAGCGGCACCCAGATGAAGCCCGGCCGGATCTTCCGCTCGGGACCCAGCACCTGCAGCGCCACGGTGACGTTGGCCTGCACGATATCCAGCAGCAGCACGCCCAGCATGCGCGGCACGCTGCGGAGGCGGCCGATGCTGGCGAACTCACGATCCAGCCGCGCCGCGAACGGCGGGATCAGCAGCGCCAGCAGCAGCGCCAACGCCACGTGGCCGGCGCTGACGTCGTCGTTCATCAGCAGCCAGAAGCAGAACACCGTCGCGCTCAGCGGCAGCGACGGCAACCAGCGCTTGCGCCATGTCGCGGCCATGCTCAGGGCTCCCTCAGGATCGGCGCGGCGGTGCGCACGTGGTCGACATAATCGCCCGGCGCCTGCAGCTGCGCCGCGGTGGCGCGCGTGTAGTCCAGCACCGGCGCGGCGGCCAGCACCAGGGCCATGCCGTAGGCCAGCAGCAGGACGATGGCCATCGTTTCGAGCGGGCGCGAAGGCGCGGACACCAGGTCCTGCTCCGGCGTATAGGCTTCCAGCTTCCGTACGCCCGCATCCGGCCATGGCTCGACACGCCAGAACAGCCGCGTTCCCGCGCGCGCCAGGCCGACCAGCATCAGGAAGCTCGTGCCCAGCACCAGCGCCCAGATCCACAGCGTGCGCGGGCCGGCCGGCACCGCCTCCAGCAGCAGCAGCTTGCCGATGAAGCCCGACAGTGGCGGCAGGCCCGCCAGCGAAACCGCGGCGACCAGGAACAGCAGGCCGGGCACGGTCTTGTCCGGCAGTGCGGCAATCAGGTCCTTGCGGTCGCTCGCGCGGCCGCGGCGGCGACGGATCAGGTCGGCGAGCAGGAACAGCGCGGCGCCGGCGAAACTGCTGTGCACCAGGTAGTACAGCCCCGCGCCGATCGTGCCGGTGGTGTGCAGCGAGAAGGCGACGAACAGCGTGGCCGCCGAGCCCAGCACCAGGTACGCCGCCAGCGCGCGCAGCCGGACCGCCGCCAGCACGCCCAGCGACGCCAGCACCAGCGTCACCGCGCCCAGCACCAGCAAGGCAGGCCAGGCGAAGCCGTCCAGCGGCCCCGACGCACCGAAGCTCAGCGTGCCCAGCCGCAGCACGGCGTACAGGCCCACCTTGGTCATGATGGCGAACAGGCCGGCGACCGCTGCCGGCGCATGCGTATAGGTCTCGGGCAACCAGAAGTACATGGGCAACAACGCGGCCTTCGCGCAGAACACCACGAACAGCAGGCCCGCTGCCGCCTGCACCAGCGCCACGTCGCCCGGCGGCAGCTGCGCCACCCGCACCGACAGCTCGGCCATGTTGAGCGAGCCCAGCAGGCCGTACAGCAGGCCCAGCGCCACCAGGAACAGCGTGGATGCCGCGATGTTGAAGGTGACGTAATGCAGTCCGGCGCGCATCCGTTCGCCACGCCCGCCGCTGAGCAGCAGGCCGTACGAGGAAATCAGCAGCACTTCGAAAAAGACGAACAGGTTGAAGATGTCGCCGGTGAGGAACGCGCCGTTCAAGCCCATCAGCTGGAACTGGAAGAACGCATGGAAGTGCGGGGCGCGGCGGTCCCAGCCGGCGCAGGCATGCAGCAGGCAGGCCGCCCCCAGCAGCAGCCCGACCAGCAGCATCAGCGCCGACAGGCGATCGACCATCAGCACGATGCCCAGCCGCGCCGGCCAGTCGCCGAGCAGGTAGACCGAGACCTCGCCGGATCCCGCCGACGCCACCAGCACGCCGACCACGGCCAGCATGGCGGCCAGCGAGGCCCACGCGACGATGCGCTGCGGCAGCATGCCGAAGCGCCGGTGCTCGAAGAACAGCACGATCGCGGCGGCGAACAGCGGGATCAGGATCGGCAGCGCCGGCAGATGGTTCATGCGTGCGGCTCCGCCTCGTCGGCCTTGGCGGCATCGCGGGCTTCTTCATGCCGGCGCTGTTCGCTGGCGAGGAACTCGCGCTCGGCCTTGCTGCCGTCGACGTGGTCGCTGTCGTTGTCGCCGCGGCTGCGGATCGACAGGACGACTGTTACGGCCGTCATGGCGAAGGCGATCACGATGGCGGTCAGCACCAGCGCCTGCGGCAGTGGGTCCGTGTAGTTCGCCAGCGTCGGCGCCACGCCCTCGCGCAGCACTGCCGGTTTGCCCGGCAGCAGCCGGCCACCGCTGAAGATCAGCAGGTTGGTGGCGTACGAAAGCAAGGTCAGCCCGAGGATGACGTCGAAGCTGCGCGCGCGCAGCAGCAGGTACACCCCGGCCGCGGTGAGGATGCCGATCGCGCTTGCCATCGCCAGTTCCATCAGGACATCTCCCTCAACGCAGCTCTCCCGTGCGGGTGGAACGCTCGCCCGGCTCCATCACCCCGAGGTGCGACACGCGCGTGCGCGAGGGCCGGATGGTGCCCATCATCGACAGGATCAGCATGGCGCCGCCGAACACCACCAGATACACGCCCGTATCAAAGCCGATGGCGCTGGCCAGCGGCACCGTGCCGATCACCGGCAACTCGAGATCGAGATGGCCGCTGGTGAGGAACGGCACGCCGAAGCCCATCGACGCCACGCCGCTGAGGCCGGCGATGATCAATCCCACGCCGATGCAGCGCACGTAGTCGAAGCCGAAGCGCGACTCCACCGACGCCGCGCCCTGGATCACGTACTGCACCAGCAGCGGCACCGCCAGCACCAGGCCGGCGATGAAGCCGCCGCCCGGCGCGTTGTGCCCGCGCAGGAACAGGAAGACGGAGACCGTCAGCGTCAGCGGGAACATGATCTGCGCCAGGTCCGCCGGCACCGGCAGTTTGACCGGCGGGCCCGACATGATCTTTTCCGGCGCCATGCGCGCGCGTCGCAGCAGCGCGTGCACGATCAGCGCCGCGATGCCGAACACGGTGATCTCGCCGAACGTATCGAAGCCGCGGAAGTCCACCAGGATCACGTTGACCACGTTGGCGCCATAGGCTTCGGGCAACGAACGCGCCAGCAGCTCGCCACTGATGGTGTCGGCAGGCCGCGTCATCATCTGGTAGGCCAGCAGGCCCACGCCGGTGCCCGCGGCCAGCGCCACGACGATGTCGCGCAGGCGGCGGCGTGGCGTGCGCTCCGGCGGCGAGCGCGGCGGCAGGTAGTGCAGGCCCAGCAGCAACAGCACCAGGCTGACCATTTCCACCATCAGCTGCGTCAGTGCCAGGTCCGGTGCGGACAGGAACACGAACGTCAGGCTGACCACCAGGCCGGCGCCGCCCAGCACGACGACCGCCAGCAGCCGCTGCCGGTACAGCCGGATCGTCCACACCGCGCAGACCACCAGCACCAGCCACAGCAACCAGCCCAGCAGCGGCATCGGCTGCGGTGTGCGCCACTGCAGCGGCAAGGCATCGCCGGCGACAAAGGGCGCCGCGCCGGCGATCAATGCCGCCAACACCAGGAACAGCAGGCTGCGCTGCAGGCTGCCGTTGGCGATGCGGCGGGTGAAGCGGCCGGCCAGCGCATACAGCGCCTCCATGTTCCAGCGGAACACGTGGCGCCCCAGCGAGCGGCGAACGTTCGCATGCAGGCCGAACAGCCGGCGCAACCCGAAATACAGCACGATGCCGCCGGCGATCCCGGCCAGGCTCATCAGCAGCGGCGTGTTGATGCCATGCCACACCGACAGGCTGTACGCCGGCATCGCGTCGCCGAGGATGGCACCGGCGCCCGCATGCAGCACCGGCGCGACCGTCCACGCCGGGAACATGCCCACCGCGACGCACAGCACCACCAGCACTTCCACCGGGATCTTCATCCAGCGCGGCGGTTCATGCGGCGCCACGCCGCCGACATAAGGATCATCGCCGAAGAACGTTTCGTAGACGAATCGCAGGCTGTAGGCCACGCCGAAGATGCCGTAGAGCAGCGCCGCCACCGCGATCGCATCGCGCATGGCGCGGTGTCCGGGAATATCGATGGCCTCGGCGAAGAACATCTCCTTCGACAGGAAGCCGTTGAGCAGCGGGATGCCGGCCATCGCCAGCGACGCGATGATCGCCAGCGCGCTGGTCCAGGGCAGGTAACGCCGCAGGTTGCCGAGCCGCCGCATGTCGCGCGTGCCGGTCTCGTGGTCGATGATGCCCGCCGCCATGAACAGCGACGCCTTGAACGTGGCGTGGTTGAGGATGTGGAACACGCCGGCGACCACCGCCATCGGCGTGGAGATGCCGAACAGCAGCGTGATCAGCCCCAGGTGCGAGATGGTGGAATACGCCAGCAGACCCTTCAGGTCGTGCTGGAAGATCGCAAACCACGCGCCGACCAGCAGCGTCAGCGCACCCACGGTGGTGACCACGTAGAAGAACAGGTCGGTGCCCGCCAGCGCCGGGTGCAGCCGTGCCAGCAGGAACACGCCGGCCTTCACCATCGTCGCCGAATGCAGGTAGGCCGACACCGGCGTGGGCGCGGCCATCGCGTGCGGCAGCCAGAAATGCAGCGGAAACTGCGCGCTCTTGGTGAACACGCCGCCCAGCACCAGCAACAGCGCCCACGGATACAGCGCGCTGGCACGGATCAGGTCGCCCGAGGCCAGCACCACGTCAAGGTCGTAGCTGCCGACGATGCGCCCGATCAGCAACACGCCGCCCAGCAGTGCCAGGCCGCCGGCCCCGGTGATCGCCAACGCCATGCGCGCGCCTTCGCGTGCATCCTGGCGATGCGACCAGAACCCGATCAGCAGGAACGAACTGATGCTGGTCAGTTCCCAGAACACCACCAGCAGCAACAGGTTGCCGGCCAACACCACGCCGAGCATCGAGCCCATGAAGAGCAGCAGGCAGGCGAAGAAGCGCGGCGCGCTGTCCTTTGCGCTGAGGTAGTAGTGCGCGTACATCACCACCAGCGCGCCGATCGCCAGCACCAGGCCGGCGAACATCCAGGCCAGCCCGTCAAGCCGCAGCGTGAAGGCCAGGCCGATCTGCGGGATCCAGGCGTGGTCGGCGCGCAGGTTCCAGCCCTGCAGCACGCTCGGCGTCATCCACGCCAGCAGCACCAGGCCCAGCAGCGGCGCCAGGCCGGCCAGCCACGCGGTCGCGCCACGGGGAATGCCGCGCGCCAGCGCCACCACCAGCGCAAGCACGAACGGCAGCGCCAGCAGGATTTCGAGAAAAGGAATCATCAACCGCCTTGCCTTGCAGGGAATGCGTCATTCGCGAGCAATCGCCCCGAGTTTAACAAACCCGTTCACATACGCCTGACCCGCCGTTCAGTTCAGGCGAGCAATGCGATCTCGATGATCACCCAGCCAATGAAGGCCGCCAGCAGGATGCCGCCTTCCACGCGGCTGATACGCAGGTCGCCGCGCAGCATCGGGTACAGCACCAGCACGAAGGCGATGGCCGCAGGCAGCTCCAGCCGCACGAAGGACTCCGGCAGCGCCAGCGGCCGGAACGCCGCCATGCCGCCCACCACCACCAGCAGGTTGAACAGGCTGGAACCGATGACGTGTCCCGCCACCATGTCGCCCTGCCCGCGCCGCGCCGCCATCGCCGCAGCGGCGATTTCCGGCAGCGCCGTCCCGATCGCCAGCGGCAACAGGCCGGTCAGCAGCGGCGACAGGCCCCAGTGCGCGCCGATCACCGGGGCACCCTGTACGACGAAGCGGGCGCCGTAATACAGCAGCGCGGCCGCCACAACGAAGCGCAACAGATTTATCCACAGCACGGTGTGCGTGGTGGCGAAGCCCTCGACCTCAGTGCGTACGCCCGCGTCCTCGCGGGGCGCGCGCGCCAGCAGGAACGCGAGCGCCGCCACGAAACCCAGCAGCAGCGCACCGCCTTCGACGCGACTGACCACGCCGTCCAGGCCGAAGACGATCAGCGCCAGCGAGGCCAGCGCCAGCAGCACCAGCAGCGGGGACAGTACGCGCATGCGCACCAGCACCGGCGCGACCAGCGCCGCCAGGCCCAGCGTGAGGCCGAGGTTGACGATGTTGCTGCCCACCGCGTTGCCGAGCGCGAGTTCCTGCGAACCTACCCAGACCGCCCGCGCATTGACGGCCAGTTCCGGCAGCGACGTGCCGAACGCGATCAGCAGCAGGCCGGCCACGAAGGGCGATGCACCGAGGCGCTGGGCCAGGCCCGAGGCGCCCTTGACGATGGAATCGCCGCCGAGTGCCAGCAGCACCAGCCCCAGCACGAAGTATCCCCAGGCTTCCGTCATCGCCGCCCCCTTCCCGTGTGGTGTGCGGCGATTCTATGCCCGGCCCGCCGGTGCGGCCAGCCGGGCGGCCACGATCAGGAGCAGCCTTCCACGTACGCGACCTGTGGCGACAGGCCCACGCGCCACGCGGTGACCTTGCCGTTGGCATCGGCCTCGAAGATCAGCTGGGTCGGTGCCACGTCGCCCGCGTCCATCGCCAGGTACTGGCCACCCTGCGTGTACTTGTGGGGCGAGGCCTTCAACGCGCCGCCATAGAGCTTCTGCAGTTCGTCGACACTCATGCCGACCTTGCCGCCACCCGGCGCGGTCTCCTTGTCGGTGCCCACGTCGTAACGGACGAACTTGCCTTCTTCCATCATGAAGGCGAAGTCGGCGGGCCGGGTGATCCACTTCGGCCACAGGTAATGGCAGGTCGTGCCTTCCATCGGCGCGCCGTTGAGCTCGCCACCCCAGGCCGCACGCGCTTCCTCGATCGTGCTGCCCAGCTTCATGTCGCCGTAGCCCAAGAAACTGGCCTGGCTCACGGGCCCGGCCGGTGCGGCCGTGTCGTCCACTGCGGGCGTAGGCGCCGGCGCTTCCGCCATCGGCGTGCTGGTCGCGGTGGTCTGCGGCTCCACTGCCGGCGCGCGGGCTTCCTCGCGCTGGCATGCGGACAACAGCGTGACGACCATCACGATCGGCAACATCGACTTCATCGGCTCTCTCCATTGCACAAAGCTGAATCCTAGCGTTGGCGCGTTAAGTCGCCGCGATGAAGCCCGTTCTGTCATCCGCACTTCATCGCCCGCGACTAGCCTGCGCGCGATCTTCCGGCACCTCCCGCATGCATCCGTCCAAGACCGATCTCGCCCGCCAGACACTGCAGGCCCACACGGGTGCGCTCGGCATGCGCGAGCGGCGCGCGCTGATCCTCTGCAACGGGCAACGCGACCTGGCGGAACTGGTGCAGCTGCTGGGACAGGATGCACCGCTGCTGATCCAGCGGCTGGTGAGCGAGGGCTACCTGAGCATCGCCGGTGCGGCGCGTCAGCCGGCGCCGCCGCCTGCGGTCGAACACGCGCCCGCGCCCGCGCCTGCACCTGCGACGACCGGACCGCGACGCTCGCTCGTCGCCGCCAAGGTCTACCTGTCCGGCATGCTGGAACTGCAGCGCGATGACGGTGCGCGCCACCATCGCGAGCGCCTGCTGGCGAGACTGGACGACGACGCGATGCTGGAAGCGCTGGGCGACGCGTTGCGCTTCCTCGAAGCGCGCATGGCGACCACGCTCGCCGGCCGCATCCGCGACCGCCTGATGGAGGCCTTGCCGCACGAAGCGGCGCAGCGCCTGCAGCACCTGCTCGATGCGCAGACGGAGCGCGCCCTGCCCTGAGCCCGCCTCAGCCCTTCGGCGTGAAGTGCTTCTGCAGGCCCGCCCAGCACGCCTGGTAGTCGCGCTGGCGATGCGCGGCGTCGACGGCCTGCCGCGTCGGCCGGATCACCGCCCGCGTCTCGAACATGAAGGCCATGGTGCCGGTGATGACATCGGGCTTGGTCAGATCGGCGTTGGATGCCTTCTCGAACGTCGCCGCATCCGGGCCATGCCCGGTCATGCAGTTGTGCAGCGATGCACCACCCGGTGCGAAGCCCTCGGCCTTGGCGTCGTATATGCCGTGGATCAGGCCCATGAACTCGCTGGCGATGTTGCGGTGGAACCACGGTGGCCGGAACGTGTCCTGCGCCACCAGCCAGCGCGGCGGGAAGATCACGAAATCCATGTTGCCCACGCCCGGCGTGTCGCTCGGCGAGGTCAGCACCAGGAAGATCGACGGATCGGGATGATCGAAGCTGATCGAGCCGATGGTATTGAAGCGGCGAAGGTCATAGCGGTACGGCGCATAGTTGCCGTGCCAGCCCACCACATCGAGCGGCGAATGCCCGATGTCGGCGCGCCACAGATGGCCCTGGAACTTGGCGATGAGCTCGAACGCGCCCTCGACGTCCTCGTACGCCGCCATCGGCGTCTCGAAATCGCGCGGATTGGCCAGCCCGTTCGAGCCGATCGGGCCCAGGTCGGGCAGGCGCAACGCGGCGCCGAAGTTCTCGCAGACATAGCCGCGCGCTTCGCCATCGGGCAATTCAACGAGGAAACGCACGCCACGCGGAATCACCGCGATCTGCTGCGGCTCGACCTCGATCACACCGAACTCGGTGGCGATGCGCAGGCTGCCCTGCTGCGGCACGATCAGCAGCTCGCCGTCGGCGTCGTAGAAATAGCGGCCCTGCATCGAGCGGTTGGCGGCATAGAGGTGGATGCCGACGCCATGCAGCGCGTCCGGCGAGCCGTTACCCGCCATCGTGTACAGGCCATCGACGAAATCCGTCGGCGTCTCCGGCATGGGCAACGGCGACCAGCGCATCTGGTCCGGCGACACCGGGCCCGCGCTGAAGTCGCTGTGCAGGCGGTGCTGCGCGTACGGCGCGAACGGACCGTGCATCGCCGCCGGGCGGATGCGGTATAGCCAGCTGCGACGGTTCTCCGCGCGTGGCGCGGTGAACGCGGTGCCGCTCAACTGCTCGGCGTACAACCCGTGCGCGACCCGCTGCGGCGAATTGCGGCCTTCCGGCAGCGTGCCGGGGATCGCCTCGCTGGCGAAGTGGTTGCCGAAGCCGGATTGGTAGTTGCTGGCGCTGTTCGCATTCATGCTCATCGTGTCCCGATCAAAGCCCCTCTCCCGGCGGGAGAGGGGTTGGGGAGAGGGCCGGTCGCGAGGCGAAATCCCAGATCGCCGTGACCACCGCCTCCACCTCCCTCAGCACATCGTTGTCCCAGAATCGGACGACCCTCCATCCCTGGGACTGCAAGTATCGCGTTCTTGCGGCATCCGCGGCAGGCGAATGCTGCGAACCATCCAGTTCCACCACCAAACCCGCTTCGACGCAGCAGAAATCGACGATGTAGGGCGGAACGGGATGCTGGCGCCGGAATTTCATGCCCTCCAGGCGTCCTGCCCGCAGGTACTGCCACAGCCGGCGTTCGGCATCGGTCATGCCCATGCGCAACTGCTTGGCATGATCGAGCGTGTGGGTCGGCAAGCGTGGCTTACTCATGCAGGACCTCCTGTCCTGGCTGATCCGCTTTCCTGAATCAGCAAGCGACAAGGCTTCGCCGTCCCTCTCCCCAACCCCTCTCCCAAGGGGAGAGGGGCTCGAAGAGACCTTACAGCACCCCGCGCTTCATCTGGTCCCGCTCGATGCTCTCGAACAGCGCCTGGAAGTTGCCTTCGCCGAAGCCTTCGTTGCCCTTGCGCTGGATGATCTCGAAGAAGATCGGGCCCAGCGCGTTCTGGGTGAAGATCTGCAGCAGCTTGCGTTGCTTGGTCTCCACGTCGGCATCGATCAGGATCTTGTTGCGCGCCAGGCGCGCGACGTCTTCGCCGTGGTCGGGGATGCGCTGGTCGATGACGTCGAAGTAGGTGTCCGGCGTATCCAGGAACGCCACGCCCGCTTCGCGCATGCGCTCGACGGTGGTGTAGATGTCGTCGGTGAAGCAGGCGATGTGCTGGATACCCTCGCCCTTGTAGGCGTCCAGGTACTCGTTGATCTGGCTCTTCGGGTCGCTCGACTCGTTGAGCGGGATGCGCACCATGCCGTCCGGCGCGGTCATCGCCTTCGACAGCAGGCCGGTCTTGGCGCCCTTGATGTCGAAGTAGCGGATCTCGCGGAAGTTGAACAGCCGCTCGTAGTAGTCCGCCCACTTGGCCATGTTGCCGTGGTAGAGGTTGTGGGTCAGATGGTCGATGAAAGTCAGGCCGAAGCCCTTCGGCATCAGGTCGACGCCCGGCAGGTATTCGTAGTCCGGATCGTGGATGGTGCCCTGGTCGTCGTAGCGGTCGACGATGTAGAGCATGCAGTCGCCGATGCCCTTGATGACGGGCGCGGCGACGGCCTTGGTCAGCTCGTCGGCGGCGTCGAAGGATTCGGCACCGTTCTTCAGTGCCTGCACGCGCGCCCACTCGGCCAGCTTCTTCACCCGGATCGCGAAGCCGCAGGCGCTGGGGCCATGCTCGGCGGCGAAGCGCGCGGCGAAGGAGTCCGGATCCTCGTTGATGAGGAAGGTGCAGTCGCCCTGGCGGTAGGTGCTGATCGCGCGCGTCTTGTGCCGCGCGACCTGCACGAAGCCCAGCTTGCGGAAGTAGTCGTGCAGGTGGTGCGCCTGGCCCTGCGGGGCGGCGAACTCGACGAATTCGAAGCCATCGATGCCCATCGGGTTGTCGAACGTCGTGGGCTGGATGCCAGAATTGGGTTGTGCGGTCATGGGGCGCCTCGCTAGGCTTGCCGGGATTTGACCCATTCTATAGTTTCAGCTGAAACCAACAACAAGTAGCAGCGCAGCATGAGCCAGCCAGCCAGCCCCGCCATCCACGCCGATTTCGACCTCGACCGCCTGTTCTCCTACCGGTTGAGCGTGCTGTCCAACCGGATCAGCAGTGCGATTTCCCGCGAATACCACCGCCGTTTCGGCCTGGCCATCACCGAATGGCGGGTCATGGCGGTGCTGGGGCGCTTCCCCGGCCTGTCGGCCGGCGAGGTGGCCGGCCGCACCGCCATGGACAAGGTAGCGGTCAGCCGGGCGGTGGCCCGCCTGCTGGAACGGGCGCTGATCCAGCGCGAGATCCACGGCGACGACCGCCGCCGCTCGGTGCTGGCGCTGACCGACGAGGGTTTCCGGGTCTATGACGAAGTCGCGCCGATGGTCATCGAGTATCACCAGCGCATGCTGGAACCGCTGAGCGACGAGGAACGCGCCATGCTGGACCAGCTGATAGACAAGCTGGCGGGTGAAGGCGTGAGGCGCATCGAAGGCTGAGGCCTTCCAGATCCGGAAACGAAAAACGGCGGCCGATGGCCGCCGTTTTCCTATGGATCCCCGCTTGACCAGCCATGCGGCTGTTGAACATCAATTCGCGGGGATGACGCATTGGCAAAGGCGCGCCCTGTGGGCGCGCGCCGATGCGTCACTTCACGCCGTGCATCAGCTTCTGGATCAGCGGGGCGATCAGGAACAGCAGCACGCCAGAGCCCATCAGGATCCAGAAACCCATCGTGTAGCCCGCGTGCGCCGACTCGACCGTCATGCCGGTCTCGCCGCTGACGTGGCTGGCGAAGATGCCCGACAGGTTGTTGCCGATGGCGGTGGACAGGAACCAGCCGCCCATGCCGAAACCGACCAGGCGCACCGGCGCCAGCTTGGTGACCATCGACAGGCCGATCGGCGACAGGCAGAGCTCGCCGACCGACTGGATCACGTAGACCATGAACAGCGTCCAGAACGGGATCTTGAGCGTCTCCGGATCGACGAGGCTGGACAACGCGATCATCAGCAGCAGGAAGGCCAGGCCGTTGAAGATCAGGCCCAGGCCGAACTTGCGCGGGATCGACGGATTCTTGCTGCCCATCTTGACCCACAACCAGGCCAGTACCGGCGCAAGGGTGATGATCGCCAGCGAGTTGACCGACTGGAACCAGCCCACCGGGAACACCCAGCCACCGAAGTCGCGGTTGACGATGTTCTGCGCAAGGAAGTTGAACGAACTGCCGGCCTGCTCGAAGAAGCACCAGAACAGCACGTTGAACACGAAGATGATCAGCATGGCCACGGCCATGTCGCGCCGTATCGCGCCGTCCTTGAAGCCTTCCTTCAGGATCAGCGCGCAGAGGCCGACGAACAGACCGGTCAGGATCCACTGTAGCGCGCCCGCACCGATCGACAGCAGGAAATAGATCACCGGGATGGCGATGATGGCGCAGACCGCCGTGACAAGGACGCGACCGGCACCTTCTGCACCCTCATGGGGCCGTCCGATGCCCTGCAACTGCGCGCGCCCGAACCAGAACCACACCAGGCTGATCAGCATGCCGATGCCGGAGACCAGGAACACCACCTTGTAGGCCGGCATGGCGGGAGAGCCGCCCATGATCCGCTCGGCCAGCAATCCGGTCAGCCAAGGAGCAATCATCGCGCCCAGGTTGATACCCATGTAGAAGAGGGTGAAACCCGAGTCGCGTCGCTCGTCGCCGGTCGCATACAGCTTGCCGACCATCGTCGAGATGTTCGGCTTGAAGAGACCGTTGCCCGCGATCACGGTGGCCAGACCGAGCTTGAACAGCGCTTCGTTGGGCAACATGATCAGGAACAGGCCGGCCGCCATGATGACCGCGCCGAGCAGGATCGAACGCTGATAGCCGATCACCCGGTCCGCCACATAGCCGCCGAACAGCGCTGCCGCATAGACCAGCGCGAGGTAAGCGCCATAGAGCCGGCTGGCGGGCGCCTCACCGGCACTGTCGCCGCCGTAGAACTGGGCGACGATGTACAGCGCCAGGGCCCAGCGCATGCCGTAGAACGCGAAGCGTTCCCAGAACTCGGTCATGAACAACATCCACAGCGGACGCGGATGACCCAGCAATTGCTTGAATTCCGGTATCCGTTCCGGCGTTGGTGACGCGACGGCTCCGCTCATGCGGGCTCCCCCTTCTAAAGTGATTCAGGACTTCAACGGTCCGTGCCACCGGCACGGGACGCGCGAGGATTACCGACGCGGACCGCGGGCGTCAAACCTCGCGGAAGCGCCGCACACGCGCCGCTCCCGCTGTTCAGCGAGCTAAGTGGTTGCAAGCGAAAGGATTTGTGGTCCCGGCGCCGGCGTCAGCCGGGCACGTACTCGTAGCTCGCGCCCACGCCCAGCGGCAGCCCCAGCGCCCAGTAGCCCAGCAGGAACAGCGTCCACGTGCCCAGCAGGGCCAGCGAGTACGGCAGCATCATCGCGATCAGCGTGCCGATGCCCGTGCCGGTGACGTAGCGCCGGCAGTAGACGACGATCAGCGGGAAGTACGGCATCAGCGGCGTGATGATGTTGGTGGTCGAATCGCCCACCCGATAGGCGGCCTGGGTCAGGTCGGGCGACACGCCCAGCTGCATCAGCATGGGCACCAGGATCGGGCCGATCAGTCCCCACTTGGCCGATGCCGAACCGATCAGCAGGTTCACCGAACCGGTGAGCAGGATGATGCCGGCCAGCGTGATGCCCATCGGCAGTCCGAGCGAGCGCAGCAGGTCCGCGCCTTCCACCGCCACCAGCGCGCCCAGGTTGGAGTTGCCGAACGCGGCGATGAACTGCGCGCAGAAGAACGCCATGACGATGTAGTAGCCCATGCCGTTCATCGCCTTGGCCATGCCCTGCACGATGTCGCGGTGCGTCTTCACCGTGCCGGCGGCATAGCCGTAGACGATGCCCGGCACCAGGAAGAACACGAAGATCAGCGCCACGATGGACTGCATCAGCGGTGCGGCGGGCGCCAGCAGCGGATGCGTCTGCGGCGGCACCTGCTCGGCCGCGGCGCGCCACGGCGAATCGTCGCCGGACAGGCTCCACGCGAACAGCGCCAGCGCCACCGCCATCGCGCCCAGTGCGCACGCCAGGCCGCGGTTCTCCGCGCGCGCCACGGCTTCCATCTGCGGCAGCCCGGCCGGATCGCCGTCCACCGGCGTGCCGCGCAGGCGCGGCTCGATCACGCGGTCGGTGAGGAACCAGCCCACCCCCACGATCAGCAGCGTGGACGCGGTGGTGAAATAGAAATTGTTGAGCGGATTGATCTCCAGGGTCGGCGCGACCACTTGCGCCGCGGTCTGGGTCAGCCCGGCCAGCATCGGATCCAGTGACGAGGGGATACCCACCGTGGCCGAGAAGCCGCCGGACACGCCGGCGAAGGCGGCCGCGATGCCGGCCAGCGGATGGCGGCCCGCCGCATAGAAGATCACCGCGCCCAGCGGGATCACCAGCACGTAGCCCGCGTCGACGGCCACGTGGCTGAGGATGCCGACCAGGATCAGCATGGGGGTCAGCAGCGTGCGCGGCGTCACCGACAGGATCTTGCGCAGCACGGCGTTGATGAAGCCGGTGTGCTCGGCCACGCCCAGGCCCAGCATCGCCACCAGCACCACGCCCAACGGCGGGAAGTTGACGAAGGTCTTTACCAGCCCGGCCATGAAGCCGGTCAGCGAGGTACCGGCCACCTGGTTGACGATCTGGATGGGCTGGCCGGAACGCGGATCGATGGCGCTGAACGACACCCCCGACAACCACCACGACACCAGCCACACCACCACCATCAGGATCAGGAACAGCGCCGCCGGGTCCGGCAATCGGTTGCCCGTGCGTTCGATCAGGTCGAGCAGGCGGGTGGTGAGGGAACGGGGGGCGGCGTCCTGGGTAGCGGGGGTCATCGTCGGGAGCGGTCCTGCGGATAGGGTCCGCCGCATGCTACCAGTCACGCTTTCCGCGCTGCCTCAGCGGGGGCCGGCATGGCGTGGGGGGCGAGGTTCCGCGCCCACCCGGCCGCCATCGCTCAGCGGCCGGGTCCGATGGACGTGCGGACGTCGAACAGCTCCGGGAAGAACGTCAGTTCCAGCGCCTGCTTCAGGAACCCCACGCCGCTGGAGCCGCCGGTGCCGCGCTTGAAGCCGATGATCCGCATCACCGTGCGCATGTGCCGGAAGCGCCACAGCTGGAACTGGCTTTCCAGGTCCACCAGGTCCTCGCACAGCGCGTATTCGCGCCAGTAGCGGTCGGTGTCCTCGTAGATCGCCTCGAACACGGGCAGCAGCGCGGCGTCGGCCGCATGCGCCTGGCGCCAGTCGCGCTGCACGTGCTGGGCGGGAATGGCGTGGCCCCAGCGCGCGAGGTAGATCAGGAACTCGTCGTACAGGCTGGGCGCGGCCAGCGCGGACTCCAGCCCGGCATGGCCGTCGGGGTCGTGCGCGAACACCTTCAGCATCGCGGCATTCTTGTTGCCCAGCAGGAACTCGATGGTGCGGTACTGCAGCGACTGGAAGCCGGACGACGGCCCCAGCAGGTCGCGGAAGCCCATGTATTCGGAGGGGGTGAGCGTCTCCAGCACCGACCACTGCTCGGTCAGCTGCCGCAGCACCTGTTTGCTGCGCGCCAGCACCTTGCGGCATTGCCAGACCTGGTCGCGCTGGAGGAAGCCGATGGCCGCGCCCAGCTCGTGGATCATCAGCTTCATCCACAGCTCCGAGACCTGGTGCTGCACGATGAACAGCATCTCGTCGTGGTGCGGCGGGTCCGACACCGGGTGCTGCGCCGACAGCAGCCGGTCCAATTGCAGGTAGCCGCCATAGCTCAGGCGGCCGGACAGGTCGGTGTGGATGCCTGCTTCCAGCGGGCGTTCGTTCTTCTCTACGGCCATCCGTCGATCAACCGGGTCGCCACGGGCGCAGCGGGGGCGCCAGCGTAACCGATGCGGGCGGGCCACCCCGGCAAGGCGACGGAAAACCGCCACTCATGTCACGCCCATGCAATGCGCGTACCACAGGCTTGGGCTACATTGCGTCGGCCGGGGGCGGATCCGCTTCCGACCGGGGGCGGCGTCCAAATCCACTGAGGGAGATTCCGTAACATGGAAATGCCACGGGGCCGCCTTGCGGCCGTGTTCGCGTCTTTCGCCTTGCTGTTCGCCGCCTCGTCGGCGCAGGCACAGGTGGTCATCAGCCAGGTCTACGGGGGTGGGGGCAACAGCGGCGCCACGCTGAAGAACGACTTCATCGAACTGCGCAACAACGGCCCCACCGCGGTGGACCTGACCGGCTGGAGCGTGCAGTACACCTCCTCCGGCGGCACCACCTGGAACGGCCGCACCAACCTCAGCGGCAGCATTCCGGCCGGCGGCTTCTACCTGGTGCAGCAGGCGCAGGGCGCCGGCGGCACGGTGGACCTGCCCACGCCCGACGCGGTGGGCACCATCGCCATGTCCGGCACCGCCGGCAAGGTGGCGCTGAGCCGCAGCACCACGGCGCTGACCGGCGCCTGCCCGACCGCCGATGCCAACGTGGCCGACTTCGTCGGCTTCGGCAGCGCCGCCACCTGCTTCGAAGGCAGCGCGCCGACCGGCACGCTCGGCAACACCACCGCCGCCCTGCGCGGCGGCGATGGCAGCATCGATACCAACAACAACGGCGCCGACTTCGCGGTCGGCGCGCCCAATCCGCGCAACAGCGGCGCCGAGCCGCCGGAACCGCCGGACCCGCCACTGGCACTGACCATCGCGCAGATCCAGGGCACCGGCCTGCTGTCGCCGCACAACGGCAAGCGCGTGGTCACCGAGGGCATCGTCACCGCGCTCAAGTTCAACAACGGCTTCTTCCTGCAGGCCGCCAACGATGACGGCGACCCGGCCACCTCCGACGCCGTGTTCGTCTTCACCAGCAGCGCGCCGCCGGCCTCCGCCGCGGTGGGCAACCGCGTGCGGGTGACCGGTACGGTGGAGGAGTTCACCCCGTCGTCCAACCCGCACCAGCTGGCGATCACCGAGATCGTCACGCCGACGGTCGAGGCGCTGGAAACCGGCGTGGCCCTGCCCGCCGCGATCGAACTGACCGCCGCCGAGCTGTCCCCCGACGCCCTGCCCGGCACGCTGGAGCGGTTGGAAGGCATGCGCGTGAGCGTGGCGCAGTCGGTGGTCATCGCCCCCTCGGGCGGCAGCCTGGACGAGAATGACGCGCTGGCCTTCAGCGATGGCGTGTTCCACGTCACTCTGCCCGGCGTGGCGCGGCCATTCCGCGAGGCCGGCATCGGCGCGATGGACGCCATCACCCTGCCTGCCGGCAAGAACCCGCCGCGCTTCGACACCAACCAGGAACGCCTGATGGTGCGCAGCCGCGGCCAGGTCGGCGCACAGCCGCTGTCGGTCGACACCGGCGCCGAGGTCGCGGGCCTGCTGGGCGTGCTGGACTACTTCGCCGGCACCTGGGCGCTGCTGCCCGACGTGGCCACGCCGCCTGCCGTCACCGGCGGCCGCCTGCCGGAAGCCGTCAACGATGCGAGCTACGACGAAGTCACCGTCGGCAGCTTCAACCTGCTGCGCCTGTTCGATGAGGTCAACGACAGCAACGGCGCGGTGACGTTGACGCCGGAAGCGCTGGACAAGCGCCTGGCCAAGGCGGCGCTGGCGATCTGCGACTACCTGAAGGCGCCGGACATCCTGGGCGCGGTGGAAGTGGAGAACGTCCGCGTGCTGCAACTGCTGTCAGAACGCATCGACGCCACCTGCGCCGCGCGCCCGGGCTATGTGCCGTACCTGCAGCCGGGCAACGACGTGGGCGGCATCAACGTCGGCTTCCTGGTCAGTTCGCGCCTGACCGCCGACGGCGTGGCCCGCGTCGAGGTGCTGGACGTGGCGCAGTTCGGCAAGGAGACCACCATCGCCAACCCGAACGGCACCACCAGCCTGCTCAACGACCGTCCGCCGCTGCGCCTGCGCGCCCGCGTGCATCAGGATGCCGCCTCGAGCTATCCGCTGACGGTGATCGTCAACCACCTGCGGTCGCTCAACGACATCAACGACACCCTGCCGGGCAGCAGCGGCTGGGCCACCGGCGGCGAGCGCGTGCGGGTCAAGCGCGGCGCGCAGGCGGTCTACCTGGCCCAGCTGGTGGAGGAGATGCAGCAGGCCAACCCGGACGAGAAGATCGTGCTGGTCGGCGACTTCAACGCGTTCGAGTTCAACGACGGCTATGTCGACGTATTGGGCATCATCAAGGGCGAAGCGGCACCGGAAGACCAGGTGCTGACGTACATGCCCAGCCCGCTGACCGTGCCGCTGGTGGATGGATCGCAGCTGATCGCCGATCCGGCCCATCGCTACTCGTACGTGTTCGAGGGCAATGCGCAGACGCTGGACCACGTGCTGGTCAACGAGTCGCTGGTGATGGACGCCGGCCTGCGCGTGGACCACGCCCGCATCAACGCGGACTTCGGCGCGGACAACTTCGGCGATGCCTCGCTGGCGATCCGTTCTTCCGACCACGATCCGGTGCGCCTGAGCATCCGCGTGCCGAGCTTCGCCCGCGCCGACCTGTCGGCCACGGTGTCGGCCGACCGCAGCAGCGCCAGCGTCGGCGAGACCGTGCGCTACACCGCCACGGTGCGCAACGCCGGTCCCGGCGCGGCGTCGCCGGCGGCGTTCGCCTTCGTGTTCTCGGCCGAACTGTCGCCGTCGCTGGCCACGCTGCCGGCGGGCTGGAGCTGCGACGCGGCCGAGGTCACCGCCGGCACCACCCGCGTGGCCTGCACCACGCCGTCGCTGGCGGTGGGCGCTGACGCCACGTTCGCGATCGACGCCCTCGTCCCCGCCAGCGCAGCCGGCACCACGCTCGGCCTGGGCGTGTCGGCCAACTCGACCGTGCTCGACCCGGCCAACGGCGACAACACCGCCGCGGTCTCGGTGGCCGTGGCCGCACTGCCGCAGACCCGCGCCGACCTGTCGGTGCAGCTGCTCGGCGCCGCCCTGCCGCTGCGTCGCGGGACCATCGCCACGCTGCTCGTGCCGGTGCGCAACGCCGGTCCGGATGCGGCCGAGCAGGTCACCGTGCGACTGACCAGCAATGTGGAAGCCCGTTACGCCGCCGTGGCCGCCCCCAGCGGTTGGAGCTGCACGCGCGTGGCGGATACCACCGACGGCGCCGCCGCCGACTGCACCCGCCGTGGCGCCATGCCGCGCGGCGTGCAGACGCTGGCGTTCGCGCTGGTGGTGCCGGGCAAGCCCAAGCGCGGTACGCAACTGGAGTTCGAGGCCACCGTCAGCAGCACGACGACGGACCCGAACCCCGCCAACAACCACGACCGCCTGGTCCAGCGCATCCGCTGAACTTCCGCGCCATCGTGGGGTCGACAGGGGCGCGGGCAACCGCGCCCCTTGTCGTTTGCGCAGCCCGCGACGCGCATCACCCCGTGGCCGGTTCACCAGGCTGCAGACTGACACCGAACGACAGCCGGGCAAGCGCCTGTTTCCGCACCGTTTTCCGCGCCCGGCCGGCCGCCATCCACCCCCGTCTTGTTGCATTGCACGACAGCTGTGCGGCGCCCTGCTCCTAAAATTACATTTGAAACCAATTCCGCCACTGACGAGAACACCGTCCAGATGAGCATCGCCGCAAGCTTCGAGATCGAATACCTCCAGTACCTGGGCCCCGACGGCGCCCTGGTGCGCGACGACCTGCCCGAGGCCGGGCGCGACATCGCCCGCCTGCGCGAGCTGTTCAAGCAGATGCTGCTGGTGCGCACCTTCGACACCAAGGCGATTGCCTTGCAGCGCACCGGCAAGCTGGGCACCTACGCCAGCTGCCTGGGCCACGAGGCCACCCACGTCGGCATCGGCGCGTCGATGCGCAGCGGCGATGTCTACGCCCCCAGTTACCGCGAGTACGGCGCCATGTTCATGCGCGGGGTGAAGCCGCGCGACGTGCTGATGTACTGGGGTGGCGACGAGCGCGGCAGCGACTACGACCGCGCCAGCGACGCCCGCAACGATTTCCCGTTCTGCGTGCCGATCTCTACGCAATGCCTGCACGCCGCCGGCGCGGCACTGTCGTTCAAGCTGCGCGGGCAGCCGCACATCGCGGTGGCGACCTGCGGCGACGGCGGTTCGTCGAAGACCGATTTCTACGCCGCGCTGAATTCCGCCGGCGCCTACGAGCTGCCGCTGGTGCTCGGCGTGATCAACAACGGCTGGGCGATCTCGGTGCCGCGCAGTGCCCAGACCGGCGCGCAGACGCTGGCGCAGAAAGGCCTGGCCGGCGGCCTGCACTGCCTCCAGGTGGACGGCAACGACCTGATCGCCGTGCTCGAAGGCATGCGCCGCGCCAGCGAGCGCGCCCGCAAGGGCCAGGGCGGCACGGTGATCGAGTTCGTGACCTATCGCCTGTCCGACCACACCACCGCCGACGACGCCCGCCGCTACCGCGACGACGCCGAAGTGAAGGCCGGCTGGGAACGCGAACCGATGACCCGCCTGCGTACCTGGCTGACCGCACAGGGCGCCTGGAACGAGGCCGACGAAGCCGCGTGGAAGCAGGAGTGCGGCGCGCGCGTGGACGAGGAGGTCAACGCCTACCTCAACACGCCGGTGCAACCGGTCGAGGCGATGTTCGACTACCTGTACGCCGATCCGCCGCCCGAACTGCTGCAGCAACGCGCCGCCGCCATCGCCGCGGAGAACCGCCCATGAGCACCGTCATGAAGCCCGAGAACAAGACTGTGGGAGCGACGTCAGTCGCGAAAACCGACATCGTCTCCACGCCGACCGCCATCACCCTGATCGAAGCCATCACCCAGGCGCTGGCCTGGGAGATCGCCCACGACGATGCCGTGCTGGTGCTGGGCGAAGACGTGGGCGTGAACGGCGGCGTGTTCCGCGCCACCGCCGGCCTGCAGCAGAAGTTCGGCCCCGAGCGCGTGCTGGACACGCCGCTGGACGAAACCACCATCGCCGGCCTGACCATCGGCCTGGCCGCACAGGGCATGAAGCCGGTCGCCGAAGCGCAGTTCGACGGCTTCGTCTACCCGATGGTCGACCACATCATCTGCCACGCCGCCCGCCTGCGCACCCGCACGCGCGGTCGCCTGCACTGCCCGATGGTGCTGCGCGTGCCGTGGGGCGGCGGCATCCGCGCGCCGGAGCACCACAGCGAAGCCAACGAGGCCATCTTCACCAACGTGCCCGGCCTGCGCGTGGTCATGCCGTCCTCGCCGCAGCGCGCCTACGGCCTGCTGCTGGCCGCGATCCGCGATCCGGACCCGGTCATCTACATGGAGCCCAAGCGCATCTACCGCCAGTACAAGGAAGTGGTCGCCGACGACGGCGAAGCGCTGCCGCTGGACGTGTGCTTCGTACTGCGCGACGGCACCGACGTGACCCTGGTGACCTGGGGCGCGCAGGTGAAGGAAGCGCTCGAGGCCGCCGACGCACTGGCCGGCGAAGGCATCAGCGCCGAAGTCATCGACGTGGCCACGTTGCGCCCGCTCGACTTCGACACCATCGCCGAATCGGTGGCCAAGACCGGCCGCTGCGTGATCGTGCACGAGGCACCGCGCACGGCCGGCTTCGGCGCCGAGATCGGCGCGCGCCTGGCCGAGCACTCGATGTACGACCTGCTGGCCCCGGTCGAACGCGTCACCGGCTACGACACCCACATCCCGCTGTTCCGCCTGGAAATGAAATACCTGCCCAGCGTCGACAAGATCGTCGCCGCGGCCAGGCGGGCGATGGCGAACGGCTGATGCGGGCACGCGTCCTCCGCGACTACCGCACGCAGTACGCGACCCCCATCCGGTTCGCGTGCGGCGACGTGGTCGCGCTCGGCGCACGCGACACCGAGTGGCCGGCCTTCGCCTGGACCACCACCGCCGACGGCAACGCCGGCTGGGCGCCGGTGGACTGGCTGCAACCGCGGGACGACGGCCACGCCATCGCGCTGCGCGACTATTCCGCGCAGGAACTGGACGCGCAGGCCGGCGACACCGTCGCGCTGCAGTACGAACTGGGTGACTGGTGGTGGTGCACGCACGCCGACGGCCGCAACGGCTGGCTGCCTGCGCGCGACCTGGACCCGATCAACGACAACGAAACGACTTCCGAAGAGACATCCGCATGAGCGAGAGCAAGACCTTCCACCTGCCCGACCTGGGCGAGGGCCTCCCGGACGCCACCATCGTCGAGTGGTTCGTCAAGGAAGGCGACGTGATCCGGCTGGACGAACCGCTGGTGTCGATGGAGACCGCGAAGGCCGTGGTCGAGGTTCCCTCGCCCGTCTCCGGCAAGGTGCTGAAACTGGCCGGTGCGGCCGGCGACATCGTCGTCACCGGCAGCATGCTGGCGATGTTCGAGCCGGATGCCAGCCTGCCGCAACGCGCCGAAGGCCAGGACACCGGCCACCACCACGGCCCGCCGAAGCCTGCTGCTGTGGGAGCGACGTCAGTCGCGAATCCGACACCCGATGCAGCCCCCATCGCGACGGACGTCGCTCCCACAGAAGCCGACGCCGGCACCGTGGTCGGCGCCATGCAGTCGTCCAATGCGGTGCACACCGAACAGGCGATCGCCGTCGGCGGCGTCAAGGCCATGCCGGCCGTGCGCGCGATGGCGAAGAAGCTGGGCGTGGATCTGTCGCGCGTGCGCGCCAGCGGCGCCGATGGCGCGGTGACCATGCAGGACGTGAAGCAGGCCGCCGCCGATGGTTCCACCCTGCTCCCCTCTCCCACCGCGAGAGCGGTCGGGGGTGAAGGTGCGCAGCATCCGGTTGCTCACGCTCGCACCGAATCCTCATCCGCCCTTCGGGCACCTTCTCCCGAGGGGCGAAGGGAAGACCAGCGCACCGCGCTGTCCGCCAGCGGCAAGCCGATGCGCACGCAGCCGCCGGGCGTGTCGGTCAGTGGCCAGCCCGAGCAGCTCAAGGGCGTACGCCGCAACATGGCGCGCGTGATGGCCGATGCGCATGCCAAGGTCGTGCCGACCACGCTCAGCGACGACGCCGACATTCACGCCTGGACACCCGGCAACGACATGACCGGCCGCCTGGTCCGCGCCATCGTCCGCGCCTGCAAGACGGTGCCGGCGATGAACGCGTGGTTCGATGGCGACAAGCTGACCCGCACGCTGCACCCGCAGGTGGACATCGGTATCGCCGTGGATACCGATGACGGCCTGTTCGTGCCCGCACTGCGCAATGCCGACCTGCTGGACGCCGGTAGCGTGCGCGAGAGCATCAACCGCCTGCGCACGCAGGTGGAAGACCGCAGCATTCCGCCGTCGGAACTGACCGGCTACACGATCTCGCTGAGCAACTTTGGCATGTTCGCCGGCCGCTACGCCACGCCCGTGGTGGTGCCGCCGTGCGTGGCCATCGTCGCCGCCGGTCGCGCGCGCCACCAGGTCACGCCGGTGATGGGCGGCTTCGAGTCGCACAAGGTCATCCCGCTGTCGGTGACGTTCGACCACCGCGCCTGCACCGGCGGCGAAGCGGCGCGCTTCCTCAAGGCGATGATCGACGACCTAGCCCTGCCCGGCTGACCTCTACGCGCGGATGTCGGGTCCATCTCCCTTGTAGGAGCGCCCCATGGGCGCGATGCTTTCGCCGCTCAGCGTAAAAAGCATCGCGCCCACGGGGCGCTCTTACGGACGTACCACCACGACGGAGACTTCGCATGACCCACCGCAGCCGTCTTGCCGGTTTCATCATCGACAGCCAGGTCGACGACCTGCCCGCCGCGTCCGCGTTCTGGAGTGCCGCCCTGGGGCTGAAGGTCACCCATCCCGATGACGGCGGCGTGGGGCTCTACGACAAGTTCGAGCCCGGTCCGGGCGGGCTGCATATCGAAGTGCAGAAGGTGAAGCACGAGGCGCGCGTGCATCTGGACATCGAGACCGACGACATCGACGCCGAAGTCGCGCGACTGGAAGCACTCGGCGCCAGGCGCGTGCAGCACCTGCACAACCGCTGGTGGGTGATGGAAGCGCCGACCGGGCACCGCTTCTGCGTGGTGCCGATGGACGAGGCCAGCGCGCGCGGCGCGCCGAACCGCTGGCCCTGACGCGCCTCAGCGCGCGAGCACCGCTTCTTCCTTCCAGAACGCCAGCAGGCGCGCCAGGCCGGGGGACGCGGCCGACTCGTCCTCCAGCCACGGCACCTCGCGCTGCCACTGCGACTGGCTGAGCTGCTGCACCAGCGTCTGCGGCGCATGCGCAAAGCCCATGTGCCAGCGCTGGAACAGGCGCTTCTCCACCCGGCCCTGCTCCAGGATCTCCAGCTGGTGATGCTGGCTGGCGCGGGTGATGCGCGCGTAGATCTGCTCCACGTCGGCGCGCGTGCCTTCCAGGTACTGCACGAAACGCAGTCCACCGTACAGCAGCGCACCCGTCACGTCGGCGAGTTCATTCGCCACACGCGCGTCCAGCAGCAACTGGTCGAGATCGTGGACATCCAGCGGATGCGTGGCCTGGCTTCGATAGACCAGCGCGTGAAGAGGAGCCACAGATGTTCCGGTGCCGCGAAAGGACGCGCAGCATAGCGCGCCGAATCACATGAACGGCGTGCGCCAGCGCCGCTATTTCCGTTCAGTCTCGCTGCGTTCGCGTTCGGCCTTGAATTCTGAACCGTTCAGCCAGCGCGGCCATGCGCGACTGTCGGCGATCTCGCGGCCCAGCGCGTACAGCAGTTCCACATCCTGCACCTGCCCGCTCGCGTCCCATGCGGTCGTCCACGCATCGCACGGCTGGTGGTAGCAGCGGGCGAAGTAGGCATCGCGCAGCGCCTTGCCGCTCGCGACACCGCCGTGGATGCGATCCAGCCCCGCGCCCACGGTGATCGCGGGAACGCCGGCGCGCGCGAACGCGAAATGATCGGCGCGGTAGAAGAAGCCGGCTTCCAGGTTGGGGTCGGGCGAATACCTGCGGCCATGCGCTTCCGCCACGCGCTTCAGGTCGTCCTCCAGCGACACACGACCCTTGCCCCACGAGGCGATGTCGCGGTTCGGACCGTCGGGACTGAGCATTTCGATGTTCAGCACCGCCGCCGTCTTCTCCAGCGGCGCCACCGGGTTTGCGGCGTAGTAGGTCGCGCCCTGCAGGCCCTTTTCCTCGGCGGTCAGCGCCATGAACAGCAGGGTCCGCTGCGGCCGCGGACCGGCGGCGAACACGCGCGCCAGTTCGATCACCGCGGCGACACCGGTCGCGTTGTCGATCGCGCCATGGCGGACGGTGTCGCCGCTCGCGTCGGGTTCGCCGATGCCGAACGCATCCCAGTGCGCGGAATAGATGACGGTCTCATCCGGACGCTGCGCGCCCTGCAGCTTGCCGATGACGTTGCGGGTGACCACCTGGTCGCGCTTCAGCGCGAACGCGGCGGACATCGTGGCATCGCCGAGCGCCACGGGTGCGAACGCGGCCGTCTGCGCGCGACGCTTCTCCGCCTCGAAATCCAGCCCTGCACGCTGGAACAGCGACACCGCCAGGTCGCGCTGCATCCAGCCGCGCAGCCGCGTGTGGTACTGCGCAGCGTCATCGCGCGGAATGTCGAACACCGGCGACAGGCCCGATGCGCGTACGGTCGCCCATCCATAGGCCGCCGGCGCGGTCTCATGCACGATCAGCACGCCCGCCGCGCCCTGCCGCGCCAGTTCTTCGTACTTGTAGGTCCAGCGACCGTAGTAGGTCACCGCGCGGCCATCGAAGGCGCCAGCCGCCGCCGTCTCGAAATCCGGATCGTTCACCAAGACCACGGCGACCTTGCCTTTCAGGTCGGCGCCCTTGTAATCGTCCCAGCCGCGCTCGGGCGCGCTGATGCCGTAACCGACGAAGACCAGCGGCGCATCGGTGATGTCGACGCGCTCGACCGGACTCAGGCTCTGCAGGACGACGTCATCGCCATTGGCCAGGGCCTGCAGTGCGCCACCGACCTTCACCGCCGCCGACACCTCGCCGTCCACCTGCGCGCGCACCAATGCCACATCCTGCGTCCATGCGCCGTTGCGGCCACCGGGCTGCACGCCCGCCTTCTCCAGCTCGCCGACCACGTAGGCGATCGTCTTCTCCTCGCCGGGCGTCGCCGGCGCGCGCCCCTCGAATTCGTCCGACGCCAGCACGCGCACGTGGCGCGACAGGTTGTCGGCGCTGATGCCGCCGCCGGGGATGTCGGTGGCCAATACCGGCGAGGTGCAGAGGGAGAGGAGCAGAAAAGGGATGCTTCGCTTCATGTGAGAATTTCCTTGCTCCATCGACGATGGAGTCCAGATGATCGGTGTGGGAGCGACGTCAGTCGCGAAAGAAACATCCCGCAGGCTTCATCGCGACTGACGTCGCTCCCACAGGAGGGCGCAGCGCATCCGCAGCGCGTCACGGCCGCCCGCGATCCAGCCACACGGCCAGGCCCTGCGCGTTCAATTCGATGTCCATGGCGAGGATGCGCAGCACGTCCTCGTCCGCCAGCGGCACCTGCAGCGCATGCGCGCGTTCGAGATACAGGGCGGAGAGGCCGGCGGTGAGGCAGCGGTGGCGGTCCGCACGCCCGTCGCAGGCCTCGGCGATCGCCACCATCGCATCGATCTGTTCGTACAGCGCCTGCGCCAGCCGCGGCACCTCGCCGACGCGGCCGTAGTGGGTCAGGTACATGCCGTCGGGTCCGTGCGCGACCATGCGCGCGATGCTGGTTTTCAACGCCACCGGCTCGAACTGCACCGGCGTGGTGGTCGGCAGGATGAAGGCACCCTGCGGTCCATCCAGTTCGCGGTAGGACAGGCCGAAGGTGTCGCCGGTGAACCAGCAGCGGCTACGGGCGTCCCAGATGCAATGGTGGTGGCGGGCATGGCCCGGCGTGTCGATGAACTGCAGTGGGCGCCCCGACAGCATCAGCGTCTCGCCGTCTTCGACAATGCGCACGCGTGCTTTCGGTACCGGCTGGACGGTGCCGTAGCTGCGCTGGATCTCTTCTTCGCCATAGACCGCGGTGGCGCCTTCGACCAGCTTCGCCGGGTAGATCAGATGCGGCGCCGCGCGCGGATGCGCGATCAGCGTGGCATTCGGCAGGTGCTGCAGCAGCAGGCCCGCGCCGCCGGCGTGGTCGAGATGCACGTGGGTGACGATCAGGAAATCGACGTCTTCCGGCGCCAGCCCCGCCTGCTGCAGCGCCGCCAGCAGGTGCGGCACCGAATGGTTGGTGCCGCAGTCGATGAAGGCGCCACGGCCTTCCTCGACGACGAGGTACGCAGCGTCGAAATGATCGCGATGGAACGCGGTGTCGATGGTGTGGATGCCGTGGAGGCTCATCCGCAGGCCTGTGTGGGGACGGATGACCGATTCTAGTCCCCGCGCCGCGATCGCACGACCCGTCTTTGGTGGAACCCGCCTGCGCGCAGGCTCAACCGCGCGACAGCCACCAGCCACGCAACGGCACCGCCAGGGTCAGCACGAACAGGAAAGCGCCATAGGCCACCAGCGTGGCCAGCACCTGCTTCCAGATCGCTCCGGTGCCGACTTCCGCCGCCCCCAGTCCGTAGCCCCACTGCATGCCGACGAAGCTCAGCACGAACGCCACCGCCAGCACCGTCAGATCGAACCCCTGCCGGCGCGCACTGCGCGGCTGGCGCGGAAACAGCCAGTACAGCGAGCCGAGCAGCAGGAACCACGGCAGGAACAGGATCACCGCCAGATACGGCATGGCTCAGGCCTCCGCCGCGCGCAACGCGGCCAGCGCCGCCAGCACGTCCGCCACCGGCACCTGCAGCACGATCTCCGGTGTCTCCATCGCATCGGCCTGCTCGGCCTGCTTCAGCACGGCGATCAGCTTGCCGGCGTCCTTCGGCGAGTCGAAGCCGTTGCTCTGCACCAGCACGTTGCCGTCGGCATCGGTCAGCTTGAAGTAGAACCGGCCATCGGTGTCGCGGTACTGCTTGAACGCCGGCAGCGCCGCCTTCGACACCGCGGGCTTTGCTTCCACCGCCGGCTGCTGCGACAGGTCGCGCAGGCCCACGGCGCGGCGCAGTTCGGCCAGCAATGGCGTGGCGTAACGCTCGCGCAGGCGACGGGCGCCATCGCGCAGGATGGCCTCGATGTCGGCCGGTTTCGCCATCAAGGCTTCGTACTTCTCGCGCAGCGGGGCGATTTCCGCGTCGATCCGCTCGAACAGCTGCTGCTTGGCATCGCCCCAGCCGATGCCGTCGGCGAACTTCTGCGCGAACGCGCGCGTCTCTTCAGTGGTGCCGAACGCCTGGTACAGCTGGAACAGCGCCGAGCCCTCGGTGTCCTTCGGCTCACCCGGGCCGCGCGAGTCGGTCAGGATCGAGAACACCAGCTTCTTCAATTCGTCCCGCGGCACGAACAGCGGAATCGTGTTGTTGTAGCTCTTGCTCATCTTGCGGCCGTCCAGGCCGGGCAGCGTGGCCACATGGTCGTCGATCAGCGCTTCCGGCAGGGTGAAGTACTCCTTGCCGTACACGTGGTTGAAGCGCTGGCCGAAGTCGCGCGCCATCTCGATGTGCTGGATCTGGTCGCGGCCCACCGGCACCTGGTGCGCATTGAAGATCAGGATGTCGGCGGCCATCAGCACCGGGTACATGAAGAGGCCGGCGCTGACGCCGGCATCCGGGTCTTCGCCGTCGGCGTTGTTCTTGTCCACCGCCGCCTTGTAGGCATGCGCGCGGTTGAGGATGCCCTTGCCCGCCACGCAGGTCAGGAACCAGGTCAGCTCGGTGATCTCCGGCACGTCGCTCTGGCGGTAGAACCACACCTTGTCCGGCTCCAGGCCGCAGGCCAGCCACGTGGCGGCGATCTCCAGCGTGGAGCGCTGGGTGCGCGCCGGGTCCTGCGCCTTGATCAGGCTGTGCAGGTCGGCCAGGAAGTAGAAGCTCTCCGTGTCCGCCGCACGGCTGGCGGCCACCGCGGGGCGCACGGCGCCCACGTAGTTGCCCAGGTGCGGCGTGCCCGAGGTGGTGATGCCGGTAAGGACGCGGGTGGTCATGTGCAAATCGGGGGAATGCGGGAAAGCAGCCAGTTTACCGGCTGGGGACGGGCGATGCCGGCCGCGCGCCTGCGACACGGGGTCGCAGCCGGCGACCTGCTGGCGGCTTAACCGGTCGCGCCGTCGCGAACGCGGCCAACCCCGTTGCCGCTGCCGGCCCGTTCCCAGCACCGTCCCCACTGGAGAACGGACATGCTGCCTCGCATCCTCGCTTCCCTTGCCACGCTGGCGCTGCTGGTCACGTGCGCACCCGCCCACGCCAGCCCTCTGGTCGATGTCAGCGTGATCGACCGCGACACCGGCGAATCGCTGGCCCGCTATCCGCACCGTGGCGATCTCTGGGTCGCCGGCACGCCCGGCCACCGCTACAGCGTGCGTCTGGCCAACACCACCGGCGAGCGCGTGCTGGTCGTGCTGTCGGTCGACGGCATCAACGCCGTCACCGGCCAGACCGCCGACCCCTCGCAGGCCGGCTATGTGCTGGAGCCGTGGCAGACCACCGAGATCAGCGGTTGGCGCAAGTCGATGCGGGAGGTGGCGCAGTTCGTGTTCACCGACCTCGGCGACAGCTACGCCGCGCGCACGGGGCGTCCGCGCCATGTCGGCGTGATCGGCGTGGCCGCCTTCCGCGAGGCGCGCACGTACCGCTATCCGAACTACACGCCGCCGCCGATCGCGCGCGGCACGATGGAGAAGCGGATGGAAGCCGAAGCCGCCGCGCCGGCGGCATCGGCGCGCAGCATCGTCGCCGACGATGCCGCACGCCAGCAGAGCATCGGCACCGGCCATGGCGGGCGCGAGTGGGCGCCGACCTCACGCACCGGCTTCGACCGTGCGACCCGCCAGCCGGAGCAGGTCAGCGAACTGCGCTACGACGAACACCGCCGCCTCGTGGCGATGGGCATCCTGCCGCGTCGCCACCACGGCCCGATCCGCCGCGATGACACGCCGCGTGCGTTTCCCGGCGGCTTCGTGGCCGACCCGCCGCGCTATCGCCGAGCGCAGCATGGAAAACGGGCCGCCCGAGGGTGGCCCGTTGTGTTTGTTCCCGCCGATGCAAACGCGCGGCGTCAGTGCTTGAAGGTCTTGTCCGAGCGCAGCGTGCGCTGGAAATCCTCGACCTCGGTATGCGCGCGGTCGCGGTCGTAGCCATAGCGCTCCTGCAGGCGGCCTTCCAGGTATTCGGCGTTGCCCTGCGCGACCTTGAAGTCGTCGTCGGTCAGATCACCCCACTTGGCCTGGATCTTGCCCTTCAGCTGCTTCCAGTTGCCGGCGATGATGTCCTGATTCATGGTGATGCCTCGCTTGATTGAGCGGCAGGGGGCGCCGCGGAGACAGCATCGCAAGGCCGGGGTTGCCATCCGATCAACCGCGCGTCAACGCACCATTACGACGGGCCGACGCATTCAGTGGCATGACGGTCCGTTCGCGCGGATGAATACGCAAGGCGCACGCCGACGGACGGGACCGCAACGAAAACGGGCCGCAAGGCGGCCCGTCGGGAATCATCGAAGTCGCGGGCGTTGACGCTTACTTGCCCGACGAATCCTCGACCTTTTCGCCCACCTTCTGCACGTCCTTGCCGAACCCCTTGACGGTGTTGCAGCCGGACAGCACGGCGATGGAGAACAGGGACAACATCAGCAACGCAGCGACACGCTTCATAAGCGACTCCTGTGGACGGTATTGGCGGACTGGAGCGGCGCATCCCGGAGGGCCGGGCCTTGCCGCACCACCCGCGCAGTGTCATTCAAGCACGCTGGCTGGCGGCTGACCATCCGGGGCCGGAAACGGAAAGGGGCCGGTTTCCCGGCCCCCGTGTCGGCCACCCCGGAGGGCGCCCGCCGTCAGACAACGTGCATCAGCACTTGCCGTCCTTGCAGTCCTGGGCCTTGTCCTCGACCTTCTCGCCGACCTTCTGCACGTCCTTGCCGGCACCGGCCATGGTGTTGCAGCCCGACAGGACCGCCATCGAGAACATCGCCGTCAGCAGCAGCATCATTGCACGCTTCATGTGTCATCTCCTGGGTGGATAGGGGTGCCGCCAGCGGGTGCGTCCCACCGTGTGGCGGCGTGTGCGTGCACCTTCGACGCCGGCGCGTATAGGCCGCGTGAAGCACCCCTCCGGCGATTCAGCCGCAGTTTGCCCCGCGCGGCGGTTCCGTCAGTCGCGCATCAGGGTCGACTTGCCGAACAGGCTTTCCACCAGGTCCACGGTCAGCTTGGCGGTACGGTTGCGGCGATCCAGCACCGGGTTCAGTTCGACGATGTCCAGCGAGCCCATCAGGCCGGTGTCGGCGATCATCTCCATCACCAGCTGCGCCTCGCGGTAGTTGGGGCCGCCGGGCACGGTGGTGCCCACGCCCGGCGCGATGCTGGGGTCCAGGAAGTCGACGTCGAAGCTGACGTGCAGGTGGGTGTCGGCGTCCATGCCTTCCAGCGCCGCTTCCATCGTGCGCTTCATGCCCACCTCGTCGATGTAGCGCATGTCGTACACATCGACCTGGTGGTCCTTGATCAGCTTCTTCTCCTCCGGGTCGACGGAGCGGATGCCGATCTGCCGCACCATCGACGGCGTGATGGCCGGGGAATCGCCGCCCAGCCGGGTCAGCGCGTCCGGACCGATCCCGCACAGGCAGGCCACCGGCATGCCGTGGATGTTGCCCGACGGGGTGACCTCGCTGGTGTTGAAGTCCGAATGCGCGTCCAGCCACAGGATGCGCAGGCGCTTGCCGGTCTGGCGGCAGTGCCGGGCCACGGCGGTGATCGAGCCCATCGCCAGGCAATGGTCGCCGCCCAGCATGATCGGCAGCCGTGCGCGCGCCAGTTCGGCGGCGGTGGCCTCCATCACGGCGCGGTTCCACGCCACCACCTCGTCCAGATGGCGGTAACCGCTGACCGGGCCGGTCCAGGGGTTGGCCGGTCCCTGCACGTTGCCGGTGTCGATCACGTCCACGCCGCGCGCCGCCAGCGCTTCGCCCAGCCCCGCGATGCGCAGCGCATCCGGCCCCATGCGGGCGCCGCGATGGCCGGCACCGACGTCGGTGGGCACGCCGATCAGGGACACGGGGGGGAAGACTCGACTCATGGGTACGTCCTGCGGAAACAGGCGCACAGTCTATGCGGTCGGGGATGACGGGGCTGTGGCATCGCAGCACGCGGCCGCGACGGCAGGCGCTTATCCGACCGGCCCGGTCGAAGCAGCCTCATGATTTAGCTGTGAAACGGCCGCGCCACCCGATCACCCAAGGCGCCGCCCCGTCATCCCCCGAGGCTGGGATGCAGCGCAGCGGAATCCCGGCATCCCGGCATCCCGACAGCCAGGCCCACCGATCCCACCTTGCACCGCCCAGCCCCGCCGGACCCTGTCGGCACCTAATCGACCCTTTTTCATCCTTCGCCGGATGTTTTCGGGTCAACGTTGGCCCTTAGTGTGAGAAGAACGGATGTTTTTCGGTCAACGCCGGACGTTTTTGGCCCGTCGCCGGACCTTTGTGTGAGAAGAGCGACCCTTTTTGATCCAACGTCGGATGTTTTCCGGCCAACGTTGGCCCTTAGTGTGAGAAGAACGGATGTTTTTCGGCCAACGCCGGATGTTTTTCGCCCGTCGCCGGATCTTTGTGTGAGAAGAGCGCCTTCGCGGGCGTCGCCGCCGCATCGGTTCCGCCACGCCACCACCGAAGCGGGTGATGGAGCGAGACGTCGGGTGAGGCGCGATCCGCCCGGATCAGGATGAAACCAGCGTCTGCGCGGCGCCGTTGCTCTTGCCGATCTCGCCGATCTGCGTGAGGTCGATCCCGTCGATGCAGGCGAGGTTGTAGCCGTACTCGGTGGGCACGCTGCGGCGCTGATGATGGGTGTAGATGCCGCACACGCTGCAGAACCAGTGTTTGGCGATCCTGGTGTTCCACTGGTAGAGGCTCAGCTTGTCCTCGCCCCGGGTAATGCGCAGGCGGTCGAGGGTGACGCCGGCCATGATCGCGCCACGGCGGCTGCACAGGGAGCAGTTGCAGCGACGGATGTTCTGGTGGCCGTCGACGAGGTCGACTTCGAACTCGACGGCCTTGCAGTGGCAGGTGCCGGTTACGGTGGGCATGCAATGTAGCTTGCGGCGATGTGGTGCCGGCATGATGCCAGGCATGGACGGAGTTGGGCCTTAAAACCCCACCGCTCCGTGCCTGATGGCATCGATTCTGGGGTTCACGTCACTCACCCCAATCTGACGGTGATGGCCGCTAAGGGCCAGGAGCGGTCATCAATTTTTGAATCTCCGCGCACTGGCTAAGGCCAAAGTCCGCACCCGTGGATTTCGGTCATTCATCCCCACGCCTGCGCCGATTACCTAAGCGAATTACTGTCTAAACAGCCCGAGTCGGCGGCGGCTTGATTCTTTGGATATGCACCGGGACTTCTTGCGGTCCCGCCCGCTCCATCAAAGAGTTCACTATGCCTTGCACATAGACGTCCAACAGCTCGGGCTGCGTGAGCGCGGCAAACCGGTCGCCATGTTCCCCCATGAACTGAAGTAGTTTTTCCTTGGGGGTACGGACGTAAGTAGATTTCAAGCTGTCATAAAGCTCAATTGGATCATTGATCGGACCCGGTCTCTGGCGGATCTGCCCGAAAAAGGTCTCTGGATAGCGCTTCCAGGCGGCGAATTCCTCGGGGGAGAGCTGGTTGGTGTAGATCGCTCGCCCGCCTTCGTCCCGATCAAAAATCAATGCGACCTTGCCGTTGTCGTCCATCACGCAGGCGTCTTCCAAGGTGCCCACCGCACCATCATCCATCTCATAACGGTGCCCGATGAGCAGGCGGTTTGACGGCAACCCAGGAATTTCCCCTTCAAATGTAGAGGGCAGGTCGATATGTTCTTGGATCGATGCCAAGAGTGCCTCGACCTCAGGATTACGTGCGCGCATCTCAATCTTCTCCGGCAGCGTCAGCAATCGACCGGTCCGATAGTCATCGATCTTGAACCCCTCAACGGTGGCTCCCGCATCGGGCACCTGGCTGTCCAGGTGGTGATGGTCGGGGTAATTGGTGATGAACACCACGGCGGGCGGCAGGGTCGCTGCCTTGGGTTGCCCCTCGAATTTCCGCAACGTATTGATGCTGATCGTTCGCCAATCATGTGGCCCGCCCGGAACATATGGGTAGGCCTGCGTGTTCAAGTCAACGAAGATCAAACGGTCATGTGGCGTTGTCTTCCTCAGCGCATCGCTCACCAGCCCAGCAAACTTCCCAAGACGCTGGTTGGCCTTCTTCGCAGCATCCTGGTTTCGGATCTTGCACTCCACGCCAAAGGCTTTTCCGGTGCGCGGATAGCTGGCGGTGTATTCCACATGCTTGGATCGGCGATCGGTTTCATCTTCCCATTCAAGCTCGAACCCGGCTCGCAACAGCATAGCCGCGACACGGATCTCATAACGCACCCCGATGAACTGATCGTGGCTCTTCAAACGACCAATCAATGATTTCCGTAGCTCAGGGGTTCGCGTTTGATCGTTGTTGTGTTCCAGGGTGTAGAGGTCATACGCCAGCGTCAGGAACGCGCTGATCGAGCCAGTCATCGGCGTCTGGCGTGTCTCGCCAGACGCTAGGTTGGCGGCTTTGGATGCCACGAGGAGCCTTTCATGCCACTCGATGACAGGATGGCGTTCGTTCTGCCTCAGCTGCGTCTGGGCTTCGAACCAGTCGCGCCCCAGAACATCGAAGATGTAGCTATAAAGGAAATCATGAAAGGTTGTCCATTTGCCTTCAAATAGACGATGGCCCACAGCGACGATCCGCTTACCGGCTGTCTGGACGGTGATGATGGGACGACCGAGGCCTTGCTGTCGCCGCTGCTGTACCCAATGGATCTCGGCCCTGCGCTGAGCTTCCTCAGCGCCTCGCGAGATCATCTCTTCATAGTCGGCCCTGGGGCCGCCGTGGCAGCGTTTGAACTTCTTGCCGCTTCCACACGGGCAGGGTTCGTTCCTGCCTGGCTCAGTTCTGCCCATGCGTGACTCTTTCTCCATTTTTCCTTGAGGCTGGCCTACGTCAGCCGCTCATGCACTTCTTCTAACGATCGTGCGGAGGTAGCAGCAACTACTTGGGAGTTATCTAACCACCACTTTGCAGCGTCCGCTTCAGGTCGGCAGCGGAAATCTACCTCGTACCTCTGCACACAGGAAACGTAGAGCATCCCCAAAAGGTCTCCGCCGTCCGCGAGTTGTTCCGTCGCACCATCACCGCCTCGCACTTCGGACAACTTGGTACTGCGGAATCGCTCGCTACATCGCTACTCAACACAGGCTCGATTCTTGTCGGGACCGATATGGGTGCAGCGCCTTTGGCCTGCACCTCCCGAATCATCCCCAACAACGCCGCCCCATCGATCAGTTCGATCGGCTTGCCCTCGGCAAACTTCGCCGCGTCCGCCGTGAATCCCCCCCGCGCCGCGATGCGCACCGCGTCCGCGCGGTGATGCGCCAGCAGGCCGTACATCTCGCGCACCACATTGACCGGCACCTTCTCGCGTCGCCACTGCTTGCACTGCACCAGCGTGCGCTTGCCATCGCGGCGCAGGACCAGGTCGATGCCGCCGTCGGCGCCGCCCAAGCCCGTCTCCTCCACCGTATAGCCGCGACGACGGAACGACTCGCCGACCAACCGCTCGAAATCGCGCCAGCCCAACGCCGCGATGCTCTCCAGACCCGTGCGCGACTCCAGCAGGCGACGTCTGCGCCGCGCCGCCAGGAACGACGCCAACGCCGCAAGCGCACACAACCCCAGGAATACCCAGGCCAGCGGCATGAAGGGATGGGTATCGCGGAACGCCGTGCCCAGCGCATCGGCGCGCGCGAACAGCAACGGAATGCCATGCGCGATGGCGAGATACCCGCACACGCCCACGCCCAGCCCGACCGGCCACGGCAGCGCCGCAATGGCATCGAAGAATGTCGTACGACCACGTCCCATGTGGCTTCCCCTTTCACCCCGAAGCGGACCATAACGCGATCCGCGGGCAAAACGCAGGCGGCCCCGCACCGTTCGTCGGCCGCCAGGGCGTGAGTAGCGCTTGAGGTGGCGCGCACGAGGTCATGCCCCGGGAAGTGAGATACGTGCGGACGATGGCGCAGCGGCGCGCCGTTCCGTGGCGCCGCGTCGCCACCACGCGGGACCACCATCAAGCGAAGGCTCTTGTCCTGCCCGCAGATCGCGGCACGCCGAGTCCCGCCTGCCGGTTCCTCCTTCAGGCAGACCTCGGGACACACCCCTGTCGGCCGCTGCTTCTCTTCGCCATCAAGGCGGCACTTCAGCTGCGCATCCATGGACCCTGACCCACAAAAAAAGCCCGCATGTCTGCGGGCTTGCCGTGGATCTTGTACTTGCATGGACGCCATCGCACGCCTGGAAGATGGTGCCGCTTATCCGAATCGAACGGATGACCTACCGCTTACAAGGCGGTTGCTCTACCAGCTGAGCTAAAGCGGCGCGGGGCGCAATTCTAGCGCAGCGCGGTGCATTCGAGCGGCTGCGGCGCGCTGCTGGACGCCGCGCGCGCGATCGCGACCGCATCGATGCCATCGGCGACGCCCGCATCCAGCCACCACAGGCCCGGACCGGCGCGGCCCACCGGCTGCAGTTGCGCAGCAAAGCCGGCCGCCTGCAGCTGCGCAAGCCGCCGTTCCGCCGCCTCGCGGCTGCGGTAACGCCCCAGCGCGATGCCGTTCGCCTGCTCGCCCTGGCGCACGACCAGGAAATCATCGAAGCCGGCCGCGCCGATCCGCGCCGCCACCGCCTGCGCGTCCTCCAGCGACGCGGCCGGCGGGATCACCACCTGGTACCCGCTGGCGCTGATGCGCGGCACCTCGCGCAGGCGGGCCTGCCGCAACTGGCCCGCGACAGCGGCCTGTGCCCGCGTGGCGGCGGTCTCACTGGTGTACGGCCCCAGGCTGAAGCAGAGGGCGACCGGCGCGGGCGAGGCGACCGGTGCCGAAACGGACGGCGTGGTGACCTGCGCCGGCTCGTCCACCAGTTGCAGGCGGGCGACACCCGCGGGCAGGTCCGGTTCCGGCGCGGGCACCGGCGCAGGACGGGTCAGCCACCAGGCGGCGGTGCCGAGGTTCAACACCACCAACAGGACGATCAGGGCACGGATCAGCATGCGGCGATTCTAGCCGCGCTCACGCCTCGGCACCGAGCCGCGCCCAGACGGCCAGCCCTTCAAGCACCAGCGCCGGCGCCCTCTCGCCTTCGCCCAGTCGCGATGCCAGCGCCGCCGCACCGCCGCCATGCAGCAGCAGCGACGGACGCTGCCCCAGCGCTTCCTGCGCCTGCTGCAGGCTGCGTTCGATCAGGCCCAGCGCCGCGCCGTCGCAGCCGGATGCCAGCGCGTCGACCGTGTCGGCGGCGAATTCGACATAGTCGCCCCCCTGCGCGGGCAGCTGCGCGGCGGCCGCGTGCAGGGCATCCCGCATCAGCTGCGGCGAGGGCGCGATGCGCCCGCCGTGGTGGCGCCCCGCCGCATCCAGCAGGTCGACCGTCACCGCCGTGCCCACGCCGACCACCAGCCACGGCGCCGTGCCGCGTCGGCGCGCCGCCAGCAAGGCCAGGAAGCGATCCACGCCGAGCCGCGCGGGGTCTGCGTAGGCGATGCGCACGCCGGCCAGCGCGGATTGGGTGCGGGCGAAGGAGATGGCGCCGAAGCGCGCGGTCAGCCATTCGACGACCGACGCCGTGCGGACCGGCGACGCCACGCTGGCCACGACAGCCGTGCAGTTCTCGCGGGTCGCGTTGGCCGGCATCGCCTGGTCGAGCGAGGCGACGAGCCCGTCGTCGTACGCGAACGCATGCATATCGCCCAGCGTGCCGTCCGCACGCAGCGGCGCGCACTTCACCCGCGAATTGCCCAGATCGAAGACCCACTGCGTCATGTCGCCCTCACGCTCACCTCGCCCGCATGCACCAGCCGCATGGCCTGCCCCACCCTCACCCGCAACGCACCGTCCTCGCCGATGCCCTCGGCCACGCCGTGCTCATCGCCCTGCGGACCATGCACGGTGACGGTGCGTCCCGCCAGCACATCCAGCGTGGCGTACCGGGCCAGGAAAGGCGCAAGCCCTTCCCGGTCGAACTGCTCCAGCGCCGGCAACAGCGCCTCCAGCAGCTGCGCCGCCAGCGCGTTGCGCGATGGCATGCCCTCGGCAAGTCCGGCCAGATCGGTCCACGCCTGATCGATGGTCGCGGCGACGGCGGCCGGCATGCGCACGTTCACGCCGATGCCGATCACCGCACGCACCGGCCCGCCGTGTTCGCCACCGCCTTCCACCAGGATGCCGCCCAGCTTGCGCCCGCGCACGAGCAGATCGTTGGGCCACTTCACGCCTACCTCGGTGTAACCGGCCTGGCGCAGCGCTTCGGCGACCGCCACGCCAACCACCAGGCTCAGCCCGCCCAACCGGGCGAGCCCGCCGGAGAACTGACGCGACAGCGACAGATAAAGATTCGATGCGATCGGCGACGCCCATTGACGTCCACGCCGGCCCCGGCCGCCGGTCTGCTGCTCGGCGAGCAACACGTCGACGCCATGCTCGGGCGCTTTACGGCGGAGCAGTTCGCTGTTGGTCGAATCCAGCGACCACGCCACGTCGAGCGACGACAGCGCGTTGGCCGTCGTGGCCTGCAACTGCGCACGGATGCGTGGGGCCTCCAGCAACTCGACCGGGTCGGCGAGCGCGTAGCCGCGCCCGGGCTGCGCTTCGATGCGCAGGCCCCCTTCGCGCAGTGCCTCGATGCGCTTCCACATCGCCGCACGCGTCAGTCCCGCCTCGTCCGCCAGCGCATGTCCGGACACCGGACCGTCGATCAACCGCTGCAACAGGGCGCGCTCGCCGGTCATGCGCGCCGGCGCCAGACGCGCACGCGCTCGAAGCGCGACTCGGTTCCCTCGCGCAGGCGCCGCACATTGACCCGATGGGTGAACAGCACCAGCAGCGCCGCGGCAAGGGCGAACAGCTGGGTGGCGCGATCCGTGTGCAGCCACCACGCCAGCGGTATCAGGCAGGCGGTGGCGATGATCGAGGCCAGGCCGACGTAACCCGTCGCCACCAGCACGCCGACCCACACCGCGAACAGCGGCAGCAACGCCATCGGCCACAGCACCGCCAGGCCGCCCAGCAGCGTGCCCACGCCCTTGCCGCCGCGGAAGCCGTGCCAGACCGGCCACACATGCCCCATCGCCGCGACAAACGCCGCCAGCAATCCCAGCGCGCGCGGCGACAGCGGGCCATCCAGCGGCGCGAACCGCAGCGCCAGCCAGGCCGCCAGTGCGCCCTTGCCGATATCGACCAGCACCACGCCCAGCGCGAATTTCGCGCCTTGCGTGCGGAAGGCATTGGTGCCGCCGGCGTTGCCGCTGCCCTGCGTGCGGATATCGACACCGCGCAGGCGGCCGAGTACGAGGCTGCCCGACACGGAGCCGATCAGGTAGGCGAACAGCAGGAGCAGGCAGGCGGTGAGCATGCCGCCATTATGGGCCACGCTCCCGCGCGGTCAGGGCTCGGGCGCCGGTTGTACCGCCACGATCAGCGCACCCGGCCCCGCATGCGCGCCGATGGCCGCGCCGGTTTCCACCAGGCGGTCCTCGCTGATCTGCAGGCGCGTGCGCAACGCCGCCAGCAGCCGCTCGGCACCGGCGCGGTCGTCGCAGTGGCCGACGATCAGCCGCCATCGCTGGCCGGCCGGCAACTGGCGCGCCACGCGACGCGCGAAGGCTTCGGGTGCCTGTGCGCGCGTCAGCAGGAGGCCGGCGACCACCATGCGCCCGTCCACGCTCATCTTCGCCATCGGCGTCAATGCGCTGAGCCGCGCGATCGGCGCCGCCCAGCGCGGGATGCGGCCACCACGCACGGCGTGGGAGATGTCGGGCGCGATGGCCCACATCCGCGTCAGCGGGCGCAGGCGCTCCAGTTCGGCCACCACGCTCGCGTCGTCCTGCCCCTGCGCCGCCAGCTCCGCGGCACGCCACACCAGCAGCGCCTGTCCGCAGGCCGCATTGACCGTATCGAAGACGCGCACGCGCCGGTCCGGATCGCGCGCCGCCGCGTGTTCGCCGGACTGCAGCGTGCCCGACAGCGCACGCGACAGGCCCACGTAGAGCACGCGGGCGTGGTGCGCGAGCGACAGCTCGAACTGGCGGCGGAAATCGCCCGGCGGCGGCTGGCTGGTGCGCGGGAGTTGATGCGACGCGGCCATGCGCCGGTAGAACTCGGCGGTCGACAGCCCGATCTTGTCCAGGTACTCGCGGCCATCCAGGTCCACGCGCGCCGGCACCACGCCGATGGCGTAGCGCTCGGCGATGTCGTCCGGCAGGTCGGCGGCGCTGTCGGTGACCACCACCCACGGCTGCGGTGCGGCGGCGACCGCCTGCTGGCGGATCATGTCGTCGGCCTTCATGGCTTCCACGCGCCCCTGCTGCGCGCAGGCGTCGAACAGCGCCTGCGGCGAGCCGGTGTGCGCATGCACGCGCAGGCGCGAGCTGCCACCGGCGATGACGATGGAATCGGCTCCTCCCGCTTCCAGCGCCGCGCGCAGGCGGTCGCGGTCCAGTCCTTCGCCGAGCAGCAGGCACTCGGTGCACCAGCGACGCGCCGGATCGATCACGTGATCGTGCACCGGCAGCGCGCCCGCGTCGTTGGCCGCGACCGGCGCGCCGGCACGCACGCGCACGGCACGCGGACCGCCTTCGACGAACTCGGCGATGCCTTCCAGCAGGTCGACGAAGCCCTGCGCACCGGCATCCACCACCCCGGCCTTCTGCAGCAGCGCCATCTGCCGCGGCGTATCCGCCAACGCGCGCCGGGCGCGGACCAGCGCACGGGTGAACCCGCTGCGCGTGTCGGGCTGCGCACTGTCGGCCGCCGCGTCCAGTTCGTCGGCGAAGGCGGTGATGACGCTCAGGATGGTGCCTTCGACCGGCTGCGCCAGCGCCTGCCGCGCGCTCAGCGCTCCCTGCCGCACCGCCGCGGCCAGCGAACGGACATCCAGTTCGGGCAGGGTGCGCACGCGCTCGGCCACGCCGTGGAGGAACTGCGCCAGGATGGCGCCGGAGTTGCCGCGCGCGCCGTCGATGGCGTCGTTGCCGACCCGGCTGAGCAGGTCGCCGGCATGCTGGCTGGGCTGGCTCAACGCGCCGTTGAGCACGCTGCCCAGCGTCAAGGCGAGGTTGTTGCCGGTATCGCCGTCGGCCACCGGGAACACGTTGATGCGGTTCAATCCATCGCGCGCGGCGATGACCCGGCGCGCGCCGGCGATCAGCGCCCGGCGCAGGGCGGGGGCGGTCAGTGGACGGTCGGAAGGCGTTGGCATGGCGCGAGTCTGCCGCAAGCGCGAGCGCCAGCCTGTTGCGACGCAGCAGCCCGGCGGCGGTTTTCCTCGATCCGTCGCCACGGGCCGGCATTTCGTCGCACGGGGCGGGCGGATTCATGCCGGCCGGCACCAATCCGGCTATAGTCGGCGGCGTCATCTGGCCGCTGTAACCGACCGACAGGAGTCCTTCCGATGCTTCGCGCCAGCCTTGCCCTGCTGCTCCTGGTCGCCTCGGCGGCCGTGTTCGCCCAGAACGGGCGCGGCATCGCCAACGGCAATACCGGCACCTGCCAGGACGTCGCCGACCGCGCGGTCGCCGAGCGTCCCGTCGATGCCGTGCCGACCGCACCCGACGCCCGCCGCGCACGCGCCACCGCCGTGCGCAGCAAGTACGGCGCGCCGGCGTCCCTGACCTCGCCCACCGCCACCCGTGGCGGTGGCGACGACGACGACACCCCGCTGCCGCGCAGCCGCAGCTCGAAGTGGCACAGCTTCCTGCCCGGCATGTTCCGCTGACGCGGGCGGCGGTATCCGGTGATTGGACTCCTGCGCCGCCTGCGGCGCCCTTCCCCGTCGATTGACGACAATCTCTGGCAGCACGTGCGTGCCGCGACCCCCTGGGTGGCGGCGCTGGACGATGCGCGCGCCGACCGGCTACGTGCGCTGACCGCGCGCTTCCTGCACCAGAAGACCATCACCCCGCTGGCCGGACTGAGCCTGGACGAGGCACAGCGTGCGCAGCTGGCGGCGCTGTGCTGCCTGCCGCTGCTGGAATTCGGCGAAGGCGGACTGCGCGGCTGGTCGCAGCTGATCGTCTACCCGGATGCCTTCCGCGTGCAGCGCACGCATACCGATGCCGCCGGCGTGTTGCACGAGTGGGAAGACGACCTGGCGGGCGAGGCCTGGGACCAGGGACCGTTGATCCTGTCCTGGGCCGACGTGCAGGCCGATATCGCCGAACCGGACGCCGGCTTCTGCGTGGCGGTGCACGAGATGGCACACAAGCTGGACGTGCTGGATGGCGAACTGGACGGGACGCCGCCCTTGCCGGACGCCTGGCATGGCCGCTGGGCACGCGACTTCCAGCGCGCCTACGACGACTTCCGCATGCAGGTCGACCTGGGCCGCGACACCGCCATCGACCCTTACGCAGCGGAGGCGCCGGAGGAATTCTTCGCCGTGGTCACCGAGTACCACTTCTCCGCGCCCGACGTGCTGGCCGAGGCCATGCCGGAGGTGGCGGCGCACCTGCAGCGCTTCTACGGTCCATCGCCGATGGCGGTCGCGCGCGACTGAGTCAGAGGCCGGGTGGCAGGCGCACTTCGAAGCGCGCACCGCCCAGTTCCTCCGAGCGGCGTACCTGCAGCTCGCCGCGATAGTCGCGGATCAGGTCCTGCACGATCGACAGTCCGATGCCGTGGCCCTGCACGCGCTCGTCGCCGCGCACGCCACGCTGGAGGACCTTGGCCACGTCGTCTTCGGCGATGCCGGGACCATCGTCGTCCACCGCGATGAACACGCCGGGCCGCCGCTGCGGCGCCGTCGCACCGACCCTCACCGTCAGCAGCACGCGCGAGCGCGCCCACTTGAACGCGTTCTCCAGCAGGTTGCCGATCAACTCCTGCAGGTCGCCTGTCTCGCCATGGAAACGCGCACGCGGATCGATCTCGAACTCGCAGATCACGCCCTTCGTCGCGTACACCTTTTCAAGACCGCGCACGATCTCCTCGGCATGCGGCTCAATTTCCACCGCGGCGGAGAACAGCTTGTGCCCGCTCGATGCCGCCCGCGCCAGCTGGTACGACACCAGGTTGTTCATGCGCTTGAGCTGCACGTCCAGTTCCTCGCGCAAGGCCTGCGGATCGCCGCCACCGCTGTCCAGCTGCGTGCGCAGCACCGCGATGGGCGTCTTCAGGCTGTGGGCCAGGTCGGCCAGCGTGTTGCGCTGGCGCTCCAGGTTCTCGCGCTCGCTTTCGATGAAGGCGTTGATGCTGTCGGTCAGCGGCTCGAGTTCGCGCGGGTGGCGCTCGGTCATGCCCGACAGCTCACCGCGCTGCACGCGGCTGAGCTCGAAGATCACCCGCTGCAGCGGGCGCAGGCTCCAGCGCAGCACCAGCATCTGCAACAGCAGCAGGATCACCCCGGCGCCACCCAGGTAGACCCACAGCGAACCGCGGAACACGCGGATCTGCGCGCTCAGCGCCTGCGCGTCCTCGAAGATGTAGATGCTGTAGGGAATCTCGGGATGCTGGTGGGTCGCCGGCCAGGCGTACCCCACGCCATACCGGTAGGCCTGGCTGTCGCTGCCGTCGGCACGGCGGATCGGGAGCGGCCCCTCGAACGATTCCTCCAGCGCGCCCAGCATGCGCGGCACCGGCAGCTCGGGGCCGAGCGTGGAGTTGGAACCCCACGGCGGCACGCCCTGCAGCACCACCTGCGCGTAGATGCCACTGTCGGGCATGTCGAAGCGCGGATCGGGCGTGTTGTAGGGCGGGATCAGCGTGCCGTTGCGCCCGAACTCCACCTTGTCGGTGTAATACAGCGCATAGCTCTTCAAGCGTTGCCGCAGGTTGTCCTCGGCGGTATCGACGAAGGCGCGGTCGAGCGCGTAGCCGGCCAGGGCGAGGAAGGCGAGCAGCGCCAGGCTGGCCGCCAGCAATTGGCGCGCGCGCAGCGAGCGCGGCCGCCAGCCGTCGAACCGGTCACGGCCGACGGGGGCGGCAGGTGCGGCGCCGGAGGGTGGCGCAGGCATCAAGTGCAGGCGATGCCGGCGCGGGGCATCAGCCTTCGCCGCTGCGCGGGATGGCGAAGCGGTAGCCGCGGCCGCGCACGGTCTCGATCGGCTTCAACTCGCCGTCCGGATCCAGCTTCTTGCGCAGGCGGCCGATGAAGACTTCCAGCACGTTGGAGTCGCGGTCGAAGTCCTGCTGGTAGATGTGCTCGGTCAGGTCGGCCTTCGAGACCAGTTCGCCGGCATGCATCATCAGGTACTCCAGCACCTTGTACTCGTAGCTGGTGAGGTCGACGTTGCTGCCGTTGACGCTGACGGTCTGCGCGGCCAGGTCGAGCGCCACCGGACCGCATTCCAGCGTCGGCTTGCTCCAGCCGGCGGCGCGGCGCAGCAGCGCGTTGACGCGCGCCAGCAGCTCTTCCACGTGGAACGGCTTGACCAGGTAATCGTCGGCGCCCTGCTTCAGGCCTTCGACCTTGTCCTGCCAGCTGGAACGCGCGGTCAGGATCAACACCGGGAATTTCTTGCCTTCGTCGCGCAGGGCCTTGATCAACTCCATGCCCGACATCTTGGGCAGGCCGAGATCGATGATGCCCACGTCGAACGGCACTTCGCGACCCATGTACAGGCCTTCCTCGCCATCCTGGGCCGCGTCCACCGCAAAGCCTTCGCGCTTCAGGCGCGCGGCAAGGGTTTCACGCAGGGGGGCTTCGTCTTCGACCAGCAGGATACGCATGGACTCTCCTTGGGAATGCGGCGCGGCATCGGACCGCGCGGGACGTGCTCTGTTGAGCCTTGAATTCTACGTAAGACTACGGGCGCGGGGGGTTATCGCCGCGTGCAGACTGCGGCGGCGGCGCGATGTCGCGGCGCGGCCGCACGGGCGAGCCGAAATCGCGGCGCGACGGGCCGACGTCATCCTGTGTCTCCGTACGCACGCGGCCCCGCTCATCGATGTACTTGACGCGTGTGACATCACGGCCGTCGTACTGCATGCGTTCGACGCTCAGCACCTGGTTGCCCGATTCGCTGCGCACGCGGCGCACCGAATCCGACATGGAGCTGCGATGACCACGATCGTCGCTGCGCGGCGCGCCGCGTTCGCGGGGCGGCGCATCGCCGCGGCCGCCCTCATCCTGCGCCTGCACCCCGGGGGTGCCGGCGAGGGCAGCGAAGACCGCGAGGGCAACGGCGGCAAGAGTGGGGGCACGAAAACGCATAACGGAATCGTAACGGAACTGGGTTCTTGAAACTGAACGGAACCCGAAACCGCCTCTGGAGAATGGAAGTGAAGTCTTGGACCCGGGCAGTGAATCGGTTCTGAATTTATCCACAGGTCGACGCGCCGCATTCAGCGAGCTGAATGGTCAAAAAACCTCGGCCACACAGCACCTTAGCGAGCCCCCGCCCGCCTCGATCGCGTCCAGCGCCACGCTGTGCACCGCCAGGCCCGTCGCCTCCAGCCGGGCTGTCGTGACCGGCCGCAGGGCCTCGTGGGCGCGCCGGCTCATCCATACCTTGCCGGGCGCCAGCGCGATGGCGTTGCCCGCGAAGGCGGCCTGCTCGGCGTCGGTCAGCTCGATCGCACCACCCGGGTACAGCGCCTCCAGCGCCGGGATCAGCGCCGGCGCATCCACGCCGCCCGGATGGACCAGCGCGGCGCGACCGGCCAGCACCGCCAGCAGGACGTTGGTGTGGTATTCGCCCGGGGCCAGGTCGAACAGCAGCGTGGCGCGCAGGCCAAAAGCGTCGTGCATTCGAGCCGCACCCGCCTCGTCGCAGCGCTCGGACAGGCCGCAGAAGCCGATGCCGCGGGCACGATCGATCACCAGCGCACCGGTCAGCTCGCAGGGGTGCGGCTGGGTGGACAGGTCGACTTCGGCATAGCCCAGCGTGTCGCGGAAGAAACGGCGGATGTCCGACCGCCCCGCTTCCCGCTGGCGCACTTCATGGCGCATCCGTCCGACGATCAGGCGCGCCTCGCCGTCGACACGCGCGGTGGCGAAGACGTTGTTGGGAAACACCGCATCCGGCGTCGCTTCGTCGCCGGGAAAGCACACCACCGGCACGTCCTGCGCCAGTGCGCGGTGCAGGGCATGGTGCTCGCGCAGCGCCTTGCCAGTGTCGAAGGCCTCGGCATCGGCCATGTAGCGGTTGTCCTGCGCCGACTGTTCGGCCCGCACGAAGCCGTCCGGCGACACCAGGAACGCCGCCCGCGCCGTCGCCGGGCCGACGTCCGGCGCCAGCGTGCGCGCATGCGCGACGAACGCGGTGACGTCGCGCGTGATCATGCTCAGGCCGCCGGCCGCAGTTCGCGCACGGTCGCGGCCAGTGCCTGCTCGACCAGCGACCAGTCCGCGCCGGGCTTGTGCGCGCCCTCGCTGAGGATCTGGCGGAACGCCCGCCCGCCGGGCTGCGCATGGAACAGGCCCAGCACGTGCCGGGTCAGGTGCTTCAGCGCCACGCCCTTGGCGAGTTGCGCCTCCACGTAGGGCCGCCACGCGCGCAGCAGGTCGGCGCGCGGGCGCATCTGCCCGCCGAACAGCGCGACCTGCATCTCATGCAATACGTAAGGCTCGTGGTACGCCGCGCGGCCGATCATCACGCCATCGCTGTGTTGCAGGTGCTCGTGCACCTGCGTCGTGGTGGTGATGCCGCCGTTGATGGCCACCGTCAGCTCTGGCCGCTCGCGCTTGAGCCGATAGGCCCAGTCGTAGCGAAGCGGCGGAATCTCGCGGTTCTCCTTCGGCGACAGACCCTGCAACCAGGCCTTGCGCGCGTGCACGAAGAACGTGTGGCAGCCGGTGTCTGCGACGGTGTCGATGAAGGCGCGGAACAGGTCGTAATCCTCCTGCTCGTCCACGCCAAGACGGCACTTCACCGTCACACGGATGTCAACGGCCTCGATCATCGCCGCCACGCACTCTGACACCAGCGCCGGCTCCTTCATCAGGCACGCACCGAAGCGCCCCGCCTGCACGCGGTCGGATGGGCAGCCGACGTTGAGGTTCACCTCGTCATAGCCCCACTCCTGCGCGATGCGTGCGGCCTGCGCCAGGTGCGCCGGCTCGCTGCCACCGAGCTGCAAGGCGACGGGATGCTCAACGGCATCGAAGCCCAGCAACCGGTCGCGGTCGCCATGGATCACCGCCTGCGCATGCACCATCTCGGTGTACAGGCGTGCGTTCGGCGCCAGCAACCGGTGGAACACGCGGCAGTGCGTGTCCGTCCAGTCCATCATCGGGGCGACGGAAAGGCGCAAGGCTTCGTGGGGAATGCGGGGGGACGTCATGGCGGCATTGTACCTTGCGGCTCTTCGAGCCCTTCCCCGCAAGGCCATGCCCGGGACCACATAGGCTGGGGTGAACGAAGTGAAGCCCGACACCCTATGCATCCTGCATCGCGATATTGGCGTCGACGGCTCAGCCCAACCTTGTGTCGCCCCGGATCAGGCCGATCCGCAAGCAGAATCCTCCCGGCCAAATGGTTGAAGCGCGACAGCATTGGCCTTGCGCCAGAATCGCTTTTCGACCTTCCTAACATTGGGTACGTCCACCAGCGTAGGGAGATACACCCCCAACTGGGCCAGCTCTTGGTCCGCTGGATCACCCAGGAACGGCCTGACTCTGACGAGGTTGCCGTAGTGCTTGGACAACTTCGCGGGCGTGTCATCCACCATCAGCACCTGCTCCAACCTGTAGCCGCGTCGCTTCAGCTTCCCGAGATTCTTGGCCCATTCGTAGTCGTGGTGTTCCGGATCGAAGCGCATCGTGCAGCGCTCTCTGGACCATACAAACTTGAGTTCGAAGTCGGAGGGAAAGATGCTCGCCACCACCGGAGCGGCGTAAAGTCGCGTGGACGATGTCCAGACGGCTACGTCGAAGTACGGCTTTATCGCAGCGAGAAACCCGTCGAGCCCAGGACGCTTGTATACAGCGTAGGGTCCGACTTCGAAATCAGGATCGCGATCCAGGCCACCTTCGTTTGCATGGATGAGTGTCTCGTCGAGATCAAGAATAAGAAGCTTCGTTTGGTGCACGGTGCGAGTCCAGTCCATCGGATACGACTCGATCTTAGGGCTGCCAGCGTCCGCCAACAACTACGTTGAGCGCCCCTCACCCCACCCCAACAAACCGCAACCCCACCCCCGGCTCCGTCGCGATATACCGCGGCGCCGTCGCATCATCACCCAGCTTCTGCCGCAGCTTGCCGACGAGGATGCGCAGGTAATGCGTGTCGTGCTGGTGGTCGGGGCCCCAGAGTTCGCGCAGCAGTTGCGGTTGAGTGACCACGCGACCTGGGTGTTGCAGTAGCAGGGCGAGCAGGGCGAATTCCTTGCGACTCAGCGCGACGGCTTCGCCTGCCAGCGTCACTTCGCGGCGGCCGAGGTCGACGTGCAGATGGCCGTCGTCGAACAGGGGCATGGCCGCGTCGCTGGCGGCGATGCGTGTGCGCAGCAGGCCGCGGACGCGTGCCATCAGTTCCTGCACGCCGAACGGTTTGGTGACGTAGTCGTTGGCGCCGCCGTCCAGTGCCGCGACTTTCTCCGCCTCGCCATCGCGCACCGTCAGCATGATCACCGGCACCTGCGACCACTGCCGCAGTTCGCGCAGCACCTCGTGGCCGTCCAGATCGGGCAGGCCGATGTCCAGCACCACCAGGTCGGCCCCCTGCGCGGCCAGGTCGGCCAGACCGGCGTGGCCGCTGTCGGCCAACGCCACCACATACCCCTGCGCGCGCAGGCTGATGTCGAGGAAGCGCCGGATCTGCGGCTCGTCGTCGATCACCAGGATGCGCGCCGGCGGTGCGGACGTGGCGGGCGGTGGCGCGCTGTAGGTCAAGCCGGTGCCTGTGGCGTGGGAGTGAGCAGCGGCAGGGTAATCCGGATCACCGTGCCGCGGCCATCCGGCCCGGGCAGCGCCTGCACGCTGCCGCCGTGCGCGCCCACCATGCCCTGGCAGATCGCCAGGCCCAAGCCGGTACCATGGCGGCCGCGGTCGCCACGCTCGACGCTGTAGAACATGTCGAAGATGCGGCTGCGCTCGTCTTCGGGAATGCCCGGCCCGCGATCACGTACATCGATGCGCAGCGCGCCGTCGACAAGCCTCGCTTCCACCTGCACCGGTTCGCCCGACGGGGAGAACTTGCCCGCGTTCTCCAGCACGTTGAACACCGCCTGCTCAATCAGCGCCGGATGTACCCAGATCGTCGGCACATCGGGCGCGACCGTGATCTGCACGCGTACGTCCGGCTGGTAGCGCTGCAGGCGCGACACCGCCGAGCCCAGCAGTTCGTCCACGCCGATCCAGTCGCGGTTGAGGGTCAGGCCGCTGTGACCCAGGCGCGTCATGTCGAGCAGGTTCTGGATGTAGCGGTCCAGCCGCTCGCCCTCCTGCTGGATGGTGTCGAGCAGGCTGCGGCGATCGTCGCCGCCCATCGCATCCCAGTAACTGGCCAGGCTGCTGGCCGAGCCGATCATCGAGGCCAGCGGCGAACGCAGGTCGTGCGAGACCGACGACAGCAGCGCCGAGCGCAGGCGTTCGGTCTCGCCGCCGACGCGCGCGTCTTCCAGTTCGGCGACCAGGCGCGTGCGCAGTACCGCCTGCGCGATGTCCTCGGCCATCGCCTCGGCCAGCCGCCGCTGTTCCGGCAACAGCCGGGACGGCGCATCGAAGCGCAGCCCAAGCACGCCCAGCGTGCTGCCCTCGCCGCGCAACGGCAGGAACCAGCGGCCCGCGCCGGCCAGCGTGTCGGTATGGCGGCCGGTCGCCTGCCCGTGCTGCTGTGCCCAGTCGGCGGCGGCGCGGTCGATGTCGGGCAGCAGGGCATCCGCCGGTTCCTCGCGCCCCTGCACGCGCAGCCATGCATCGACGGACAGCGCGCGCTCCAGCGCCTTGCGTCCGGCGGCCAGCACCTGCCCCAGGTCGGCGGCTGCGGCGAGTTCGCGGCCCAGTGCCTGCAGCGCCGTGGCGTGCACGTTGGCCGCGCGCAGCGCCACCACCTGCATGCGCAGGCGCGAGGCCAGCCGTCCCGCCACCAGTGCCGCCACCAGGAACAGGAACACCGTGGTCACGCCCTGGCGCGCGCCGATGTTGAAGGTGAAGCGCGGCTCGATGAAGAAGAAGTTGTAGGCCAGGAAACTCAGCAGGGCAGCCACCACCGCGGCGGACATGCGCGTGCGCGCCGCCACCAGCACCACCGCCACGATGAACACCATCGACAGGTCTTCCAGCCCCACCCAGCGCTCGGCCAGCCACGCCACGCCCACCGCCAGCAGCGAGGCCAGCGCGGCGAAGCCGACATCGCTGCGCGACCACCCGCCGCGCGTCTCGCCGGTCATGCGGCGCGCGCGGGCACGCGCTTCCGGCGTGCTGATGATGACCAGCTCATAGTGCGCCCCGCGCTGCAGGATCTGCTGCGTCAGCGTGCGGTTGAACATGCGCGCCACCGGCCGCTCGCGCGTGCGCCCCAGCACCAGCGTCGAGGCGCCGTTCTGCGCGGCATGGTCGAGCAGCGCGTCGGCGATGCGGGTGCCGCGCAGGACTTCCGCCTCGGCCCCCAGTCGCCGTGCCAATGCGAACGCCTGGTCGATCTCGCGCTGGCGGGCCGCATCGGCACTGTCGGACTGCACCGTCACCACACTCCACGGCGCGTCACGCCGCTCGGCGATGCGGCGCGCGGCGCGCACCAGGTACTCCGACGATCCCAGCCCGTCGATGGCGACCAGCACGCGCCGGCGCAGCGGCAGGCCCGGCAGGCCGCGGGCGGCCTGGTCCTCGCGCAGGTCGCTGTCCACGCGGTCGGTGGCGGTCTGCATGGCCAGTTCGCGCAACGCGATCAGGTTGGACGGCGAGAAGAAGGCCTGCAGCGCCTGCGATGCCTGTTCCGGCAGGTACACCTTGCCCTGGTGCAGCCGCTCGATCAGCTCGCGCGGCGGCAGGTCGACCAGCACGATGTCGCGCAGGCGGTCGAACACGGCGTCCGGCACGGTCTCGCTGACACGCACGCCGGTGATCCGGTGGACCACGTCGTTGAGGCTTTCCAGGTGCTGGATGTTGATCGTCGTATGCACGTCGATGCCGGCATCGAGCAGTTCGATCACGTCCTGCCAGCGGCGCTCGTGGCGGCTGCCGGGCGCGTTGCGGTGGGCCAGTTCGTCCACCAGCGCGATCTGCGGGCGACGCGCCAGCAGCGCGTCCAGGTCCATCTCGTCCAGCCAGCGGCCGTGGTACTCCATCCGCCGGCGCGGCAGGATCTCCAGCCCGTCGGTCAGCGCGGCGGTCTCGCCCCGCCCGTGCGTCTCGACGATGCCGACGACGACGTCCTTTCCCTGCCGGCGCAGTTCGCGGGCGCGCGACAGCATGGTGTAGGTCTTGCCCACGCCGGGTGCGGCGCCCAGGAAGATGGTCAACCGCCCGCCCTGCTCGCGTTGCAGGTGGTCGATCAGGGCGTCGGCCTGGCGGTCGCGGGGGTCGGTCATCGGACTATTCTGCCTGTTGTCATGTCACGTCGAACGGTGGCGCGGGTGCCGGTATCGCTGCGCCTGCTACCTGGCGCGAAGCGGTGAGCGGCAACGGCGAGGCAGAACGCTTCGATGGCAGGCCGAAAAGCTTCATGCGCGAGGCTTGCTGCTTCGGCTGCGAGGCTTTTTGCTTCGCCCGCCAGGCTTTTTGCTCTGGCCGCGAGGCTTTCTGCTTCGGCCGCGAGGCTTTCCGGTGCGGCCGCCCGGACATGTTCCTTGTCATCTCACCGAAAAGCCTCTCGCAGGCACTTTTTTGGTGCGACGTCCGAAGAAGAAAGCCTCGCCGTCTCATCTTTGAGCCTCGTGCGCGAGGCTTTTTGCTTCGTCGTCGCATCTTTGAGCCTTGCGCGCGAGACTTTTTGCTTCGTCGTCTCAGCGTTGAGCTTCGTGCACAAGGCGTTCTGCTTCGACCACGACCCTTTGTGGCTCGGCCGGGGGGTGTTCTCTTTCGACTCCCACCCGTTTTGCGCCACGACACTCGACCCATTGTTCGCTGACGAGCATCGCGGCGCCGTCGCCCCTCACCCGCCTTCGGCACCCTCTCCCGGCTGCACGGGGAGAGGGAGGCGGGCATACAGGGCGGAGACGCGGGTTCATTGCTCCGGGTTATGAAGAAAGCCAGTCACCCCACCGGCACGCGATGCGCAACCACCACGACCAGCACCGCATAGCCCAGTGCCGCTGCGAACACGGCCACGCGGAACACGAGTACGCGCCACCACGCCGCGGGACGCCGCCCACGCACTGAAGCGATCTTGAAACATCGCGGATGCGTCATGCCGCATCACTCCGATGCCTGCGCCTGGTCCAGCGCCAGGTTCAACGCCAGTACGTTGACGCGGGGGGCGCCCAGGACGCCGAACTGCGGCGCTTCGGTATGCGTGGCGACGAGGCGTTCCACGTCCACCGCCTGGATGCCGCGCGCCCGGGCAACGCGGGCGATCTGGATGCGCACGGCGGCGGGCGACAGGTGCGGATCGATACCACCGCCAGATTGCGTCACCAGGTCGCCGGGTACGTCGGCGGGATCGATGCCCTCGCGCGCAGCAACCGCGCTGCGTGCTTCGTCGATGCGCGAACGCAAGTCGGGATTCGTGCGCGCCTGGTTGCTGCCGGCCAGCGCCATCACATCGTAGTGGGATGCCGAGGGCCGCGACTGGAAGTAGCGGTCATCGGCGAACGGTTGCGCGACCAGCGTCGAGCCGACCACGCGGCCGTCGCGCTCGATCACGCTGCCGGTGGCCTGGTGCGGGAACAGCACGCGGCCCAGGCCGGTGCCGGCCAGCGAGTACAGCAGACCGAAGCCGAGCAGCGTGACAGCCGTCAGCATCAGGGGGGCACGCAGCGTGCTGCGCGGGAAAACAGGCGTGGAAGCGTTCATGGCAGTTCCTCAGGCGCCGAAGACGGCGGCCAGCAGCAGGTCGATGAGCTTGATCGCGGCGAACGGCAGCAGCACGCCGCCCACGCCGTAGACCAGCATGTTCCGGCGCAGCAGCACGGTGGCGGCGGCCGGGCGGAAGCGCACGCCGCGCAGCGCCAGCGGGATCAGCAGCGGGATGATGATCGCGTTGAAGATCAGCGCGGCGATCACCGCGTTGGTGGGGCTGGACAGCTGCATCACGTTGAGCGCGGCCATCGAGGGGATGGCGGCGGCGAACAGCGCCGGCAGGATGGCGAAGTACTTCGACACGTCGTTGGCCAGGGAGAACGTGGTCAGTGCGCCGCGCGTGATCAGCTGTTGCTTGCCGATCTCCACCACGTCCAGCAGCTTGGCGGGGTCGGAATCGAGGTCGACCATGTTGCCGGCCTCTTTCGCTGCCTGTGTGCCGGAGTTCATCGCCAGGCCCACGTCGGCCTGCGCCAGCGCGGGCGCGTCGTTGGTGCCGTCGCCGACCATGGCGACCAGGCGGCCGCCGGCCTGTTCCTGACGGATGCGCGCCAGCTTGTCTTCGGGACGCGCCTCGGCGATGTAGTCGTCCACGCCGGCTTCGGCGGCGATGGCGGCGGCGGTCAGCGGGTTGTCGCCGGTGATCATCACGGTGCGGATGCCCATCGCCCGCATGTGGGCGAACTTTTCCTTGATGCCGTGCTTGACCACGTCGGACAGTTCCACCACGCCCAGCACATGGCTGCCATCGCTGACCACCAGCGGGGTGGCGCCGTTGCGGGCGACCTGTTCGACGCGTGCCCGCAGTTCGGCCGGCGTGCTGCCGGCCAGCGCGGCGACATGCCGTTCGATCGCATCGCTGGCCCCCTTGCGGATCACGCGCGCACCGCCGTCCAGGTCCACGCCCGACATGCGGGTCTGCGCAGTGAAGGCCACGAATCGCGCCTGCGCCGGTTCCACCGCGGCCGCGCCCTGCTCGCGCGCCAGCCGCACGATGGACTTGCCTTCCGGGGTAGGGTCGGCCAGCGAGGCGAGCATGGCGGCGTCGCGCAGTTGCGCATGGTCGATGCCGGCCAGCGGGTGGAACAGCGTGGCCTGGCGGTCGCCGTGGGTGATGGTGCCGGTCTTGTCGAGCAGCAGCACGTCGACATCGCCGGCCACTTCCACCGCCTTGCCCGACTTGGCCAGCACGTTGGCGGCCAGCGCGCGGTTCATGCCGGCGATGCCGATGGCCGGCAGCAGGCCGCCGATGGTGGTGGGAATGAGGCAGACCAGCAGCGCGATGAGCAGCAGCGGGTCGAGCTTCGCGCCGACGAAGCCGGCGATGAAGGGCAGCGTGACCACCACGATCAGGAAGGTCAGCGTCATGGTCAGCAACAGCAGTCCCAGCGCGATCTCGTTCGGCGTCTTCTGCCGGTTGGCGCCCTCGACCAGCGCGATCATGCGGTCGAGGAAGCTGTGGCCGGGCTCGGCGGTGATCTTCACCACGATCTCGTCGGACAACACCGTGGTACCGCCGATCACGCCGCTGCGGTCGGTACCGGCTTCGCGCAATACGGGGGCGGATTCGCCGGTGACGGCGGACTCGTTGATGGTGGCCAGGCCTTTGACGATCTCGCCGTCGGCGGGAATCTGTTCGCCGGCAGAGACGATGACGTAGTCGTCCGGCTTCAGCTCGGCGGCCGGCAGGCGGCGCTCGCTGCCGCCGAGCGGCGTGTCGACGCGACGCGCCACCAGGTCCTTGCGCGCACGCCGCAGCGATGCCGCCTGGCCGCGGCCGCGCGTTTCGGCGACGGCTTCGGCGAAGTTGGCGAACAGCACGGTGACGAACAGCAGCGCGGTCACCGCGCCGCCGACGCCGGGCGTACTCATGCCCGCCAGCGTCAGGCCGGCGGTGAGCAGCGTGCCCAGCCAGACCACGGCCATCACCGGGTTCCTGAAGGCGTGCTGCGGGGCGAGTTTGGCGAAGGCGCTGGACACGGCGGAGCGGAAGCCGGCCGCGTCGAGCAGCGCGGCGTGGCGACGCGGCGGGTGTTGCAAGGTGGAGTCAGTCATGGAAGCGATCCTCAGGACGCGATCAGCGCAAGGTGGTCGGCCACGGGGCCGAGTACCAGCACGGGCATGAACTGCAGCAGGGTCAGGATGACGACCACCGCGATCAGCGTCAGTGCGAAGGTGGGGGTTTCGACCTGCAGCGTGCCGACACCGTCCGGCGCGACGCGCTTGCGGGCCAGCGAGGCGGCAATGGCCAGCGGAATGATCAGCGCGGGATAGCGCCCCAGCAGCAGGACCAGCGTGGTGCTGAGGTTCCACCAGGTCGTCGCGTCGCCCAGGCCCTCGAAGCCCGAGCCGTTGTTGGCGAACGCGGACGTGTACTCGTAGAACACCTGGCTGATGCCGTGGAACGACGGATTGGAGTTGCCGGTGATCGCCGGCACCGCCAGCGTGAGCGCGGTCAGGCCCAGCAGCACCAGCGGCTGCAGCAGCACCAGCACGGCCAGCAGCTTCACTTCGTGCGCCTCGATCTTGCGGCCGAACAGTTCCGGCGTACGGCCGGTCATCAGGCCGGCGAGGAACACACTGAGCAGCAGGTAGACGAGGAACTGCTGCAGGCCGCAGCCGATGCCGCCCCAGATGCTGTTGACCAGCATGTTGCCGATCGTCACCAGGCCGCTCAGTGGCGCCAGCGAGTCGTGCATCGCGTTGACCGAGCCGTTCGAGGTCTGTGTCGTCAGCGCGGCCCACACCGCGGACGGCGCGGCGCCGAAGCGCACTTCCTTGCCTTCCATCATGGCGATGTCGGTGGAGGTACCGGACAGACTTTCGGACCACAGCGCCGCGGCGGCCGAGACCAGCGACATCGTCAGCATGGTGCCGAACACCAGCGCGGTGAACTTCCGCCGGCCGGTGAAGCTGCCCACCATGAACGCGATGCTGACCGGGAGGAGGATGAGGGCCAGCGTTTCCAGCAGATTGGAGAACGGCGTGGGGTTTTCCAGCGGCACGGCGCTGTTGGGGCCGTACCAGCCGCCACCGTTGGTGCCGAGTTGCTTGACGGCGACCATCGGCGCGACCGGGCCGAGCGGGATCTTCTGTTCGGCCATCTGCGCCGACGCATCGATGGGTGTGGCGACCGGACCGCCCTGCAACGTGGACGGCACGCCCTGCCAGGTCAGCAGCAGCGACCACAGCAGGCACAGCGGTAGCATCACGCGCACGGCGGGACGCAGGACGTCGGCCCAGTAGTTGCCGACGTCGGCGTCACCGTTGTCGTGGCTCTCGACGGCGCTCTTCTCGCGCCCGCCAAACAGACCGCGCAGCGTCGCCACCACCAGCGCCAGGCCCATCATGGGCGTGACCACCTGCAGGCCGACGATGCCGGTCATCTGCGCCAGGTACGACAACTGCGCCTGGCCGGAATAGTGCTGCTGGTTGGTGTTGGTGAGGAACGACACCATGGTGTGCAGCGCCAGGTCCCAGCGCATGTTGGGGGCGTCGTTGGGATTGAGCGGCAGCCAGGCCTGGGTCATGAAGATGCCCCAGACCATCACGCCGAGCACCAGGTTGCTGAGCAGGAAGGCCTTCGCATACGCCTTCCAGTCCATGCCCTGCGCCGGATCGATGCCCAGCAGGCGGTACAGCGGGCGCTCGATGCGACCGAACAGCGCATCGCCGCGCATCGGCGCGCCACGCATCACCGCGGCGAGGTACCGGCCCAGCGGCCAGCCCAGGGCGATGGCGAGCGCGAACACAAGCAGGAATTCAGTCATGGGAGTCATCCATCGGCGTACGCGTGCGCCGCGTGATCAGCAGGAACAGGAGGCCGGCACCGGCGAGCACGCCCGCCAGCGTCAGCACCAGGTGGAGGAAGTCGGTGAACATGGCGGCGCTCAGAACGACGCCTGCAGCGCCGCTTCCACGCGCGAACCGGCCAGGCCCGGGAACAGCGTCTTCGCGCTGCGGTCGGTGGCATGCGCGGTGACGCGCAGTTCGAACGGGGCCTTGAACGCCCACACCGCGCCGAGCTGCGCATGCGCGTAGCTGTCGTCGTAGGCGTCTTCCAGCCAGTAGTAACCGGCGGCGCCTTCCAGGCGGAGCTGGTCGCTCAACGGGAACTTGGCGCCGAGCTGTGCATAGGCGCCGGCTTCACCGCTGGCCAGTGCGTCGCTGGAATAGCCGAGCTGCGCCCAGGTGTTCTGCTTCCAGGTCAGCGTGCCGATGGCCTCGGTCCAGTCGAGGTCGACGGTGGTGGAGGGATAGCGGTAGTGGGTGAGGTTGACGTCGAGCGCCCAGTCCTCGGTCAGCGTACCGCCCCAGCCGACGGTGACGTCGAGTTCACTGCTGGCTTTGGTCTCCGGGGCGAACTCGACGTTCGAGCCCCACACTGCGCCATACAGGCCGTTGTCGGCCGTAGCCTTGAAGCCGGCCTGCACGGCCGGGTCGCCCTGGGTCTGGGTGGTGCCGCGCCAGACGTAGTCGGTGGTGAGCGCGCCGGAACCGGTGAAGGTCGCGGCCTGCGCGGGGGACGCCATTGCCAGCAGCAGGCCGGCGGCAAGGCAAGGCGTGGCGAACGCAGGCGTACGCCTGCGCGAAACGGAAGAGGAGAACGACATGGGTGCGATCCAGGCGGGAGGAGTTCCGCCGACCGCGAAAGTCTGTTCCCGGGTCGCGTAAAGCCGCCATGCGCGGCATGGGCCGCGGCGTAAATTCGGCGTAAAGCGTGCGCGCGATCAGCCCGACGCGCGAGTTCTGCCGTGGCGGCCGAGCACGTGGTCCGCGTCCTGGTCGAAGGTGGGCGCGGCGAACGGTGCCGGCCCGGGCGTGCGGCCGAAGGCGATCGGCCGGGTGACGCCACGGTAGCTGCCGACCACCGGGTGCGCGATCTCCGCCACCATGTCCTCGGCCAGCACCTGCGGATGCTCGAACATGTCCTCCACGCGCCGCGCCGCTGCGCACGGCACCTCGTCGCCGAAGTGCGCTTCCCACTCCTGCGCGGTGCGCGCCTGCAGTGCGTCGTGGAGTTGCGGCACGATCTCGGCGGCATGCGCGGCGCGCTTGCGCACGGTGTCGTAGCGCGGATCGTCGGCCAGCGCGTGCAGGCCGGTCAGGCGGCACAGCGCCTTCCAGAAGCGCGCGGTGTTGGCGGACAGGTACAGGTAGCCGTCGCGGGCGGGATGGATGCCGGTGACGCCGCCGGAGCGCATGTCGCGGCCGATGTCCAGCGCCTCGCCTTCGGCCCAGATCATCCGCGCCGACTGCATGGTCAATGCGCTGCGCAACAGCGACACGCCGACGAACTGGCCCAGCCCGCTGCGCTCGCGCTCGTACAGCGCCGACGACACGCCGCCGGCCAGCAGCGCCGCGGCGTAGTAGTCCACCACCGAGCCGTAGATGATCTCCGGCGCGCCGCCGCGCTTGCCCTGCAGCGTGCACATGCCGGTCATGGTCTGCAGCACCTGGTCGTAGCCGGCCTTGTCCTTCATCGGCCCGCTCTCGCCGTAGCCGGTCACCGCGCAGTAGATCAGCCGCGGGTTGATCACCGACAGGCTGTCGAAGTCGATGCCCAGCCGCTTCGGCACGCTGGGGCGGAAGTTGTGCACCAGCACGTCGGCCTCGCGCACCAGCCGCAGCAGCGCGGCGTGGTCGGCCGGCTGCTTCAGGTCCAGCACGATGCCCTGCTTGCTGCGGTTGACGCCGAGGAAGGCACGGCTTTCCTTTTCCAGCGTCGACGGGTACTGGCGCAGGTTGTCGCCGTCGGGCGGCTCGACCTTGATGACGTCGGCGCCCTGGTCGGCCAGCAGCGTGCAGCCGTACGGACCGGCGATGTAGGCGCTCAGGTCGAGCACCTTGACGCCGCTCAGCGGCCCGGCCGGGCCGTGGCGCCGGGGGGCGCGGAAGGGAGAGGCAGTGTCCATGGGGAAAGGCTCCTTCAACCGTCGCCTGCTGGCCGGGGACCAGTCTGGTGCAGGCGATGCAGCGGATACAGTCGGCCGACGTTGTTTCTGCGGCCACAAATTCTTGCGAGCGCGTGCTTGTTCATGCCGGCGGCAGCGACAGCCAGGTGAGGCGCCAGGCGCCGTCCACGCGTCCGCCGGTCCGGTAGTACGGCCAGAACAGCAGCGGCGGCCGGTAGCCGAGCTGCAGGGTGATGCCGGGACCTTCATCGTCGTCGGCGAGCGGCAGCACCTGCAGCCAGTCGTCCTGCGGCCCGTCCGGCAGGCGGATGGTTTCTTCGGTCTTGAAGCCGTCGATCAGCCCGGTGGCGTAGACCAGCGGTCCGCGCGTCACGCCGGCGTAGTGCAGGTCCAGCACCTGCTGGCGCACCTCGGATCCGTCGGGCGCACGCGATTCCTGCACGTTGCGCAGCACCTGCCGGTGCAGCACCGGCCGTATCGGCAACCGCAGCTGCACCTGGTCGCCCGGCCGCCAGTGGCGATGGACCGTCGCGAACGTGCCCGGCACCACCGGCACGCGGACCGCTTCGCCATTGACGGCCACGCTGGCGCCTTCGGCCCAGGACGGGATGCGCAGGCACAGCGCGAACGTGGCCTCGCGCTCGGGCTGCATCTCCAGCGCGATGTCACCGTCGAACGGGTAGCCGGTGTGCTGGCGCAGCACCAGCATGCCGGCGGCCGGATGCGCCAGTCGCGCCTCGCCGGCGCCGTACAGCTGCACGCGCGCGGCCTCGCCCTCGAGCGCGTACGCCACGGCCGGCAGTTCCTCCAGCGCCATCGCGCCGCTGGACTTGCAGCAGCGCCAATACGTGGTGTGCACGCGGCGGCCGTTGGGGAACGAGTAGTAGCACCAGTCCTCGCCGTCGGGCGCGAACGCGCCCAGCAGGTCGTTGTAGGCGGTGCGCTCGATCTCCTCGGCGTAGCGCGCCTCGCCGGTCAGGCGCAGCAGCTCGCGGTTGAACTGGATCCACGACAGCAGCGAACAGGTTTCCACATAGGCCAGCGGGCTGAACGTGCCGCGCGCGTTGAAGACCTCGCGCGAGCGGTGGGCCACGCCGCCCCACGGCCCGCCGCCCAGGGTCAGGTGGTACTGGTGGATGTTCTCCCACATCGCCTCGACGGCGCGGCGAAGCGCGGCGTCCCCGGTGGCGCGGCACAGCTTGACCACGCCGACCAGGTTCCACAGGAGCTGGTAGGCCTTGCCGGTGGCGATCTCGGAGGCGTCAGCGCCGGCTTCGATGGCCGGCAGCAGCCGCAGTGCGGGATGCGCATTGGCCTGCGCGAACACCTGCTGCGCCAGGACGAGGAAGCGCGCATCGCCGGTTTCCTCATGCAGTTCCAGCGCGGCGTCCATCAGGACGGTGGCCGACATGCCGTGGTGGTTGCCGAGCGTGGTGATGTCGATGCCGCTGTCGAGTGCATGCGCGCACAGGTCGGCGATGCGTCCGGCGGCCTGCGTGTAGCGCGCGTCGCCCAGTGCGCGCGCGGTTTCCACCAGCCCGAGGATCAGGTAGGCGTGCACCCACATGTCCCAGGTGCGCAGCGCCGGCGCGCCGTCCCAGCTGGGCGGCTTCGGCGGCTGTGGCCGGGTGAAGCGTCGCTCGGGCGCGTAGGTGCCGAGGTAACCATCGTCTTCCTGCACCGACAGCAGGTAGTCGGCGACCTCGCGCAGGTGCGCGCCCAGCGCGGCGTCGCCGCTACGGGCGTAGGCGCGCGCCGCGGCGGACAGCCACTTGCCGGCATGTTCGCCATACCAGTCGCCCTCGGTGTTGTGCGCGCGGTGCGCCGGCGAGAACAGCGCGATGGCCGGACTGTCGGCGCCGGTGATGAAGTGCGACAGGCGACCACGCCGGTTGGCGTCGAGGGCATCGCCCAGTAGTCCGCCGAGCGTCACGCCCGCTCGCGACGAAGCATCCCGGCCGGTCGGAACCGTCACGCCGGTCACGCCGCGTCCACCACGCAACGGAAGCCGATCCGCGCCGAACGGTCCTTGCCCGGCGCCATCAGCAACAGCTTGCCGTGCTGGTCCAGCCGCTTGGCCTGCGGGAAGTACCAGTGCGAGGTGCGCGGCTCGTAGTCGCTGCCGCCGCGCACGATGGCGGCGCGGGTGTGCTCGTCATGGAATTCGTCCGTCCACTGCCAGACGTGGCCCACCAGGTCCATCACGCCGAACGGACTGGCGCCGGCGGGATACGCACCGACCTCGGCCGGCGGCGGCAGCACGCGCCCGCGGAACACCGGCGGTGCCGCGTCCTCGCGCCAGGCGTTGCCCCAGGGATACAGGCGACCGTCGGTGCCCTGCGCGGCGTACTGCCATTCCCAGCCATGCGGCAGGCGCTTGCCCGCCCACGCGGCGTAGGCGCGCGCATCCTCGATCGACACCCACGTCACCGGCCGGTTCTCCCAACCCGGCTGCGGGGCGCCGTCGCGCCAGTCGCGCAGGAAGTGCTGCGCATCGCGTGGTGCATAACCGGTCGCATCGACGAAGGCCTTGTACTGCGCGTTGGTCACCAGGTGACGGTCGATGTGGAAGGCCTGCATCGGCATGCGACGGCGGTGGTGGCGGCGCGCGGTCGGTTCCCACGGGAACTGCACGTCCACGCCTTCCCACACCTGACCTTCGATCTCGATGCCCTGCACGGCGAACAGGAACTCGCCGGCCGGGATCGTCACCATGCCGTCCGGCGCGACAGGGTGCGGCGGGGTCGGCGCGATGGCCTGCAGGATCTGCGGCAGTGCGATCCACGTGGAGGACAGCGAGGCCAGCGGCGTGGCGGCACGCTCCGCCATCCGGGCCAGGAAGGTTTCCAGACCGTCTTCGTGCACACCGTCGCGCAGCGCCAGCAGCGCGCCGAAGCCGCGGCCTTCCAGCGTGGTCTCCAGGACCGCCTGATCGTCGATGATGCGCGGCTGCAATGCCGCGCCGTTCCAAAGATCGATGTACTGCGTGCCGTCGACATGCGGCACGGCGAGTTGTTCGCCTTCGATCGGGTACTCATGGCGATTGACCAGCGTCCACACGGTGCGGCCCTCGCCCGGGAAGCGGCTGGCGAAGATGCCGGCCTGCAGGGTGCGCTCGTACGGGCGCCAGTCCAGGCTGACGAACAGCGACGGGAAGCGGCGGTAGATCGCGGCGATGCGGCGCAGCGATTCGGCATCGCGCGCGGTCAACTGGTTCCACAGGCCCCAGACGTTTTCCCACGCGTTGTAGCCCACGCCGTTGAAGAAGATGTATTGCAGGTCGTGATTGCGGTCGCGGCCCCAGCGGTTCTCGTAGTTGATCATGTGGCGCGGTTCCAGCCACTTGAACTTGGCCACCGGCGGCACGACCTCATTCGGCGCCTTCTTGCCCCAGCTCTGCACGTTCCAGATCAGGTGTTCTTCGGCGCTGATCGTGGACTCGGGTTGCACGACGACCGGATGGCCCAACGCATCGCAGGCGTCGAAGAACGCGCGCGGCACGCCGTTGTAGGTGTCGCCGTTGATGCCGTCCGCGCCGACCGCCTTGACGATCTTCGCGATGGCCTGCCAGTCGGGCTCGCCTTCGTCGCGGGTGCCGTTGTCCCACGGCATGGTGGTGAGGAACACGCGCACACCGCGGCGATGGAAATCGTCGACCGCGCCACGCAACGCCTCGAGGCCGCCCGGTAGGCTGCGGGCGAAGTCGAACTGGTTGCGGTCGTCCACGCCGATATTGGGATAGACACACCACAGCAGCACGCTGTCCAGGCCGCCGTAGCGCGCGTCCAGGTCGTCGAGGTAGCGATCGACCGTATAGCGGCCGGCGACGGGGTCGTAGAGATAACGGTCCTCGACCATCACCTGCGCGTGCACGAAATTGCGCTGCGCCCACTGCAGTTCGGGACGACGGTAATTGGCGTCGTCGTAGCCGATGCGGGTGAGATGTTCGCGGCGCCAGTCCTTCAGTTCCGCGACCCAGTCGTCGGCCGAGGCGTTGGCGTCGATCTTCCACTGGCCGATGTCGGCGAACGGCCAGCCGGGCGCCTTGCCCGGCGTGGGCAGATAGCGCTGGGTGGTGACGTGCGAGAACTTGTATTCGGTCGTCACCGCGGGCGGTGCGTCGTCGTGCGCGGGCGGGACGGGGGGCGTGGGGGTGGTCATGCGTTCGTCTGGGATCGGATCAGGGGATGCCGCAATAGGCCGCCAGCGCGGCCCGTCGCGAGGGATCGTCGGCCTGCGTGGCCAGCCACGCGTCGACGTCGGATCGCGCCGGAATGCTGGCCTGGGCGCCGAGCCGGGTGCAGGCCAGCGCCGAGGCCGCACTGGCGAAGCGTAGCGCGTCGGCGAAGCCGGCATGTTCGGACAGGCGTGCGGTGAGCGCGCCGCAGAAGGTGTCGCCGGCCGCCGTGGTGTCGACCGGATCGATGGCGAAGGCGGGCTGCAGGAACAGTTCGGCGCCCCGGCGCGCGAAGCAGCCTCGCTCGCCCAGGGTCACCACCACGCAGGGCACCGCCAGGCGCGCGGCCTGCGCGGCGACGGTGCCACCGCCTGCCAGCGTGGCCAGTTCGCCTTCGTTGACCACCAGCACGTCGACGTCGTGCAGCAGGCCGTCCGGCAGCGTGGTCGCCGGTGCCGCGTTGAGCACCACGCGCACGCCGGCGTCGCGCGCCAGGCGGGCGAACGTGGCGACGGTGTCCAGCGGCGTCTCGAGCTGCAGCAGCAGATGGCTCACGCCGCGCAACGAGGGCAGATGGTGCGGTCGCAGGCCCGCGTTGGCGCCGGGGGCGACGGTGATGGCATTTTCGGCGCTGTCGGACAGGCAGATGAAGGCGGTGCCGCTGGCGACCCCGGGCACACGCACGATCTGGGTGGCGACGCCGGCCTCGGCCAGTGCCTGTTCCAGCACGGTCGCCTGCGGATCCTCGCCCAGCGCCAGCAGCATGCGCGTGGGCACGGCGCCGGCCCGCGCGCTCGCCACGGCCTGGTTGGCGCCCTTGCCGCCGGGGAACGTGGCGAAGTCGCGGCCCAGCACGGTTTCGCCCGGTGCCGGTACATGCGGCGCCCGCACCACGAAATCGAGGTTGGCCGAACCGGCGACCAGCACGGTCCCCGTCCGCGTGCTCACGGCGACACCGCCGAATAGACGGCGCGGTAGAACGGCGCGGCGAGCTTGGGCAACGGAGCGGCGCCTTCGGTCGGCAGGTGCTGCGACAGCAGCAGGATCACCAGTCCGCGCGAACGGTCGATGGTGAAATAGGTCGACGCGGCACCGGACCAGCCGAACTGTCCGGGCGAACCCGGTCGCGCACTCTTCGCCGTGTCGGTGACGACATAGCCGCCCAGGCCGAAGCCTTCGCCCGGTTCCGGCGCCGGCACCGGCGGATCGAAGCCGGCCAGCTGGTCGGACATCATCATCGCCACGGTGTCTTGGCGCAGCAGGCGCACGCCGTCCAGTGCGCCGCCTTCGGCCAGCATCCGCGCGAAGCGCAGGTAGTCGGCGGCGGTGGAATACAGCCCGCCCGCGCCGCTGTCGTAGGCGCGCAGGCGACTGCCGGGTTCGCGTGCCGTCGGCGTATCGGCGAGCACGCGCCGTCCGTCCGCATCGCGCGTCGTCAGCGCCATGACGCGCCCCCGCTGCGCGACAGGAACCTCGAATCCGGTGTCATGCATCCGCAGCGGCTGCAGGATGCGCGTGCGCAGAAAGTCGTCTAACGTTTGCCCGCTGGCGACTTCGATCACGCGGGCGAGGACTTCGGTGTTGACGCCGTCGTAGCGGAAGCGCGTGCCGGGTTCGGTCGCCAGCGGCGCGCTGGCGACACGTTCCGCATAGCCGGCCAGGTCGCCGGCTGCTTCCGGCGCCTGCCGTTGCAGCAGTTCGGACGCCACCCGGATGTCGTCGCCGCCAGTGGCGAACCCGGCGGTGTGGGTCAGCAGGTGGCGGACAGTGAGGGCGCGCTGTGCCGGCACGAGTGCAGGCGACCCGACAGTGCCTCCCTCGAGGCGCTGCAATCCGCCGAATGCCGGCAGATAGGTGGCGACGGGCGCATCGAGCTGCAACCTGCCCTCCTCCACCAGCATCAACGCCGCCACCGAGGTGACGGGCTTGGTAATCGAGTAGATGCGGAAGATGGCATCTTCGCGCAGCGGCTGACGCCCCTGCAGGTCCGCATGACCGAACACCCCCCGATAGACCGTCGTGCCGTGATCTGCAACCACAGCGACGGCGCCCAGGTATCCGTGCCCACCCACGACCGTGGACAGCACCTCATCCAGCGGCGCACGCGGCAGCGCTTGCGGCGGTGGCGTGGCTGTCGCACAGGCGGCGAGCGAAAGCATTAGTACCATCCAAAGCCCGCGCCGCCCTGGAGAGGGGACGGCGCGGGGGGAGGCGACGTGGGAGAGTGCCGGCATCCGCGGATGATGGGTCAGAACGTGTATTCGTAGGTGACGGAATACATGCGTCCGCGACCGGCGAAATAGTTCTTGAAGAAGTCCACCTGCGACCAGCTGAGGATGTACTGCTTGTTGGTCAGGTTCTCGATGCCCAGGGTCACGCGGCCATAGTTCTCGAAACGGTAGTTCGCACTCAAGTCAAAGAGCGTGTATCCGCGGGTGTTCTCCCTGAACTCGAAGAACTGGCCATCGAACGCGCGGGTTTCGGACGCGTACAAGTCGCGGTCCAGCAGTTTCGTCGCATTGAGGGTGACGTCGCCCTGCTCGCTGAAGCGCCAGTTGACCGACGCACCGATCTTGTCGGGATTGATGTCGGACACGCCGATGGGCTTGTTGAGACCACCGGCAGGGTAGCGATCCCGGAGATCGGCATTCCAGAACGCGGTCTCGCCGCGGATGCGGGAGTACAGACCGTTGACCTTCCACTGCGGATTGAAGCGCCACTCGCCGCTCAGCTCGATGCCCTTGATACGGGTCGGGGCGCGGTTGAGCACGTAGTCATTGGTCGCCGGATCGACCGCGAGGGACGTACCGAACGGCGAGCGCGAGTCATAATAGGAGCCGCCCAGCGATCCGCGGTCGCCGCGCCAGTTGAAGCCGTACTCGCGGTTGTCGACGACGATGGCCTGCAGATCGCGGATACGGTCCACCGACTGGCCGGGCACGTTGATGTTGCGCAGCGGGATGCCGATGTTGGGCAGGCTGAACCCTTCGCCATAGGACGCGAACACGGACCAGCCACCGGCGATGCGCCAGATAGCGCCGAAGTTCACCAGGTTCTCCGTGTACTCCACGCCACCGCCTTCGACAAAGACGCTGTTGCGGAAGGGCGTGGTGGTATAGCTGTCCACGCGCAGCTCGCCGTCTTCGCGACGGAAACCGCCACTCACCGTCACCGGGCCGAGGTCATAGCTCAGCTGGACGTAGGGCGCGACGCTGGTGTACTCCATGGGCGGCACCCACAGCCGGTTGGTCAGCGCCAGACGCTGTTGCGCCTCGTCGTAGACGTAGTCCACACCGGCCCGGAGCTCCAGTCCATCGACGCCGAACACCGAGGTTCGGGTCCACGAAGGCCGAAAACCCCACTTCTTGCTGGTGATTTCGGACTGATCGAAGATGCGCTCCGCACCCGGGGGAAGCGGCCACACCAGTTGGCGATCGTCGCCGTCCTCCGGCAGATAGCGCATGGCCTGGTCGGCCCAGTAGGCGTTGAGGACCAGGTTGCCGCCCAGGAAGTCGCCGTGCGTGTACAGCGCGTTCAACTGCTCGAAGTCGTTGAACTCCGCCTTGCTACCGAAGATCTGACCACGCTCGGACGTATTGGTCACGGGATTGGCGCAGGTTCCGGGGCGGCAGCCCTCGACCTGTATGTAGTCGCCGTTGCCTTCGATCTTGAAGTTGCTGTAACTCAGCTGGATGCGCTGCACGCCGTCTTCGCCGAAGTTGATGCCGCCCTTCAGGAACAGGTTCCGCGCTACCGAATCCGACACCGAGCCGCTGGTGTTCATGCCCACCCGGCGACCGTCCGCGTCATAGGCCATGCCGCGGTCGATGGTTGAGACGCCGACCACCAGGTCCCGGTTCTCCTGCTTGAACGCGTAGTTCAGCCCGAGTTTCCAACCGGCGCTGTCGTCCTTGAACTGCGTGGAGTACCGGCTCAGGAAGCGGAACTCACTGCCTTCCTTCGTGGGCACGGTGGAGATGTAGTTGATGATGCCGCCTGCCGCGCCGATACCCTCCGACGCCGACGGACCGTTGATCACCTCGATCCGGTCGACGATGCCCATGTCGGTGAACGTCGCATTGCGGCCACCTTCGCGCAACGGCGAGCCCTGCGGCACGCCATCGAACAGGCGCAGCGCGATGCGGCCGCGCAGCGTTTCGCCCGTGTTGCTCATGGCCTGCGACGACTCGGCATAACCCGGTACGGTACGAGCGAGCACGGCCGTGGCGTCTTCCGTGACCGCCAGCGTGTGCTTGACCTCTTCCTTCGACACCAGCGACACAGCACCGGGAATCCGGTCGATCGACTTGGGCGCACGCACGCCGGTGACGATCACCTGGTCCAGGTCGACGGCATCCCTGGCCCGTTCCTCTGCGGCGGCTGCATCCTGCGGCGGCGGGGTGGTCTGTTGGGCCTTGACGCTGGCGCTGACGGCGGCGGCCAGCAGGAAAACGCCGAACGCGGCGGGTACCTGTTTCATGATCGATTCTCGGAATGCGGCGGTGGACGGCACGGTCGCGCAGCAGGCGACACGTTCCGCGACAAGGATGTGTATGCGAGAAGGCCGCGGAGGCGGCCGGCGTGCCCAGCGTTCCTCCCAGACGCTCGAACCCGACGATGCTCCAAGCGTAGGTCGACGCCAGCCGCGGAAGAATCGTCCGCCGATATGTTCACAGGCTAGTTTTTGTAGCGTGCACTGCAACATCGCACCGCTCAGGCATGGCCGGTGGCGGCGCGGCTCTCCTGCAGCAACACGGTGACCAGGCGGATGCGCACCGACGAACGCGACCACACCATGCCGATCCGCCGCGGCTCGCTGGGCAGCGGCAACGGGATGCGCACCAGGTCCAGGCCTTCCGGCCACGGACGCGCCCAGTCCGGGACGAGCGACACACCCAGTCCCCGGTCCACCATCACCGCGATGGCGTTCAGCCCGTTCAGCTCGAACCGCTCGTGCGGCACGATGCCGGCGGCATGCAGATAGTCGTCGGCCACGCGACCGCCCCACTGGTTGCGGTCGTAGCGGATCAGCGGCTCGCTGCGCAACAGCTCGTGCGGGTCGCGACCGGCCATGCGGGCCGGCGCGATCATCACCAGCGGCTCCTCGCGCAGCAGCAGCCAGTCGCAGGTCTTGGGCAGGCTGTAGGGCGCCTGCAGCACCAGCGCGGCATCCAGCTCACCGGCCTCCACCGCGCGGTAGAGCTCCGCCGAATAGGCCGGGCGGATGTAGACGTTGATCTGCGGGAACGTGTCGACCATGCGCGCCAGGATGTCCGGCAGCATGCCCGCCAGTGCGGTCGGGCACGCACCCAGCCGCAGTTCGCCGGACACGTCGCTGTCGTTGGCGACGCTGCGCATGTCGGACACGTCGCGGAGCAGGTCGCGCGCCCGTTGCAGGATGCGCGCGCCCTCCTCGGTCAGGCTGACGGTGCGGCCGGCGCGGGCGATCAGCGGCGCACCGAGCTCGCGTTCCAGCGTGCGGATCTGCTGCGCGACGGCCGCCGGCGTGATGTTGAGCACGCGCGCCGCCGCGGCCATCGAACCGCGATCGGCCACCACCACGAAGGTATTCAGGAACTGGGTGTCCACGCGCCTCCCGTTTTCGGCGTCAGGCTACACGAGCGCGGGCGGGCCGGCGATGTGACCGATGGCGCATGCACGGTCACGCCGCATCGTTCACCGCGTCCTGGCGGTGGATGGTCAGGCCCTGCAGCGACTGCGATGGCGGCGGGAACAGCCAGCTCGCGGCATAGCCGATGACGATGCACAGCAGGATGGAGATGGCGAGATAGAAGTAGGGATGCACCAGATCCATCGACCAGACCAGCAGGGTCAGCACGATGCTCGAGCCGATGCCGATGGCCACACCCTGCGAGTTCGCCCGGCGGGTGAACATGCCCAGCGTGTAGGCACCGGCGAAGCCGCCGCCCAGCAGGCCGGCCAGCTCGATGGAGACGTCGAACAGGGAATGGATGTCGTAGCGCGACAGTAGCAGCGCGATACCGATGCCGGTCAGGCCGACCAGCACGCCCATGATTTCGGCAAAGAGCACGCTTTTCTTCGGGCTCGGGTTCTTCGCCAGCTTCTCGTAGAAGTCGACCGAGGCCAGCGTCGAGACGCTGTTGATGATGCTGGACAGCGTGGACATGGCCGCCGCGAAGATGCCGGCGATGATCAGCCCGGTGACCCCCATCGGCAGTTCGGCCGCGATGAAGAGCGGGAAGGTCGCGTCGATGGGCAGCAGCGGGTTCATCCGCTCCGGATGCGACTGGTAGTACACGTACAGTGCCGTGCCGATGGCGTAGAAGATGAAACCGCCGGGAATCATGATTGCCGCGAAGGTCCAGATGGAGCGGCCGGCTTCCTTGTCGGACTTGGTGGACAGCACACGCTGCATCAACACCTGGTCCTTCGGGAAGGTCAGCACCACGTCGAACACGACCAGGAAGATGAAGCCCCAGACGGTCGCCTTGGTCAGGTCGAAGCTGAAGTCGAACAGCTGCGTCTTGTGCTCGGCCCGCGCGACTTCGAGGAACTCCGGCAACCCGCCGTTGAGGTGGTAGATGATGAAGCCGATGGCGAAGATGGCGCCGCCGAACATCACGAACACCTGCACGAAGTCCGTCCAGATCACCGCCTTCATGCCACCGAGGGTGGTGTAGAGGATGGTGAACACCCCCATGATGAGGATGCTCCACACCACGTCCAGGCCGGTGATGGTGGCGATGGCCAGCGCGGGCAGGAACAGGATCACGCTCATGCGGCTGCCGATCTGCATGGCGATGCACAGCGCGCTGGCCAGCATGCGGATGGCAGGATGGAACCGTTTCTCCAGGTAGGAGAACACCGACATCAGGTCCAGCCTGCGCAGCAGCGGCACGATCCATATCGCCACGAACATCAGGCCCATCACGGCGATCAGGTTATTGGTCAGGTACTGCCAGTTGGTCTCGAACGCCTTGGCCGGGATGGCGATGAAGCTGATCGAACTGGTGTTGGTGGCGTACAGGCTGACGCCCGCCGCCCAGAACGGAATGCTGCGCCCGCCCACGAAGAAGTCCGCCGTCGAGGCGCGCTTCTCCTGCAGGTAGAAGTACAGACCGATGCCGACCATCGCGGCCAGGTAGACCACGATCACCAGCCAGTCCAGCCACTTCAGCAGGTAGGTGCGCGCCGTCAGTTCCACCGTGGCGAGCGAGGACGTCTGCGCATCCCAGCCGGCGAAGCCATTGCCCCATGCGGTCAGGGTCGAGGCAACCGGCGTACCCGACCCGGGCAGGTCGGCCCAGGCGCGGGTGATGGTATGGAAGGTGGCCAGACGCGACGTGCCGTCCGCGGACTGCAGGAGATACACGACGTGCGACTGGCCCGTCGGGCGTGCACCTTCGGCGGCCGCGACACGACCGGGAACGGGCGCAAGCGCCTGCCACCCGTTGTCCGCCGACCAGCGCCACAGTGCGTCCTGAGGTTGGGCGGACGTGGTGACGATCAGTTCGCCGCGCTGGGCGATCAGGGTGCCCGCTGCCGCTCCGCCCGGCCATGGCGCCATGGCCTGCCATCCCGCCGTAGCCTGGGACAGGTCGCGCCGGAGCAGATGCGGCTGCTTTGCCGCGTCGAGGCCGGCCGCATAGAGCACGCCCGCGTGTTCGGCCAGGCGGATCTCGCGCAGGGCGAGCGGCAATGCGGGAAGCGCGGTCAACGACAGCCGCCCGCCTGTCAGTTCCACGCGCTCCAGCGCCGTGGCGCTGCTGTCCGCGGCAGCGGCGATGCGGTAGAGGCGATCGATGGCGGCGTTCTGCCATTGATCGCGTGCCGTCGCGCCCGCGGGCATGGCGACCGGCTGCCATTGCGTCGAGCCGGCGGACCAGGCCAGGACCTGGTCGTCGGAGAACGCCAGCAGGCGGCCGCCTGCCGTGCGCAGACCATGCACGGACGCGGAGGGTGCGGGAAGCGTTGCGTGGCGCAGTTCCGTCAGGCTTTCGGCCCATGCCGATGCCGGCAGCAGGAGCAGCAGCACGCCCAGCCAGGCCGCACGGCGAAGCATGGATACCAACGACGCAGGCGCGAGGGACCGGAAATGGCGGCGGACAGTCATGCGCGGTTCCCGTCGGCCAGTGCGACCACGGCGCGGGCGCGGGCCAGGAACGGCGCGTCCACCATGCGTCCGTCCACGGCATACACGCCATCCCGCGCAGCATCGACGATATGGCGCGCCGCTTCGATCTCGTCCTGTGTCGGCGCGAACACCGCGTTCGCCCACGCCACCTGGCGCGGATGCACACAACTCTTGCCGACATAGCCCAGCGCACGCGCGGACTCGGCTTCGGTACGGAAGCCCGCTTCGTCATCCAGACCGGGAAAGGCGGCGTCGTAGGCGAACACGCCTGCCTCGGCTGCGGCCATGCGCAGCGCGTACTGCGCCGCGTGCACGTTCTGCAGCGCGCTCCGGCGGATGCCATGCGGCTCGAACAGATCGCCGAGCCCGAGCTGCAGGCCGCGGATGCGCGGGTGCGCGGATGCGATCGCCGCTGCATGACGCAGGGCGCGCGGCGTTTCGATGTTGACCAGCAGGCCGGGCGCGTGGCGCGTGTGCAGGCGCGCTTCGATGGCCTCGATTTCCGCCACCGCCTGCCGGACCTGCTCGGCCGATTCGATCTTGGGCAGGTTGATCAGGTCCACGTCGAGCGCCAGCACCGCACGCAGATCGTCTTCCCACAGCGGCGAATGCCACGCGTTCACCCGCACGATCACCTGCTTGCCCGCCACCCGGTGCGGCGCGTCGCCCAGAAAGGCCGCCACCTGCGTGCGGGCCTCCGCCTTGGCGCTCGCGGCGACGGCATCCTCCAGATCGAAGGACAGCACGTCCGCAGCGCCCGCCATGGCCTTGGCGAACAGCGCCGGGCGGTCTCCGGGCACGAACAGCTTGCTACGCATGGACGGCGCTCCTCATGGCGCGCAGTCTGCGGGAATCCGGCCGGCGGCAAAGCCCCGGCGCGGCATCTTCAAACGATAGATTTTGCTGCGTTACGCGATGCGGCAACGCAACATAATCCTGCTTCCCGCCGCCCTGTCAGCGCTTCACGTCCAGACCGTTTTCACCGAGGAAGGCGTGCACATCGGCGGCCGCCACCAAATTGAAATCGCCCGGCAGCGAATGCTTAAGGCAGGCCGCAGCCACCCCGAAGTGCAGCGCATCGACGGCCTGCATGCCGGCCAGGCCACCATGGAGTACGCCAGCGGCGAAGGCGTCGCCGGTTCCTATGCGGTCGATGATCGGGGAGATCTCGTAGGAAGGCGTGGTCAGCAGGCTGCCGTCGCGCAAGGCGGTGATGCCCGACAGCACGTGATGGTCGACGCTGCGCTGCACGCGCACGGTGGCCGCCATCTGCCGGAGATGCGGGAATGCCTTGAACGCCGCAGCGGCACCCGCCGCGAAGCGTTCCTGTGGTGTCGCCTGCGGAAACTCAAGGCCCAGCACCACCTGCAGGTCGCGATGGCTGGCGAACAGGAGATCGGCTTCGGACATCAGGCCGCGCAGGATCGTCGGCGCGTCGCCACCCCACGCGTCCCACAGCTTGGGACGGAAGTTGCCGTCGAACGATACTTTCACCCCGGCGGCACGTGCCGCCTTCACTGCCGCAAGCACGCCATCGGCTGCCTGTTGGCCCAGCGCGGGCGTCACGCCCGACACATGCAACCAGTCCGCCCCTGCCAGCAGCGCAGGCCAATCGTGTGCACCACCGCCGGCGCGCGCGAAGACCGAATCCGCGCGGTCGTACAGCACCTCGCTGGGACGCTGGAGGGCGCCGTGGGTCAGGAAGTACAAACCCATGCGTCCGGGCGCCTGCTGCACGGCGCGCGTATCGACGCGATGCCGGCGCAGTTCGCCCAGCGCGGCTTCGCCCAGTGCATTGTCCGCCACCAGGCCCACCATGCTGGCGTCATGGCCGAAGCGCGCCAGCGACACGGCAACATTCGCTTCCGCGCCGCCGACGTGCACCTCCAGTGCCGGCGACTGCAACAACAGCTGGCGACCGGGTGCGCCCAGACGCAGCAGCAGCTCACCGAAACAGACGATCTTTCCCATCTCCCCTCTCCTCCCGTGGCGTGGATGCGGCGCAGCCTGCAGGCCGTTTCGGCTTGTCCCTGGGACAAGATTAACCGGCTCGACTGACAGTTGTTGTTGCAGCGCACACTCTGTTAGCGTTGTTTTTGACCAGCGGTGTCATTTTACCAGCTGGCAAGATCCGGAAGGGAATAAACAAGCTTTTTTGCCATCAAAACAGTCGCGGTACGCGGCCATGGTCCCTTGAGGAGGGGAGAACATGCCAGTCAGTCATCACAACCGGAAGACACCGGTTACCTTGCTTGCCGTCTCGATCGCGTTCGCGCTGCAGATGAGTGCAGTCGCACACGCTCAGGAAGCGGCACAGCCGGCCGAGTCCGCTCAGCCCGCACCGGCGGACAGTGTCGATACGCTCGACACTGTCAGCGTCACCGGTTACCGCGCCAGCGTGGAGAAGGCTCTCGACATCAAGCGCGGCGAAGCCGGCGTGGTCGATGCCATCGTCGCCGAGGACATCGGCAAGTTCCCCGACCTCAACCTGGCCGAATCGCTGCAGCGCATCCCGGGCGTGGTCATCACGCGCGAAGGCGGCGAAGGCCGCCAGATCTCGGTCCGTGGCCTACCCCCGGACCTGACCCGCGTCCGCATCAATGGCATGGAGGCTCTCACCACGGTGGGTGCCACCGACCAGAATGGCGGTACGAACCGGGGGCGCGGCTTCGACTTCAACGTCTTCGCTTCGGATCTTTTCTCGCAGCTGATCGTGCGCAAGACGCCGTCGGCCGATGTGGAGGAAGGTTCGTTGGGCGCTACCGTCGACCTGCGCACCGCACGCCCGCTGGACTACGACGGCTTCACCTTCAGCGCCAGCGGCCAGGCCAGCTACAACGATATGGCCGAGAAGACCGATCCCCGGATCGGTGCGCTGATCGCCAATACCTGGGCTGATGGCAAGTTCGGCGCCCTGCTGTCGGTCGCCTACTCCGAGCGCCAGGCGCTCGAAGAAGGTTCCGGTAGCGGCCGCTGGGCGCAGGGCACGAGCAACGGCAACTTCAGCGCGACCTCTCCGTTCGCGGCGGCGCGCGGCGCCGATGTCTACCACCCGCGCTTCCCCCGCTACACGCTGATGGAACACGACCAGAAGCGCACCGGTGTGGCGGCTTCGCTGCAGTTCAAACCGACGGACCGTACCCAGTTCGCCCTGGACGCGCTGTACTCGAAGATCGATGCCACCCGCGACGAGAAGTACATCGAAGCGATCTCGTTCAGCCGCAGCGGCACCGGCAAGCCGCAGACCGTCGTCCGTGACGGCGTGATCGAGAACGGCGCGCTGGTGTACGGTCTGTTCGACGACGTCGACATCCGCTCGGAAAGCCGTCACGACGAGTGGAACACCGTATTCACCCAGTTCAACTTGGAAGGCGAGCACGAGTTCACCGACAACTTCAAGATCAGCGGCAAGGTCGGAACGTCCAAGTCGGAGCACGAGAATCCGATCCAGACGACGATCATCATGGACAAGCTGAACGTCGACAATTACAGCTACGACTACCGCAACGATCCTTACAAGCCAATCCTCAACTACGGTATCGATCCGACGGATCCGAACGGCTGGACGCTGGCGGAGATCCGCATCCGTCCGCAGTACGTGACCAACGACTTCGATACCGCGCAGTTGGATTTCAACTGGAACATCAGCCCGGGCTTCCGCCTGAAGGGTGGCGTGCAGTCGAAGGATTACTCGTTCTCCACGCGCGAGCTGCGTCGCGCGTCCGAACTGGTGGTGCCCACATTCAACGGCGGCACCACCATCGTGCCTTCCGATCTCACCGAGCTGGCCAGCCTGAGTGGCGTCAACGGTTCGCCAGGCACCTGGGTGATTCCGGATTACGAGGCCATCGCCGACCTGTTCGACATCTACAGCAACAGCGGCATCTATGCGGTCGTCGATCGTCCGGTCAATACCCGCAGCGTGAAGGAAGAGGATCGCGGTGTTTACCTGATGGGCGAGTTCTCTGCCGATCTGGGCGCCATCCCCGTCTCCGGCAACTTCGGCGTGCGTTACGTGCGTACCAAGCAGAGCTCGACCGGCATCGCGACCGCCAGCGGCACGCCGGTCGCTACGACCGTGAGCCGTGAGTACAGCGATACCCTGCCGTCGATGAACCTGGTGGCGGAGATCACGCCGGACTTCCTGATCCGCCTGGGTGCGGCGAAGGTGATGTCGCGCCCCGGCTTGGGTTCGCTGACGCCCGGCGTGACGGTCAGCGTCGCCGGTGGCGCTCGCACCGTCAGCGGTGGCAACCCCAACCTCGATCCGGTTCGCGCGGAGACGGCGGACCTGGGCTTCGAGTGGTACTTCAACGAAGGCGCGATGCTGGGTCTGGGTCTGTTCTACAAAGACATCGAGGGTTTCGTGCAGACCACGCGCGAGGTGCGCAGCTACGCCTCCAGCGGTCTGCCCGCCAGCCTGCTCGATGGGACGGGCGCGACGGTCAACGACGACTTCGTCTTCAGCGTGCCGGTCAATACGCCGGGCGGCAAGGTGAAGGGCTTCGAAGCCACATTGGTCCAGCCGTTCTCCTTTCTGCCCGGCAAGTGGTCCAACTTCGGCACGCAGCTGAACTACACCTACGTCGACACGGAGATCCAGTACGTCAACAGCCAGGGCGTGAACGTGCTGAAGGCGCCATGGACCGGCATGTCGAAGCACTCGTGGAACGCCACGCTGTACTACGAAGGCGAGCGCTTCTCCGGCCGCGTCTCGGCGACCAACCGCGACGACTACCTGCTGCAGGCACCCGGTACCGAAGCGGGCTACAACATCGATGGTGTGCACGGGCAGACCGGCACCACCACGATCGACATGGCGCTGCGCTACAAGCTCAACGACAAGCTGGAGTTGAGCCTGGAAGGCATCAACCTGACGGACGAGCCGCAGGAGTCGTGGGTGCAGAACGCCAGCGGCCAGCTCCCGCTGGACTACAGCGAGACCGGCCGCCAGTATCTGCTGGGCCTGCGCTACAAGTTCTGATGCGTTGACCGTCCCGCCCCTCCCCTGCGGAGGGGCACCCGAAGCCCGGCCGCCTCTCCCGGCCGGGCTTTTTTTCGCGCGCGATGTCCGTCAGCGACAGGAAGGCCATGTCCAACAGACGGCTGTCCCGGGACATTTTCTCCAGCCAAATCAACCGGTTGTTGTTGCAGTGCACTCTCTGTTAGCGTTTTGACCAGCGGTGTCATCAGCTCGATGCCGCGCTGGAATGTTCGGGGGAATTCCACGCTGTCGGCACACGACGGCATATCGAAAATCGTTGGCCGCCCTTGGGAGGGGGATGTCATGAACCACTATCCGAATCGCCGGAAGACACCGGTTACCGCACTCGCATTCTCGATCGCCGTCGCGCTGCATGCACCCGCGTTCGCGCAGTCGCAGTCGACGCCTGCCGCCACACCCGCCACCACCGAACTGGATCGCATCGAGGTGGTCGGCACGTTCCGCGCCAGTCTGGAAAAAGCACTTGAGGAAAAACGCTACAGCGCCGAGCAGATCGACGCCGTGGTCGCCGAAGACATAGGCAAGTTCCCGGACCTCAACCTCGCAGAAGCCCTGCAACGCATCCCGGGCGTGGCGATCGATCGCGATGCCGGCGAAGGCCGCTCGATCACCGTGCGCGGCCTGGGCCAGGACTTCACGCGCGTGCGCATCAACGGACTCGAAGCCCTGGCCACCACCGGTGGCACCGACAGCTCCGGTGGCGCCAACCGGGGCCGAGGTTTCGACTTCAACGTGTTCGCCGCCGAACTCTTCAGCAAACTGACGGTGCGCAAGACGCAATCTGCGCAGGTGGACGAGGGCTCGCTGGGCGCAACGGTCGACCTGCGCGGCGCGCGGCCGTTCGACTACGACGGCTTCACCAGCACAGTCACCAGCCAGATGGGTTACAACGACCTGTCGCAGCAGTGGGACCCCCGCTTTTCCGCCCTGGTCAGCAACACCTGGGCGGACGGCAAGTTCGGCGCACTGCTCTCGGCGGCGTACAGCGAACGCAACCTGCTGGAAGAAGGCTATAGCGCTGTGCGCTGGGACAACGGTCCATCGTCCAACGGCTTCTGCAGTCCGGTCGGCTACACCCCGCAGAACAACGCCAACAACAGTGGCCGCGGCACCACCGCGCTGAACTGCTCCACCGGCAATCCGCGCCCGGCCAATACCCAGGCGAACAACGATGCTTACCGGCTGGCATCGGCAACGACCACCTTCCACCCGCGCCTGCCGCGCTATGGCCGCCTCACCCACCAGCAGGAGCGGTTGGGCGTCACGGCGGCGCTGCAGTTCAAGCCGAGCGACCGCACGCTGCTGAGCTTCGACGCGATGTATTCGAAGCTCGATGCGACGCGCCAGGAGGACTTCCTGGAAACGATCTCCTTCAGCCGCTCGAACGCACAGGGTGGCAAGTACGAAACGCACGTGCGGCAGGCCGAAGTGGATGAACGCGGCAACCTGGTCTACGGCGTGTTCGACAACGTGGATGTTCGTTCGGAGTCGCGTTTCGACGAACTGTCCACGGAGTTCAGCCAGTACAGCCTGAGCCTGGAGCAGGACCTCACCGACCGCCTCCAACTCAATGCGATGGTGGGAACCTCGACGTCGGAGTTCAAGAATCCCGTGCAAACCACGGTGACGTTCGATATCCAGAACCTCGATGGCTACAGCTGGGACTACCGTGGCAACAGCCGTCTGCCCGTGATCACCTACGGCAACCTGGATGTCACCAGTCCCTCCGCATGGCGCTGGATCAGCAGTCCCGCCGCCAACACCACGGGCTCGGAGATCCGCATCCGTCCCCAGGGCGTGGACAACACCTTCGATACGGGCAAGCTCGACCTGGACTTCGCCATCAACGAGACCTTCACCTTGCGCGGCGGGCTGTCGTACAAGAAGTTCCAGATGGACACGTGGGAGTTCAGACGCGCCAGCGAGACGGCGGTGCCGGCACTGCCCGCCGGGACCACGCTGGCCGACCTGTCCACGTTGGTGACCGGCTTCGGGCGCGGCCTCGATGGGCGCGGACCGAGCACATGGCTGATCCCGGATCTTGGCGCGATCGCCGACCTCTTCGATATCTACTGCAACTGCAACACCGGCGTGCCAGGCGGCGACTTCACGCTCAGCAGCATCACCAATGGCAATGCACGCGGTAACAACCGCAGCATCGGCGAAGAGGACTGGGGCGGCTACCTGCAGCTGGACTTCAATACCGACCTGGGGGGACGCCCGCTACGTGGCAACGTGGGCGTGCGTTACGCCACCACCGACATCGACGCCAGCGGCTATACGTCGGTCGGCGGCGGTAGTCCGGTCACCGTGACCAACGACTACAAGGACTGGTTGCCGTCGCTGAACCTGGCCTGGGACGTCACCGACGAACTGGTGCTGCGCTTCGGCGCCGCCAAGGTGATGGCGCGCCCGCAACTGGGCAACCTGTCGCCTGGTGCCGGCGTCACCACCACGGGCACGCCCAACATCCGTGTCGGCAATCCCTACCTGGATCCGTTCCGCGCTAAGACCTACGACTTCAGTGCCGAATGGTACTTCGCCGAGGACTCGGTACTGTCGCTGGCGCTGTTCTACAAGGACATCGAAACCTACATCCAGGAACTGCGCGAGAACATCGCCTACCGCGACACCGGCCTGCCGCTGGAGTGGGTGCCGTCGACATTCTGGGATGTGGAGTTCGACGTGCGTACGCCGATCAACACGCCCGGCGGTCCGCTGAAGGGCTTCGAGCTGAACTACCAGCAGCCGTTCTCGTTCCTGCCCGGGGGTTTCCGCCACTTCGGCGTGCTGCTGAACTACACGCACGTCACCTCGGATATCGACTACGCGGTCCCGGGCACGTTCCCCGTCACGTACATCGCCAACGACCTGGTCAACCTGTCGCCCGATTCGTACAACGCGACGCTGTACTACGACAACAACAAGTTCAGCGCACGTGTGTCGACGTCGTTCCGCGACGATTACCTGCAACGGGTGCCCGGGCAGAACAACAACGACGTGGAAGGCAAGCGCAGCGCGCGCAGCGTCGATTTCTCGATGTCGTACAAGTGGGACAAGCACCTGACCCTCACCTTCGAGGGGCTCAACCTGACCGACGAGTTCAACGACCAGTACGTCGACTCGGCCGGTGACCGCGCTTCGGTGTATCACCACACCGGCAGACAGTACTACGTGGGCGCGCGGTTCAACTTCTGACCGTGTCGGGCGGGCGCGCTTGCCGGCGCGTCCGCCGCGTCTCTTTCCCGGCCCGGAGGCTGCCGCACGCATCCGGGCACTCCCTGATCGAAGGGTGCGCCGGTGGCGCGTATCCCTGACGGCACCCTCTTGATGCTTCTTCGATTGCCCAGTCAGCCGGACAAACGAAAGGCCCGTCTCGCGGCGGGCCTTCGGTGCCGTGCATGGCCGGCGGCGATGCCGGCCCGCGCGGACTCAGCGCAGCGGTTCGCCGCGCGGATAGCTACCCGACTTCGGTTCCATCACGTCGAGGTTCCATTCGCTGTCGACGAAGAGCTTGCGGGTTTCCTTGTACTGCGGGTAGCCGCCGACCTGGTCCTGGCTGTCGATGATCTCGCCACGCCCCTCGATGACATCGGCGACGATGCGACGGTCGATCAGGTCGCGGTTCCACGGCGTGGCGCCCACGTTTTCGATCACCGCATCCTGCACCTTCGCGGCGGGCAGCAGGCTGACGCCGAATGGCAAGGCCGGCGCATTCTTCACGCGGTTGAGTTTCACCGGTGCGGTGGTGTAACTGCCGGTTTCCTGGATGCTGGTTTTGCCGACGCGATCGACGATCAGGTTGTCCTGCGCATACACATCCAGGTCGCCGGAGCCGCCGATCATCAGGAACGCCAGCGGCTCGGTCGACTTGCCCGCGCGCATCACGTTGCCGCGCACCACCATCTCGCCCTTCGAGTAGGGATGGCCCCTCCATTCTTCCGCGATCAGGTTGTAATGGATGGCGCGCTGGCCGGGGTTGTAGATCAGGTTGTTGATCACCTGGCCGCGAGCGCCGCCCTTGAACAGCGGGCTGCGCTCGTAGTTGTGCGCATACAGGTTGCCGACGATCAGCACCTCGTTGACGTGGTCGTGGATCAGCGAACCCTTGGAGTGTTCGCCCTTGGCATGGATCGAATCGGCCAGGCCTTCGCTGACGATGTTGTTGCTGTAGGTGATCCGGCGCGAGGCGTTGGCCATCCATTCGGCTTCGTTCTCGCCGTGGAAGCGCGTGCTGGAGGCGCTGAGGTTCTCATCGGTGGCCCAGGTGAGCGAACAATGGTCGACGATCACATCGTGCGCGCCGCGCACGGTGGTGATGGCGTCGATGTCGCCGGAGCGCTTCGGCAACCCGCCGTCGCCCGGCCGGATGCGCAGGTGCCGGATCACCACATCATGCGTGGCAATGGTCAGGCCGCCCTTGATGATCGTCACGCCGGGGTGCGGCGCGGTCTGGCCGGCGATGGTCAGGAACGGTTCGCTGATGCGCAGTTCCTTCATGCCGAGGTCGATCACGCCGCCCACCTCGAACACCACGATGCGCGGGCCCTTACCGGTGACGGCCTCCTTGAACGAACCCGGCCCGTCGGCCGCCAGCGTGGTGACGCGGACGATCTTGCCGCCGCGCCCGCCCGGCGTGTGCGCCGCGGCGCCCTGCGCGCCGGGGAACGCGAGCGCCGGCGCATCGGCGGCGAGCACCGGCGCCGTGGCGAATGCCATCAGCAGCGCGGCCAGGCCGCAGGTCAGCCCGCGGACCCGCGCGGGAAAACGGATATCAAGCATTGGCTCCCTCCCAGGAGTGGATCGACGCATCGTGGCATCGGGATGGGTTTTGCGGCAGTGCACATTGTCAATGACACCGGTTTACCATATACAGGCCATCAGCCTGCACTGTCACTCGGCAGTGCAACAAAACGGAGCGGGGAGAACCCACTTGAGTAACGACCACAACGCCCTCGCCGATGCACGCGCCGCAGCTCCCGCATTGGCCGCCGTGGCCGGCAGTTTCGTCGCTGCGCGCCGCCAGGGCCGTGCTTTGCCCGACTTTCCCGGCGACATCCCGGATGACCTGGTCACCGCCTATCGCGTGCAGGATCTGGCGATCGCGCACTGGCCGGACCGCGTGGTCGGCTGGAAGGTCGGCTTCATCGCGCCCGAGCGGCGCGATGCGTCCGGGGACGAGCGACTGCTCGGTCCGATCTTCGCCCGCCAGCTACAGATGACTACCGGTGGTCAGTCCACGTTCGAGGTGTTCTCGGGCGGCTTCGGTGCGGTGGAAGCGGAGTACGTCCTGCGCCTGGACGCCGACGTTCCGGCCGACAAGCACGACTGGACACCGGAGGAAGCCGCGGCCGTGCCGTCCACGCTGTTCATCGGCATGGAAGTGGCCAGCAGTCCGCTGGCGACGATCAACCAGCTGGGCCCGCGCGTAGTCGTGTCGGACTTCGGCAACAACAATGGCCTGGTGATGGGTGCCGAGATCCCGGACTGGGCCGACCGCAGCGATGCCTCGCTGACTTGCACCACGTCGATCGACGGGCGCCAGGTCGGCCGTGGTGGCGCCACCACGTTGCCCGGCGGCCTGCGCGCGGCGTTCGCGTTCGCGCTGTCGCGCTCGGCGCGCCGTGGACGGCCGCTGAAGGCCGGCGACCTGATCGCCACCGGCAACGCGACGGGCATCCACGACATCCTGCCGGGCCAGCAGGCGCTGATCGAGTTCGATGGCCATGGCAGCATTGCCTGCGTCGCGACCGCCGCGACGGCGAAGGACGAAGGGGACTGGCGCGCATGATGAACCGTCGTCGCTTCCTGGGCACCGGCCTCGGGGCCGCGATCGCCCTTCCGCTGGCGGGCAGCCGGGCCTTCGCCGACGAGGGCCGGCACGTGCTGACCGCGACCGACGTGCACGTGAAGGACTATCCCACCGTCGAAGCCGTGCGCTGGATCGGCGAGACGATGGCGCGCGAAACCGGTGGACGGGTGACGCTGCGCCAGTACCATTCCGGCCAGCTGGGCCGCGAGTCGGAAGCCATCGACATGGCGCGCTTCGGCGCCATCGACATGACACGCGTGTACGCCGGCGCGCTGAACAACGCATTCCCGCTGACCCAGGCGCTGTGCCTGCCCTACGTGTTCGATTCGGTGCCGCACATGCGCCGCGCGATGGACGAAGGCGTGGGCAAGGCCGTGCTGGACGGCTTCTCCCGCCGCGGGCTGGTCGGCCTGGCGATCTACGACTCCGGTGCGCGCTGCTTCTACAACGCACGCCGCGCCATCGAGAAGCCCGCGGACCTGCATGGCATGAAGATCCGCGTGCCGGTGTCGGACATCTTCATCCGGATGCTGCGACTGTTCGGCGCCAACCCCACGCCGCTGTCGCTGGGCGAGGTGTTCTCCGGGCTGGAGACGCGCATGATCGACGGCGCCGAGAACAACATCCGCAGCTTCCATTCCAGCCGGCATTTCGAGGCGGCGCAGTACTGGTCGCAGACCAACCACTCCTACGCACCGGACGTGCTGCTGGTATCGCAGCGCACGCTGGATGCGCTGCAACCGCGCGACCGCGAACTGCTGGTCGACACCGCGCGCCAGTCGGTAGGCGTGATGCGCACCCTTTGGGATGCCTCGGAGGCCAAGGCGCGCGACGCGGTATTCGAAGCCGGCGTGAAGCACAACGAGGCCGATCTCGATGCGTTCGCGCAGGCGTCCCAGCCGTTGCTGTCCCAGTACCGCAAAGACCCGGCGATCGACGCCCTGTACCGCCGCATCCGCGACCTGGCCTGAGGACCGATGATGTCAGAAGAAACCACGCCGCCTCCCGCCACGCCGCTGCAGCGCGGCCTGGACGTGCTGTCCAACACCGCCATCGCCATCGCCGTCGCCGCGCTGCTGGGCCTCGTCGTCGTGCAGGGCTGGCAAGTGATCGCCCGCTACGTGATCAACGACTCGCCGAGCTGGACCGAGCCGGTGACCGTCCTGCTGCTGACCACCGCCATGAGCCTGGGGGCCGCGGCAGGCGTTCATACGAACCGCCATTTCGGCTTCTTCCTGCTGGCCGACGCTGCCGCCCCCCGATTGAAGAAGCTGCTGCACGCGGTATCTCCGCTGGTGATCGCCGCGATCGGCGCGGTGATGGCTTACTGGGGTGCGGTGCTGCTGTTCGACGGCCTGGACATCCGCATCGCCGGGGCTCCGATGCCGCAGAGCATCGGCTACCTGCCGCTGTCGTTGGGGGGCGTGCTGATGGTGGTGTTCGCCCTGTACCGACTGCTCCTGGTGCTGCGCGCGCCGCTGACCGACGAGGCCCGCTGAGCCATGGCGATCACCCTGCTGTTCTCGATTTTTGCGATCCTGCTGCTGATCGGCGTGCCGGTCGCCTACGCCCTGGCGGCCGCCTCGCTGGCCACGCTGTTCTACCTGGACCTGCCCAGCATCGTGCTGGTGCAGCAGATCTCGTCGGGCACCGGCTCGGCGTCGCTGATCGCGATTCCTCTGTTCATTTTCGCCGGCGAGATCATGCTGCGCGGTGGCATCTCGGAGCGCCTGATCAGCCTGGCCGCCTCGCTGGTCGGCCGCCTGCGCGGCGGCCTGGGCCAGGTGAGCATCCTGTCGTCGCTGTTCTTCGGCGGCGTGTCGGGCTCGGCGATCGCCGACGTCTCGGCAGTGGGTGGCACGATGATCCCGCAGATGGTGAAGCGGGGGTACGACCGCGACTTCGCCGTCAATGTCAGCATCACCGCCGCACTGGTGGCGCTGCTGGTGCCGCCTTCGCACAACCTGATCCTGTTCTCGGCCGCGGCCGGCGGTGGCCTGTCCATTGCCGACCTGTTCGCCGCCGGCATCGTGCCCGCGCTGCTGATGACCGTCGTGCTGATGTTCACGGGATGGGCGGTGGCCTGCAAGCGCGGCTACGGCACCGAACCGTTCCCCGGCATGCGCGCGGTGATGCTGCGACTGGTCGCGGCACTGCCCGGCCTCGGCCTGGTGGGCCTGATCTTCTTCGGTATCCGTGCGGGCATCTTTACCGCGGTGGAGAGCGCCGCTATTGCGGTGGTCTATGCGCTGCTGGTGACGAGCGTGCTGTACCGCCAGCTGTCGCTGAAGGAGTTCTTCGCCACCGTGACCCACGCGGCGCGCACCACCGGCGTGATCCTGTTCGTGATCGCCACCGCTGCCGTGTTCGGCTGGCTGCTGGCCTACCTGCAGGTGCCGGCTGCCGCCGTGGACGCGCTGCAGTCGATCGCCCACAGCAAGTACACGGTGCTGCTGCTGATCGTGCTGGTGCTGCTGGTGCTCGGCACGTTCATGGACCTGGCGCCGATGATCCTGATCTGCACGCCGATCTTCCTGCCGGTGGCAAAGGCCTACGGGATCGACCCGATCCACTTCGGGCTGGTGCTGGTGCTGACCGGCGGTATCGGCCTGGTAACGCCACCGGTGGGCTCGGTGCTCTTCATCGGCACCGCCATCGGAAAGATCACCATCGCGCAGAGCATGCGCACGATCTGGCCGTTCTGGCTGGCGGGGCTGGCGGTACTGATGGTGGTGACGCTGTTCCCCGAACTGTCGCTGTGGCTGCCGCGGGCGATCAAGTAATGAAGCGCCTGCGCGCTCGCCTGCTCTGCGCCGCCGTATTGGCGGTGACCGGATCTGTGGGCACCGCCACAGGGGCGGAGACGCCCTCGCTGGACGGCTTCGAGGATGCCATCCACCACTGGCGCAACGTGCACGGCGACCAATACCCCCGTCATGCACCGGACGAGGTCGCGAAGATCGCCGACAACATCCTGCGCTACCAGCGTACGGACGGTGGCTGGATCGAGAACCAGGATCCTGCCCGCATCCTGGATGAGGCGGAGAAGGCACGCTTCGATGCCGAGGCGCGCAAGTCCGGCGGCAGTTTCGACAACCGCAACATCTACACGCAACTGGACTACCTGGCCACGGCGTATGCGATCACCGGCGATGCGCGCTATCGCGACGGCAGCCTGAAGGGCATCGCGTTCACGCTGGCCCAGCAGATCCCGTCGTGCGGTGGCTGGCCGCATACCGTACCGGCCACGCAACCGTATCACCCGCACATCACCATCGCCGACGACGTCACGGCCGGCGTGCTGGGCACCCTGCGCAAGGTGGTGTCGGATACGCGCCGCTATGCGTTCGTCGATGCCGCCTTGCGCGCACGCGTGCAGACGGCGATCGATGCCGGCGACGCCTGCCTGCTGCGCCTGCAGGTGCGGCAGGGCGACACGCTGGCCGGCTGGGCGGGCCAGTACGACGCGCGGACCCTGCTGCCCGCCCAGGGACGGAAGTTCGAGCTGCCGTCCATCGCGGGGCAGGAGACCGTCGGCGTGGTCCGCTACCTGATGTCGATCCCGGATCCCTCGCCCGCCGTTGTCGCGGCCGTGGACGGCGCCGTGGCCTGGCTGCGTCGCGTCGAGATCACCGGCTGGCGCATCGAGACCTTCGACGCGCCGGCGGAACAGTTCCAGTTCCACAGCAGCGCGAAGGACCGTCGCCTGGTCGCCGACCCCTCCGCCAGCGGCCTGTGGGCGCGCTTCTACGATGCGAACGACAACAGCGTGGTGCTGGCGACGCGGGACAGCGTGCGGGTCACGCGCTACGAGGACATTCCGCGCGAGCGCCGCACCGGCTACGAGTGGTACGGCAGCTGGCCCAAGCGGCTGCTGTCGACCGAATACCCGCAATGGACATCGCAACACGCGTCGTCGAAGTAGAGGATTCCTGATGGCAATGAAGTCGTGGATGATCGCCCTGTGCCTGTTCGCCCCCATGGCAGCGCTGGCGGAAGACGGCCAGCGCGAGCCGGCATGGAAGCGCGGCATCGAACACCAGCGTCAGGCGGACCTGGGCGACGGCACCTTCCTCAATCCCGTGCTCGCCGGCGACCGCCCCGATCCGTCGGTGCTGAAGGACGGCGACGACTACTACCTCACGCTGTCCTCGTTCACCGCCTATCCCGGCCTGCCGGTATGGCATTCGCGCGACCTGATCAACTGGCAGCCGGTCGGCCATGCCATTACCAGGAACGTCGGCTCGATCTGGGCGCCCGACCTGGTCAAGCACCAGGGCCGTTACTACATCTACTTCCCCGCGCGTGTCGGCGGAACGGAATCGCCCCGCCGCAGCAACTTCGTGGTGTGGGCCGACGACATCCGCGGCCCGTGGAGCGAACCGATCGACATCGGCCTGCCCGGGCACATCGACCCCGGCCATGCGGTCGGCGAAGACGGCAAGCGCTACCTGTTCCTCAGCGCCGGCGACTACGTGCAGCTTGCCGACGACGGGCTGAGCACCGTCGGCGAGGTGAAGCACGTCTACGACGGCTGGCGCTATCCGGAATCGTGGGACGTGGAAGGCTATGCGCAGGAAGGCCCGAAGATCACCTTCCGCAACGGCTGGTACTACATGATCACCGCGGTCGGCGGCACCGCCGGTCCACCGACCGGGCACATGGTGATCGTCGCGCGCTCGCGCTCGATCCACGGGCCGTGGCAGAACGCGCCGAACAATCCGGTGGTGCGTACCACCTCGCGCGAGCAGTACTGGTGGTCGCGCGGCCACGCCACGCTGGTGGAGGATGCCGGCGGCCAGTGGTGGATGATCTACCACGGCTATGAGCGCGACTTCTGGACGTTGGGCCGGCAGGCGCTGCTCGACCCGATCGAATGGACTGAGGACGGCTGGTTCGTCGCCAAGGGCGGCGACCTGAGCCAGCCGCTGCCCAAGCCGGCGGGCGAGGCGCTTTCGCCGCACGGCATGGCGCTGTCGGACGACTTCCGCAGCGGCAAGCTGGGTCCGCAGTGGGCGTTCTACGATCCGGCACCGGGCGAAGCCGCGCGGCTGGGCGTCGGCGACGGCGTGATGACGCTGCAGGGCAAGGGCACCTCGCCGCGCGACAGTTCGCCGCTGGGCGTCATCGCCGGCGACCTGGCCTACCAGTTCGAGGTGGAGATGGAGGTCGAACCCGGCGCGCAGGGTGGCGCCGTGCTGTTCTACAACGACCGCCTGTATGCCGGCGTGGGCAGCAATGGCGAGCAGTTCGTCATGCACCGTTACGGCCTTGAGCGCCCCGGCAAGCTGGCGCCCAGCGCCCGGGGCGGCAGGCTCTGGCTGCGGGTGAAGCACGACCGCCACATCGTCACGATCCATACCAGCACCGACGGCAGCACCTGGACCAAGTATCCGGTGCAGATGGAAGTCTCCGGCTACCACCACAACGTCGCCGGCGGTTTCCTGGCCCTCAAGCCGTCGCTGTACGCCGCCGGCCAGGGCAAGGTGCATTTCCGTAATTTCCGCTATCGCGCGCTGGATTGATCCCCAGCCGCTAGAATCCTTCCGACCGACGAACGGACCCGCCCCGCCCCATGCCCGCGCGCAAGAAGCCCGAAACCCCCGCTGCCCTGACCACCGGTGGCAAGGCGGCGACCATCAACGACATCGCGCGGCTCTCCGGTGTCTCCAAGAAAACCGTCTCGCGCATCATCAACCACTCGCCGCTGGTCCGTAAGGACACCCGGGAGAAGGTCGAGACGCTGATGCGGGAAGTCGGCTACGTGCCCGACCCGATGGCGCGCGGCCTGGCGTTCCGCCGCTCGTTCCTGATCGGCATGGTGTACGACAATCCGACCGCGCAGTACATCGTCAACATGCAGTACGGCGCGCTGGACGCGTTGCGCGATTCGGGCTTCGAGCTGGTCGTGCATCCCTGCGACAGCCGCAGCCCCGGCTATATCGACGGCGTGCGCCGCTTCGTGCAGCAGCAGAAGCTGCACGGCGTGATGCTGGTGCCGCGCGCGTCGGAAGACCAGGCGCTGGCCGACATGCTGGCCGAGATCGGCTGCCGCTATTCGCGCATCGCCTCGGTGTCGATGGACACGCCCGCGCGCATGGTGGTCACCCACGACCGCGACGGCGCGGCGGAAGCCGCCGAATACCTGCTGTCGCTCGGCCATACCGACATCGCTCTAATCACCGGGCCGGCCGCGTACCGTTCGTCGATCGAGCGCACCGACGGCTTCGTGCAGGCGATGGCCAAGCGCGGCCTGGAGATTCCGAAGTCGCGCATCATCGAAGCCGGCTACACCTTCGAGTCCGGCGTGGTCGCCGCCGAGAAGCTGCTGTCGGGCAAGAACCGTCCCACCGCCATCTTCACCGGCAACGACGAAATGGCCGCCGGCGTCTACAAGGTCGCCATGCGCGCCGGCATCAACATACCGCGCCAGCTGTCGGTGGTCGGTTTCGACGACAGCCCGCTCGCCTCGCGCCTGTGGCCCTCGCTGACCTCGGTCCGCCGCAACACCCGCGACACCGGCCGCACCGCCGCCGCCATGCTGATCCAGCCGGAAGGCACGCCGGTGCTGGCCGCCGCCAGCATCCGCCCGCACCTGATCATCCGCGACTCCTCGCAGCCGCCGGAGTGAAAGGCCGGGAATAGGGAATGGTGAAGAGGGATTAGCGCCTTCAAACCACCGGGAAGTGCCGGTGCAGCCTTCCCGCCCCTTCTGTTTCCCATTCCCTACTCCCGATTACCCATTCCCGGCCTCCTGCCGCACCGCAAAATGACACCGGTTACCAGAGGCCGTAGAATCGCCCCACGACCTTCCCCGACGCCCCGTTCCCCGGGCGTCCGCATCCACGGAGCCCCGCCCATGTTCTGCAAGACCTACCACGCCACCCACCCGGACATGATGGACGGCGCCAGCAACGACCAGCTGCGCGACCGTTACCTGATCGGCAACCTGTTCGTCGCGGATACGGTGCAGATGAACTACTCGCACAACGAGCGGTTCGTGATCGGCGGTGCGGCCCCGGTGTCGAAGAAGGTCGACCTGCCGCGCCAGACCGAGCCCGCCTCGGCCGCCGGCAAGCCGTTCCTGGAGCGTCGCGAGCTGGGCGTGATCAACGTCGGCGGTGGCGCGGGCAAGGTCACCGTCGACGGCACGACCTATGCGCTCGGCCCGAAGGACGGCCTGTACGTGGCGATGGGCAGCGCCGACGTGGCGTTCGAGTCCGATGACTCCGCCAACCCCGCCAAGTTCTACCTGACCTCGACGCCGGCGCATGCGCGCTTCGAGACCAAGCAGCTGTCGATCAAGGACGCCGTGGCGCTGGAGCGCGGTGCGCTGGAAACCAGCAACGAGCGCACGATCTACCAGTTCATCGTGCCGGCCACCTGCCAGTCCTCGCAGTTGCTGCTTGGCTTGACCGTGCTGAAGACCGGCAGCGTGTGGAACACCATGCCGCCGCACCTGCACGACCGCCGCAGCGAGGTGTATTTCTACTTCGACCTGGCCGACAACGACCGCGTCTACCACTTCATGGGCGAGCCGGACGCACAGCGCCACATCGTGGTGCAGAACGACGAAGCCGTGGTGTCGCCCCCGTGGTCGATCCACATGGGTTCGGGCACCAGCAACTACGCCTTCATCTGGGCGATGGGTGGCGAGAACCTGGACTACACCGACATGCACGTGCTGGACATCTGCCAGCTGAAGTAACCGACATCGCGTAGAGCCGGGCGTGCTCGGCTGAACCACCATCCGAAACCGATGTACCCAGCGCAGCGGAGCATGCTCCGTTCCACCAGAAGCGCACCACACCGAGGGAATCCACGATGGCAAGCAATCCGTTCAGTCTCGAAGGCAAGATCGCGCTGGTCACCGGCGCCAACACTGGCCTGGGCCAGGGCATCGCCGTGGCGCTGGCCGAAGCCGGTGCCGACATCGCCGCCGCCGGTATCGTCGAAGCCGCCGAGACCGGCGAGAAGGTGCGCGCCCTCGGTCGCCGCTTCCTCAACCTGGAAGCCAACCTGATCAGCATCGATCCGGTCGAGCGGCTGGTGAAGGAAACCGTCGAGGGCCTGGGCGGGCTGGACATCCTGGTCAACAATGCCGGCCTGATCCGTCGTGCCGATGCCGTGGATTTCAGCGAAAAGGACTGGGACGACGTGATGAACGTCAACATCAAGTCCGCGTTCTTCATGTCGCAGGCCGCCGGTCGCCATTTCATCGCGCAGGGCAGCGGCAAGATCATCAACATCGCCTCCATGCTGTCGTTCCAGGGCGGCATCCGCGTGCCGTCGTATACGGCGTCCAAGAGCGGCATCGCCGGCATCACCCGGCTGCTTGCCAACGAGTGGGGCGCCAAGGGCATCAACATCAATGCCATCGCACCGGGCTACATGGCCACCGACAACACCGCGCAGCTGCGCGCGGACGAAGACCGCAACAAGGCGATCCTCGACCGCATCCCGGCCGGCCGCTGGGGCGAGCCGTCGGACCTGGGCGGTACGGCGGTGTTCCTGTCCTCGCGCGCGTCGGACTACGTTAACGGCGCGGTCATTCCGGTCGATGGTGGCTGGCTGGCGCGCTGACGCGCAGCGAACCTCGGTAAGGGATGCTGTGGGAGCGACGTCAGTCGCGAAATGGGTATCCCGATCCGTCATCGCGACTGACGTCGCTCCCACAGGAGACCGGTCGAGGAGACCACTGATGATGTTGCGCTGGCTTGCCACGGTGTCGCTCTTCGTCTGCTGTGCGTTCGCTTACGCCGCACCCCCGCGCCAGGTCTTCATCGCCGGCGATTCCACCGCCAGCCACTACGGACCCGAGCGCGCACCGCGCGAGGGTTGGGGCCAGCAGTTGCAGTCGTTCCTCGATGAGGACGCCTACGTGGTCCGCAACCATGCCCAGAGTGGACGAAGCTCGCGCAGCTTCGTCGCCGAGGGCTGGTTCGACGGCATGGCGAAAGAGATGCGTGCCGACGACGTATTGTTGATCCAGTTCGGCCACAACGACGAGAAGATCGAGGACCCGACCCGCTACAACGAGCCGCAGCGCGCGTTCCCGGCGTGGCTGATGCGCTATGTCGAACTGGCGCGCAGCAAGGGCGCCACGCCGATCCTGGTGACGCCGGTGGCGCGTCGCAAGTTCGACCGCGGGCAACTCCTCGATACGCATGGCCTGTACGCACAAGCGGTGCGCGACCTGGCGCAGCGCGAACAGGTGGGCCTGGTCGACCTGACCACCCTCAGCATGGACTGGCTGCGCGCGGCCGGCGACGACGCCAGCAAGGCGTACTTCATGCACGTGCCCGCGCAGGATCAGCAGGACGACACCCACTTCCAGCAGCGCGGCGCGGTGATGGTGGCCTGCATGGTGGTGGCCGGCTGGAAGCAGGTCCACCCGTCGCTCGCCGCGCACGTGAAGCGCGACACCGACTGCGGGGCGCCAGGCACGGCGCTGTCAGACCGCAAGGCACAGGCGCATCCGTCATTGATCGCGAACGAGCGCGAGATCGCCATCGAGCAGCCCGGACCGCATGGTGGCGCGGGCAGCACCACGGCGTATCCCTTCTTCAAGGAAGCACCGGCGCTCGGCTTCGAGTTCCGCAAGCGCGTCCTTCACCGCGGCGCCGGCATCGGCCTGCACCAGCACCACAAGGACGAGATCTACTATGTGCTGGGTGGCCGCGGCATCTACGAACTGGACGGCGTCGCACGCGAAGTGCGGGCCGGTGACGCGATGTTGACCCGACCCGGCAGCGCCCACGCCATCCGCCAGCACGGCGAGGACGATCTGGTGCTGCTGATCATGTACGGGAGGAAGCAGGAGTGAGTGGAGAGAAGTGAGGAGTAAGCGGAAGCCTGCTTTTACTCACTCCTCACTCCTCACTTCTCTCCACTCACTTCTCAGCCCCAGGCGCTGGCCGATCCCAGCGTCGATAGGTCGCTGCGAGCGCACTGCGCAAGCGCCGGTACTGCGCGCTTCCCGGCTCTGCCTGAAGGCCGGCGGCGACGGCCTTCCATCCGCCTTCGTGGTCGCGCGACCACTCGCGCACGACCGCACGGCAGGGCTGCCCGACGATCTGCGCCAGCGCGCAGGCCATGAAGATGTCGCCGGCGGTCCAGTCGGGTTGCTGCTGCATCGCTTCCACGTAGGCGCGCGGCACAGCGTAATAGCGGGCCATTTCGTCCGCGAACGCGGCGGGATAACGGCTTGCGTAATCGTTGATGTCGGCCAGATGCCGGTCCACCGATGCATCACCGCTGGCAGGCGTATAGGCCGCAGCCGGGACATCCTGCGCAGCCGCAGACACGCCGGGCACCCCGGCAAGGCACCACAGCAGGACAGCCATCGGCAGCGCGCGTTTCACCGTGCCATTGTGCCCCAGCCTCGCCATGCCTGCCTGCACGCTCAGGCGTCGGGCGTCGCTTCGATCCTGGCGACCGCATCCACCAGTTCGCCGGCGTTCTGCACCACGTGCAGGCGCGGCGCATCGGCAGCGACGCCATGCTCGGCCTCCAGCGCCCAGGTGACGTGGTAGGGCATGTGGATGCCCCAGCCGCCCAGTGCGAGCACCGGCTCGATGTCCGAGCGCAGCGAGTTGCCGACCATCGCGAAGTCCGAGGGCGCCACCTCCAGCTCGCGCAGCACGCGCGCGTAGGTCGCCTGGTCCTTCTCGGACACCACCTCGATGCGATGGAACAGGTCGGCCAGGCCCGACTGCGCGATCTTGGCTTCCTGGTGGAACAGGTCGCCCTTGGTGATCAGCACGATCTCATGGTCGGCGGCGATGCGCTCGACCGCGTCGCGGATGCCCGGCAGCAGGTCGACCGGATGCTGCAGCGTGGCGCGCCCGATCTCGATCACGCGATGCAGGTCGTGCGCACTGATCCGTTCGTCGGTCACCTGGATCGCGGTTTCCAGCATCGACAGCGTCATGCCTTTCACGCCGTAGCCGAAGATCTTCAGGTTGCGGCGTTCGACTTCCAGCAGGTGCTGGTGCGTGCGCGCATCGGCGAGATCGACATAGGTGCCGAGGATCGCCTCGAAGTCCGCTTCTGCCTGCCGGTAGTAATCCTCGCTCTTCCAGAGCGTGTCGTCGCCGTCGAAGCCGACCCATCGGATGCGCGCCATCGGATACCGTCCTTCCCTTTCTGCGAAGGCCGCGAAGGATAGCAGCCACGCCTTCGTACACGAAGACGGCCGCCCTCTTCAGGGCGGCCGTGGGGTGATCGACGCGTATCGACAGTGTCGACTATCAACCGCCCGTGCTGGGCGGTGGCGTGGTGCCATCCGCGGGTGGCGGCGTGGTCTCCGGCGCGTTCGGGTTGGCCGGCGGCGGCAGCGTCGAGTCGGTGGGCGGTACCGACGGATCCGTCGGCGTGGGGGCCGGCGGCGTCATGTTGTCGGTGGGCGGCGTGGTCTCCACCGGCTCGGGCGGGCTCGGCGGCGGGGTATCTTCCGGTTCCGGGCCGCAGGCCGTCATCAGGCCCGCGCTCAACAGCGCCAGGCCAAGGCCCATCGTCAGTCTGTGGGTAGAAGGCTTCATGGGTTCCTCCATGCGTTCGTTCGTGGGAGAGGGTGGTGCGTCAGGGCGTGCCCTGCAGATGTACTGCGTACTCTTCTGGGCTCAGGCGACCATCGGCATCCTTATCCAGCGTGCCGAACACCTGCGCCAGGGGCGGATCGACCGCTGCTTCGTCCTTGCTGATCGCGCCATCCGCGTTCTGGTCGAGCTCCTCGAACGTGCGCGGTGCGCTGGTGGGCTCGGCGGCGGATGCAGCGGGCCGTTCCGTGCGCTCGGCGGCATCCTGCGCCTGTGCCAACGGCACGATGGCGAAGGCCAGTGCGATGGTCAGGCCACGCCAGGACAGCGTCTTCCGGGTCGTGCTCATGGATGCCTCCAGTGGGATGGGTGTGGGGAAGTGGAAGGGGCGGCACGAGAGGCCGCCCCTTCAGGAGGGCGACGGCGGCGCATCACGCAGCATGCGCGGCGTCACCCCGTGTGGCGGCGATGCTTACTTCTGCTGGTCGCCGTAGTTCTTGCTCACGAACGCCTTGTACTCGTCCGCGGTCAGCGAACCGTCGGCGTTCGCATCGGCCTGGTCGAACACCTGGCTCAGGCCCGGGTTGGCGGCCGCCTCTTCCTTGCTGATGTTGCCATCGGCGTTGGTGTCGACGTCAGCCCAGCCCTGCTTGGCCTGGGTGGCACCAGCGTCGGTGCTCTGCGTCGGCGTGGTGGCCGAGCCCGTGGCCTGTTCGGCGCTCTGCTCGGTCTGCTGCTCCTGCATGCCGTCGTCGGTCTTTTCCTGCGCGAAGGCCAGCGGCATGGCCAGCGCGGCGCTCAGGGCGACCAGGGCGATCAGCGGCTTGCGGTTGTTGTTCGTCATGTCAGTGCTCCGTTCTGTGGGAGTGCGTCCGATTGCGCACGGCCCCACCTTGCCGCCGTCGTTCTGAACGAAATTTGCGGCGCGACATGAACGTGCACGCGTGCTTAACCACGTGGATTCCGCCATCGGCTAGCCCGGTGTTAGGCGCCCGTGAGCACCGCGTCTGCGGCGCGTGGAATGCGTGATGCCGCGCCAGCTTTGGTGTTACGCATCCGTTTTTTCGGTGCTTTTCGTCGATGCGGCGTCATCGGTTTTTTTGCTGAACCATTGCCAACCCAGCACCACGCCGGTCAACGCGCCGGCGATTTCCAGCACGACACGCGAGCCCAGACCGTCGGGATCGTGGATGCCCTGCAGCGCGATGCGCGCGTAGAGCGGCGATTCGAGTCGCGCGATGCCCAGGTAGAACATGTTCCAGATGTCCACGCCTGCGCCGATGACCACGGCGGACAGGCACGACCAGCCAATCGCATGACCCATCGACCAGCGCATCCGCACGCACAGCGCATTCCAGAACAGGAAACACAGCAGGCCGATCATCAGCGCGATCAATCCCGCTTCCAGCGCTCCGAGCACACCGTAGTGGAGCGGCAGGTTCATCGGCCGGTGTCCATGGCAAGGGTCGAAGCCGGCGCGGCGAGGCGGTGCATGCAGGAATTCCGTGTGATCGGGCCACGCCCGTCGTGGCAGGGTAACCGATGCCGTGCACTCCTCCGGCAGCGGGACTGGCAAGATGGCACCGTCTTCCCGCCGGTGAGGCATATCCCATGACCCGTCTGATGCTGGCCGGTGCCACCGGCCTGGTCGGTGAGGCCGCCTTGCAGCGCGCGCTCGCTTCCCCGCGCGTGCTGCAGGTGGTCGCGCCCACGCGCCGGCCACTCGCGCCGCATCCCAAGCTGGTGAATCCGGTGGTGGACTTCGACACGCTGCCCGCCGACGCCGACTGGTGGCGCGTGGACGCCGTGGCGTGCGCACTGGGCACGACGATCCGCGATGCCGGCTCGCAGGACGCCTTCCGCCGGGTGGATCACGACTATCCGCTGGCGATCGCACGGCAGGCGCATGCACACGGCGCCACGACGTTCGTGCTGGTGTCGGCGATGGGGGCGGATGCGGATTCGCGCCTCTTCTACTCGCGCACCAAGGGCGAGGTGGAACAGGCGCTGGGCGCCCTAGGTTTCGCGTCGCTGACGCTGCTGCGGCCGGGACTGCTGGGCGGCGAGCGCAGGCAACATCGCGGCGGCGAACGGATTGCGTTGCGCGTGATGGGCGCGCTGGACGGGGTGCTGCCGCGGCGTTACCGCATCGTGCCGGCGGAACGGGTTGCCGATGCGCTGCTGCAGGCGGCGCTGCATGCGCCGCGGGGCAGGCACGTCGTCGCTTCCGAACGCCTGCTCGCCTGACCAGACGGGTCAGGCGCCGGGATCGTCGGCCAGTACCTGCACGCCGTCGGCGACGATGCGGTACTCCACGGCCGGCACCGCCGCGCCGGAGGTTTCCTGCGCGGTATGCCGCTGCGCGTCCGGCGACAGTTCGACCCGCGACAGCACGCCATGGACCTGGGCCTGGCCGCGTACGTCCTTGGGCACATAGAAGTCGTGGTCGCCAAGCAGCACGCGGGCACCCTGCCCTTCGTCTTCCAGCATCACCCAGCAGCCCTTCTTCTGGCAGACATCGACGACGCGGCCGCTGAACACCCTGGCCTGTCCCACATGCGAAGCAGGATCGGCCAGTGCGCTGGCCAGCGGCACCACGGGACCGGTGGGCAGGTCGGCGCCGAACTTCTCCCACTGCGCCGTATCCGACGCCAGTCCCGTGCCCGCGAAGAACAGCATTCCCGTGATCGCCCAACGACGCATGCGCCCGTCCTCTTACGGTGTGGTGGCGATGATACGTCGCGGTCGGCGCTACTGCAGCAGGCCGTGCGGCAGCACCTGCAGGCGCGCGACGCCGGGGGTCGCCAGCACCGCCGCCGTGGCCTGCTCCAAGCGCGCATCGTCCTCGTCGTCGATGACCAGCAGCACCTGCCCGGCCTCGAGCTGCGCCTCGTAGTCGCGACGGACTTCGCTGGGCACCGCCGAGCCGGCGAGCGACGCCGCCCACATGCCCACGCAGCCGCCGATCGCCACGCACACGGCCACGCCGGCAGGGTGGATACCGACTGCAGGCACCAGCATCGCGGCGCCGCCCAGCAGCAGGCCGAGCACCGCGCCGCCCACCAAGCCACGCAAGGCGGCCTGCTTGAAGTCGGTCGGGGCGGCTTCCTTTTCGTGGTCGGGCACGTCACGGACTTCGGTCTCCGGACGCCCGATCAGGGCGACATGGTCGGGGGCGATGCCCGCGCCGACGGCACGCCGCAGGGCGGCTTCGGCCACGGCGACGGAGGGGGCGCTGAATACGCGGCGGTGCTTCATGGCGATCTCCTGCCCGGCAGACGAAGGCCGGGCCACCGTTACACGCTAGGCGCGCGGCTGCGGACGCGAGGTGAAGGTGGACGCCGGCGCAGCCGACGTGCCGCTCAAAGTGCGGGGCGTTCCGGCGCCTGCTTGCGGCCCAGCGCGCGCAGGTACAGCTCGTACAGCGCGGTGACCTTGGAGACGTATTCCTGCGTTTCGGCATAAGGCGGTACGCCGCCATAGCGCGACACCGTGCCGATGCCCGCGTTGTAGGCAGCGGCCACCAGCGTCAGGTCGCCCTTGTAGCGCTTCATCAAGAGGCCCAGGTGGCGCGCACCGGCGTCGATCGACTGGCTGGAGGAGAACGGGTCGGCCACGCCGTATTCCTTTGCCACCTCCGGCATCAGCTGCATCACACCCATCGCGCCCTTCGGCGACACCGCCTTGGCGTCGAAGTCGCTTTCCGCGTGTGCCACCGCGCGCAGCCAGGCGTCGTCCACGCCGGTCCGGCGCGACGCGGCCTTGAACTCGCTCGGGTAGCGGTCCAGCCGCGGTTTGCCCACCCGGCCCAGGCCGGGATGCGCCGGCTCGCCGGGCGGGGTCTGCACGGTGAACTTCAGGTACGGCGTGGAACCGGGCAGGTTGCGGGTGGAATACACCTTCTGCCCGTCCTGCTCGCGCTCGTACAGCGTGCCGCTGAACACGCCCATCGATCCCCACAGGTTGGGCGTGCTGACGGCGTTGTCGTCGATCTCCTTGGCCGTGCACTTGGAGCCGGGCTCCGGCGCGGTGGCCAGGCTGACCGTCCCGCCCTGCACGCATCGGTACACCGTGCGCGCGGCCGCGTCCGGGCTGGCAAGAGCCAGCCCCGTCAGCAGCAGAGCGGCGGCGGCACGGAGAAGCGTCATGGGCGGCGGATTCTAGGCCCGGCAAGCTGAAGGGCACCCTGAATCACGCGCCCGGCGCCGACGGCCGGCCAGTCCGGCCCGGGCGCTGCTGCGCCGCAGCAGCCAAGCGCGTAAAATGCCGGCCCTCAATCACCGCACCCCCTCGGAGCACGCAATGGGCCTGGATCTGGTCAGCGCCGGCAAGAACCCGCCGGACGAAATCAACGTCATCATCGAGATCCCCAAGGATGCCGAGCCGGTGAAGTACGAAGTGGACAAGGCCAGCGGCGCGATCTTCGTCGACCGCATCCTCTCCACGCCCATGCGCTACCCCTGCAACTACGGCTACGTGCCGCACACCCTGTGCGGCGACGGCGACCCGGCCGATGTGCTGGTGGTGCTGCCGCTGCCGCTGATCCCGGGTTCGGTGATCCGCTGCCGTCCCGTGGGCGTGCTGCGCATGAGCGACGAAGCCGGTAGCGACGAAAAACTGCTGGCCGTGCCGGTCGACAAGGTGTTCGCCGGCTACAGCCACATCAGCGACATCGACCAGGTCAGCCCGCACTGGCTGGAGCGCATCGGCCACTTCTTCGAGCACTACAAGGATCTGGAGAAGGGCAAGTGGGTCAAGCTGGACGGCTGGGGCAATGCCGCCGAAGCCAAGGCCGTGCTGGTCGACGCCATCGCCCGCCAGGCCGCGCAGCCGGAAGACGAGAAGCACAAGTTCTGAGCCCCGGCGCGGCAACGCGCTCGTGGACGAGAAGGCCGCCCTGGGCGGCCTTCTTTTTTGCCGGTTTCAGACGCCGGCCGCGCGCGCGGCGCGTTCGACCGTGTCCTTCCACTGCACCAGACGCGGCTCGATCTCCTGCGCATGCCGGCGCCACTTGTCCGGGTCCGGCTGCGACAGCGTGTAGCGCGACAGCGGCAGCTGCGCCCCGAGTTCGCGATCCCACGACCAGCCGGCGAACCCGCTCAGGCGCACCGCTTCTCTCTGCGGATCCTGCAGGAAACGTCCGTAGTCCACCGCGATCCAGTCCTCCGGCGGCAGCGCCTCCAGGTCGTCCAGCATCAGCCGCGTCGCGGTCTCCCACTGGCTCGCCACGATCTCGCCGAGTGCCTGTCCGTTGAGTGCCCGCCAGCCCGGCGTCAGCAGGAAGGACCACATGGGACCCTCCCAGCCCGGCAGGTTGTACATGCGGAAGCGGCCCGACTGCCAGCCATCGATCATGCTGCCCCACACCTGCCGCGGATCGCGATGCAGGTAGACGAACTTCGCGTCGGGGAACACGGCTTTCAGAAACGGAATACGCAGGGCATTCTTCGGCGTCTTCTCGAGCATGCGGACGGTGGCACCCGACCCCGGCGCGTTGCCCTCGCGGTCGCGCAGCGCCTCGAAGAAGCGCCCGCGCAATGCCTGCACGACATCAGCCGTGGCATCGGCGCGCGCCAGCCGGTTGGAGTGGAACTCACGCTGCGACGGCGCCAGGCCCTCCACGCCTTCGATCAGCTGATGGCTCTCGTCGCCGATCGTGTACACCCCGGGCGCCGCCGCCAGCGTTTCGAACAGCAGCGTCGAGCCCGACCGTGGTGGGCTGACGATGAAGACGGGGCGATCGAAGGACGGGGCGCTCGCGGCAATCTGCCGGTTGTCCTTGCCGCCGTCGGCCAGCGGCCGGGCGCCATGCGGATCGAGCAATGCGGCGGCATCGGCGTCCACGGTCAGCGCCATGCTGAAGATGTGCGCCTTCAACGCGGGCAGCAGGCCGAGGCCGTTCTGCAGGCGGACCTGGGCCGCGCCGGCCTGCGCGATGGCGGCTTGCACGTCCTTGAGCAGCTCACGGTAACGCGGAAGTCCCGAAGGCTGGTCACCATGACAGGCCCACACGCCATGCCAGTGGCGCGCGAACCGCGTCAGCACGGCATGGATCGCGGGCACCTGCGGGCCCCGCTCGGCTTCGCCGATCAGGAAGCCGATGCACTCGCGCAGTTCCCACGGCGTCATCACCGGGGAGGCATTGAACGACTCGTAATCCAGCGTCGCCCGGTGCCCGGCGGATGGCGCGATCCTGCGGGGCGCCCATCCCGGCTCGCGCCGCTCCGGCGTCCGGCCTTGTTCCAGCAGGTTCCAGAAGCCGACGCCACCGACCGTGTCGGCCACCAGGTGGATGCGCGTTTCGTTGCCCTGATTGAGCACCCGGTGATGCCGCCAAGTGTCGAAGATCCAGCATTCGCCCGCGGCCATGTTGACCTCGTCCTCGCCGCACTGGAAACGCACCGACGGCGTGGTGACGATGGGCACGTGCACGCGCATGTGTTCGCGCCAGTAATAGTTGATGTCCACATGCCCGGTCACTTCGGACTGGCCGGACAGGCGCATCAGGCGCGAACGCCCCCAGGTGGCGCCCAGCGTTTCCAGCACCTGCATCAGGTACGGCAGCCGCTCCAGCCATGGCGTCGGCCGCATCGCCCCGGTCACCTGGTCGCTGTCGGGATCGCCGCCCGTGGTGATCAGCGGCAACGCGCTGTTGCCGGGGATGCCGCCGGGATGCGAACGCCAGTGCGCCTCGTCGATGGCCGAGATCTCGCGCGCGAGCGCGCCGGCATCGAAGCTCAATGGCAACTGGATGAAGGGCGCGGGGAGTTTCATCGAAGACGGGCGTCAGCCCGGAAGCGGGCCGACCGATCATAGCAACGGCCGCGCACGGCGCCGAGCGCGCCGAGCGGCATCTCCGGAAAGCACGACGGCCCCTTGCGGGGCCGTCGTGGTCAAGCATCAGACTGCCGATCCTGCGATCAGAAGCGCTGGGTGTACTTCACGTACAGGAAGCGGTCGTAATCGAAACCGCCGTAGTAGGCGAAGTCGCTGTGGCGGTACGCCGAGTTCGAGAACATCAGCGGACCCTTGTGGTCGAACACGTTGTTGGCGCCCACGGCGATCGTGGCATTCCACGGCGCCTGGTAGCTGACCTGCATGTCGTGGAACGTGTTGGAGCCCACCTTGCGGATCGCGTCCGGTTCGCCGTTGGCGATGTGGTCGGGTTCCGTGCAGGGACGCGCCGTGACGCAGCTTTCCTTCATGCCCGAGTAGTAACGGGCCGTCCAGTTGACCGCGAACGCACCCAGCGACCAGTCGACGCCCAGGTTCGAGCGCAGGCGGAAGATGCCGGAGTTGCCCACGTTGCCGACGATGATCTTCTCACCGGCCGAGTTCTCGGCCTCTTCGTCGTACACGCTGGTGTAGGACGAGGTCCAGTCGAACGCGATCTTGCCGAACGACTGTTCCGGCAGGGCGTACTTCACGCCCAGGTCGAAGCCTTCGGTCTCCATCGCACCCAGGTTGGCCAGGCCGTAGAACAGGTTGGTGATGTGGCCGTCGTCCGCACGCACGATGCCCTCGCAGCGCGCGCTGTTGCCCAGCACGTAGCAGTCGCGCAGGATGCGGTCGACGCTGTCCGAGATGATCATGTTGGTCAGCTCGTAGCGGTACCAGTCCAGCGAGATGTCCAGGCCCTGCACCCAGCGCGGCGACCACACCAGGCCCACCGTCTTGCTCTTGGAGGTTTCGGGGACCAGCGCCGGGTTGGAACCGGTGATGAACTGGTCAGGCGTGGCGCACGGGTAGGTCGTGCAGGGCACCAGGCCCTGGCCCAGCTGCACGTAGCCCAGCGGGACGCCGGCGCCGGTGCAGGCCGCATTGCCGTTCACGCTGTTGACCGCGCCGGTACCGCAGGGATCGGTGTAGTTCTCGAAGCTCGTGCCGATGCCGCCGTACAGGTTGTCGATCGTCGGCGCACGGAAGCCCTCGGCGTAGGTGCCGCGGACCAGCAGTTCGTCGATCGGACGCCAGGTGAAGCCGAACTTGCTGTTGATGGTGTCGCCGAAGTTGCTGTAGTCGGAGTAGCGGCTGGCCATGTTGATGGTCAGCTCTTTCGCGAACGCCACGTCGGCCAGCAGCGGGATGTTCAGTTCGAGGTAGACCTCATCGACCGAGTAGTCGCCTTCGGTCGTGGTCGCACCCAGGCCGGTGCTTTGGCCCGATTGCGCGAACGCATCCGGCACGAAGCGGCCCTGCTCCTTGCGGTGCTCGACGCCGACCGCGATACCCAGATCGCCGGCCGGCAGTTCGAACAGCGAACCGGACAGGTTGGCGGTGTAGCTGGTGGTGCGGGTCAGGCCCGTGTCGGTGAACCACGGGAACAGAAAGCGCTGCAGGTCCGGATCGGCGAGCGAGCCCTGGCCTGCCACGCCGTAGGGCAGCAACGGGTTCCACGGGCGGCAATCCGACAGCGGCGTCGGATCGGCGGCGCTGCCGCACTGGGCGATGCCGTCGGCATTGATGAAGGACGGGCCCAACGCCTGCTCCGAGGCGATCAGGCTCATGTCGCCGTGCGCACGCTTGGTCGACTGGTTGCGGTTGATCAGCGCACCGACATCCCAGTCCCAGGTCCTGCCCGCGACTTCGAAGAAGCCCGAGAAGCCACCGGCGAAGCGGTAGGTTTCCAACTCGCTGTCGGTCGTGCGGGGCACTTCCCAGAGGCGACGGCGGAAAGTGGTGTCGCCCGGCATCGGGTTGAACGCGCTGTCGGCCGACAGCGGGGTGCCGAACGCGGCCGACTGGTACGGATAACCGGCGATCTGCTGCTGGGTGGAGCGGTGGTTGTACAGCACGTCCGCGTTGAACGAGACGTTGTCCGTCACGTCGTAGTTGGCGTTGACGAACACCGAACGGCGCTCGATGCCCGTGGACAGGAACATCTGCTGGTTGGCGTTGGCGTTGTAGTCCGCGGTGTGCACGACGTAGTCGGCGCGATTGGCCGGGTTGCCACCGGCACGCAGCGTGTACCACACGGCCGATGCGGCCGGCGAGCACGGGTCGCAGAAGGAGCCGTTCTGGCTGATCGGACTCCAGCCCGAACCCGGGTAATCCGGACCGGCATTGCCGTCCTTGGAGAACCAGCGGTCGGCGGCGGAGATCGGATCTTCCTTCGAGTATTCGACCGACAGCGTGACGCCGCCACGATCACTGGCCGAGCCTACAGTGAAGGAGTACTGCTTGACGTCGCCATCGCCTTCACCGGTCTGGCCGATGTAGGCCGAAGCCTCGGCGCCTTCGAAGCGCTTGCGCGTGATCACGTTGACCACGCCGGCGATCGCGTCGGAGCCGTAGATGGCCGAGGCGCCGTCCTTCAGCACTTCGATGCGGTCGATCGCCGACATCGGGATCTGGCTGAGATCCTGGTAACCACCGGTGGTGGCGCCCAGGCGGCGGCCGTTGACCAGCACCAGCGTGCGGGTGGCGCCGAGGTTGCGGATGTCGACGTAGTAACCGCCCACGTTCTCGCCCGAGGCCAGCGCTTCCGAACGAGCGATCGCCGGGGAGCCGGCGGACGTCAGGTTCTGCAGCACGTCGGCGACCGACGTGAAACCCTGCTTCTCGATGTCTTCACGCCCGATCGTGATGATCGGCTGCTGCGTTTCCATGTCGGCGCCGCGGATGCGCGAGCCGGTCACTTCCAGGCGGTCCAGCGTGGTCGTGCTGGACGTCTCAGCGGTGGCTTCCTGCGCGCTGGCGAACGCCGGGATCAGTGCGATGGCGATACCGGCCGGCAGCATGCCGACCCGCATCGCGCGACGCGAATTGCGGTGGTTCATTCAATCTCTCCTCAGAGGAACGTGTTGCGTTATGGGCGTGTTAAAACGCCTTGCAAACTTACGTTCCAGTCTTCAACACCGCTTTGCGGCCGACGCCCGATGACTTTGCCGAGTCTGTCCTCGACGCCAACGAGGCGGTGCGATAGCGGCTGGCCGACGTGCCAAAGCGCGCCCGGAACGCGCGCGCGAAACTGCAGCAGTTGTCGAAGCCCGACGCCGCCGCCACCTCGCCCACCATCATCGACGTGCTGCGCAGCAGGTCCGCCGCGTGTTCAAGCCGCAGGCGCGCCGCGGCCGCCTGCGGGCTTTCGTCGTACAGGCTGTAGAACGTGCGCGAGAAGTACCAGCTCGAGAAGCTGGTCAGTTCCGCCAGCTCGCTGATGCGGACCACGCGGTCGCAATTGCCTTCCAGATAAAGGCGTGCGCGTTGCAGACGGCCGAACACCTGGCGCTTGCGCGAGCGCGAGCGGCCCGGGCAACGCTGGATGTAGCGGTCGAGTTCCTGCTGGACGGCGGCGACATGCAGCAGCAGCGGACGCAATGCGAACGTATCCCCGGCATCGTTGCCGCGCTCCGACGCCGCCCGCCACAAGCGGAGCAGGGTGAGCGCATCGCGCCGGCTCATGCGGCCACGGCCCGAATACAGTGGCCCATCGGCGAACCGCGCCATCGCCTTCACGCCGTCGCTGCTCAGCACGATGCCCAGGCACAGCCCGTGGCGATCGCTCTGGACCAGCGGCTTGGAATCGCGATCCAGTGCGATCCACTGTCCGCGCCGCAGGCGGAACCGCCCTTCCTTCGCCTCGACCCAGGAGGCGCCGCGCAACTGCACCCATATCGTGAACAGGTCACCGCCCGCCTGCGCGCCCCCCAGCCGCGACACCGCGACACAGCCGCTCGGTGCCGCCCCATCCACCGCCTCCAGCCGGACCAGCTGTCCGCGGTCGGCCCACCATGTTTGCTCCATCGGTCGTTCCACTTTGCATGACGTGTGGACGTGATGTGCCGTGTCGGGGCGGGGACAGGCAGGAAGTTTGTCGGAAATGTCGACGAAATCTTGCCGAACGCGGTTCCGATAAAGTTACGAAGGAAACTTCTTCTTGCACACCAAGGAGTTAGCGAAAGCCGCCACCCGTGCGCGGCGGCGCAGGATCCAGCGACAGGAAGCCGATGTCGGAGCCATCCACGACCGCCATCGAGACATAGGTCACACGTTCACGGGCATGTGCGCTGAATCCGTTGACGGTGGCCAGGTGGGTGGGCTCCAGGCATCGCGGCGGCGCGTGGGCGCGCCCGACGCCGATGTGGCGCAGGCTGACGTAGCACCCGGGCAGTTGTTCGAGGTATTCGATCTGGCCATCCTCGGTCACCGTCCAGGTCCGGTAGCGCTGACTGGCGGGGCGGCTGCCATCGACCTGGCGGATGCTGGCGGCGGTCAGGCCCAGGTCCGACTGCCACAGGCCGTCGCGGGCGAGCCGGGTGAACAACACCCGGCCCTGTGCCAGGTCCGCGCGCGCGAACGACACGCCTTCGATGCTGGCCAAGCGCCGCCACGGGCTGCTCCGGCGGTCGAACAGCACGAGCTGCTGGCCGTCGCCGTTCCCCGCGACCACCAGCACGTGGTCGGGGTCCGGCATGTAGGTGGCGAACAGCAGGTCCCCGGCGGGCACCGGCACCGGCAGCGGACGCAACTGGCCGCTGACGGGTTCGAGTTCGTGCAGGCCATAGTGCCCCCTGGCATCGGTGCCGATCACCAGCAGCCGGCCGCTGTCCGGCGACCAGGCCGGCAGGTGGCGGGACTCGGGGCGGATGCCTTCGATGAGCCGCAACGACGCAGGCCGCTCCATGTCGGCCCACCAGAGCGCGAATTCGCCGGAGCGGTCGGACGTGAACGCGATCTGCCGACCATCCGGCGCCACCGACGGCAGCGAGTCGCGGCCCGAGGACGGGAACAGGCGCTGGAGGGGCCGTTCGCCGCCGCCAGCGGCCGCCTCACCGATGCGGTACAGCCCGAACTGCGGCTTGCGCTGCACGAAGGCCAACTGGTCGGCCTGCGCGGCGACGGCCGGCGCCTGGGCATCCTCGATGCCGAGGTCGCTGATCGTCCGCGCCGCCAGGTCGAGCCGGTACAGGCGCGTATGGCTGTCCACCCGACGGCCGAAGACGATGGCCTTGCCGTCGGAGGTCCAGTCCCATCCGCGCAGCTCCGCGCGCTGGTGGGTCAGGCGCTCGGCCCGTCCTCCGCCGGCGGGAATCCGCCACAGGTCGCCCAATGGCGTGTTGCGGATGAAGGCGATCCATTGCCCGTCCGGCGAGAAGCGCGGCGCGGTGTCCACGTCCTGCGCGCTGGCACCGTAATCGAGTGCGCGCCAGCGGCCGGTCGCCAGGTCGAGCAGGCGCAGCCCCGGTTCGCCATCGCCACTCAAGGGGCTGCTGAACACCAGGCCGTTGCCGTCGGGCGTCCAGTCGAACGAGGGCCGGTTGTGCGGATCGCATTGGCCCAGCACGCGCGGTTCGCCCCCGCTGGCCTGGACCGCCATGATGCGGCAGTCCTCACCGGGAGAGCGGCGGAGGAAGGCGATCTCGCGGCCACTGGGCGACCATTCGGGGTTGGTGTCCCAGGCGCCTTCCGGCGGGAACGTCAGCGTGCGCGGCTGGGCGGGTTCCGTGGTCTGCACCAGGATCGCGGTGCCCGCGAGTTCTTCGGTCATGCTGGACAGGTAGGCGACCTGCGAGCCGTCCGGCGACAACGTGGGCGACATCTCGAATCCTGGCGCCGAGGTGATCAGCCGGTACGGCCTGGCCGCCGGCAGCAACGCGGTCACTTCGTCCTGCGCGCCGAGCGGAGGGCGACGGGCTCCCGACCACCAGAGCGCGGCCGCCATGCACGCGATCGCCAGCACACCCAGTCCCAGCCCCCATCGCCAGCGCCGGAACAACAACGCGTGGCGCGCGTCGGCGCCCACTGCCGTCGCGGGTGCCGACTGCACCTGGACGGGTGCCGGCGCGGCGTCACTGCCGACATCCGTCTGCTCGGCTACCGGATCTTCCTCGGCCTCGCGCGGCAGCCATTCCACGTCCACCAGCAGGCGATAGCCGCTCTTGGCGATGGTCTCGATGTAACGCGGGCCCTCCGCGCGCTCACCGAAGGCCTTGCGCAGTTGCGTGACGGCCTGGGTCACCACATCGTTGGTCGGCAACGTATCGGGCCACACGGCCGCCAGCAGCGCCTCCCGGGTGACCACGCGCGACGGATGCTCCGCCAGCACGCGCAGCACGCCCATCGACTTCGGCGTGATGCGGGCAGGTCGGCGCGCGCCTGGTGCGTGGATTTCACGCAGCGGCACATCAACCAGGCATTCCCCCACCTTCAGGCGATCGCCTGGCGGTGGAGTGGCGGAGTCGGGGGATCTCATCGGGAGCGAATGCTGCGCTGTCGTCCAGGGTCCGTCATGTGCCTTAATGCCTGCCGCGCGTCGGGCCAAGCGATCCGGCAGATTCGGCAAAGTGCCAAGGCAGTACGGGGAAAGCGCACCGTCGCGGTGCATTTTACAGTGACCCTCGTGCTCGCCCTGAACGGGAGCATCACAGGCAAACTCTCTCTCTCGCCGACGTCCTACTACACGAGCTCCAGCATTCGCGCCGCAAGGCGCGAATTTTTTATCTCGCGAAGAAGCTCACTCCGCCTTGCGCGCGGGCGATTTCAGGATGGTCAGGCCGATCAGCCGCGACACCACCACGGCGATGTACATCACACCGGCGAACTGCTCCAGCATCACCAGTGCGCGGGCCTGCGGCAGGATCGGCACGACGTCGCTCAGGCCCACGCCCGACAGCAGGCTGAAGCTGAGGAACAGCAGCTCCATCCAGCTGCGCGGCGATTGCGGATCCACCGCGGCGGTGAAGCTGCCCGGATACCACTGCTGGCACACCGAGAAGGCAAACGCGAAGGCCCACGCCAGCAGCGTGAAGGTCGCGCCGGCCGCGAACAGCTCGTCGCTGCTGACCGAATGGTCCTGCAGCATGTAGGCGATCAGGCTGCCGGCAGTATAGAAGTACAGTCCGCTCTCCAGCAGGTGGGCATAGATCCACAGTGCCTGCACGTCGAAGACCGCCGCGAACACCGACAGCAGGACGGACGGAATCGCCAGCGACCACGCGATCCAGTTCACGGCTGCGCTGCGGTTGACCACCCACAGGGCCAGCGCCAGCACCAGGATGCCGAAGGCGCCGAACAGTGCGCGGCCGGCCGGCGTATCTTCCATGACCGGGTACAGCAGGATGCCGGCCAGCTGCACGATCAGCAGGAAGGCGCAGGGGTGCCGCCGCGCGGTCACCAGCCAGCGCAGCCAACGCAGAGGTGTCGTCACGCGGCGTTACTCATTTGAAGTGGTACACCAGGGCGTAATAGACCACGTAGATCCACGACAACAGGCCATGGATCACCGCCCACAGCAGCGACTTGTTGGCGCTCCACGAAATGGTGATGGCCAGCGCCGTGCCGAAGCCGATGCCGGCCTTGGCAATGCCCGGACCGCTGCCCTTCACGGCGTCGCCGCCGGCGTGCCGCTGCCGGCACGGTACGGATAGCGCAGGAAGATCTCCGCCACCGCCGCATCGATCTTCGCGCCGCGTTCTTCCGGCTTGGTACGACCCACGCGGCCGACCGCCACGCCGGTCCAGACCAGGCGGTTCTGCTTCGCGTCCACCAGGTCCACGTTCAAGGTGCCTTCGGTGTACGTGTACACGTCGGTGCGGTCGCGCCAGTACGGCACCGACACATAGCGGCGCGCGCGGTAGCTGTAGTAGTAGTCGTAATCGACCTCCGGCGTGTTCACCACGTCGGTCTTTTCCTGCATGTAGGCGTTGAGGTTCACCCACAGGTCGGGCGAGGTCTCGTCGTAGACGTAACCGCGCGCTTCCATCTGCCTGCGCGCGGCGTCCTTGGTCCGGCCGCTGGTGAGCGTGGCATACCCCTGCCCTTCGATCGCCAGCGGCGAATAGAAGGCGAAGCTGCGGTACTGGCCGAAGTTGGCGGACGGGTCCACGTCACTGGTGACGCGCGGACCCGTGGCGCAGGCGGCGAGTAGAAGGACACCGGCGGCCATCAGCCAGCGGCCGGCATTGCGGGCGAATCGGGCCATGATCGTTCTCCAGTCGGGGACGCCGCCATCATGGCGCACGTCCCGTGAACACTACGCGTGCCGGCCCGGGCCGGATGCGTCTCGTCCGGCCGGATCAGCCCTGACGATACACCTGTGCGCCCTGCGCCAGGAATTCCGCCGACTTCTCCGCCATGCCGGCCTCCAGCGCCGCCTGCTCCTCCACCCCATGCTCCGCCGCGTAGTCGCGTACGTCCTGGGTGATCTTCATCGAACAGAAATGCGGGCCGCACATCGAGCAGAAGTGCGCCAGCTTGTGCGCGTCCTTCGGCAGCGTTTCGTCATGGAATTCCTTCGCCTTTTCCGGATCCAGGCCGAGGTGGAACTGATCTTCCCAGCGGAACTCGAAACGCGCCTTGCTCAGCGCGTTGTCGCGCACCTGCGCGCCGGGATGGCCCTTGGCCAGGTCGGCCGCATGCGCGGCGATCTTGTAGGCCATGATGCCGTCGCGCACGTCCTGGCGGTTGGGCAGGCCCAGATGCTCCTTCGGCGTCACGTAGCAGAGCATCGCGGTGCCGAACCAGCCGATCATCGCCGCTCCGATGGCGCTGGTGATGTGGTCGTAGCCGGGCGCGATGTCGGTGGTCAGCGGGCCGAGCGTGTAGAACGGCGCTTCGCCGCACTCGCGCAGCTGTTTGTCCATGTTCTCCTTGATCAGCTGCATCGGCACGTGGCCGGGGCCTTCGATCATGCACTGCACGTCGTGCTCCCAGGCGATCTTGGTCAGCTCGCCCAGCGCTTCCAGCTCGCCGAACTGCGCGGCGTCGTTGGCATCGGCGATGCAGCCCGGACGCAGGCCGTCGCCCAGCGAGAAGGCCACGTCGTAGGCCTTCATGATCTCGCAGATGTCCTCGAAGTGCGTGTAGAGGAAGTTCTCCTTGTGGTGCGCCAGGCACCACTTGGCCATGATCGAACCGCCACGCGAGACGATGCCGGTCACGCGCTTGGCCGTCAGCGGCACGTGGCGCAGCAGCACGCCGGCGTGGATGGTGAAGTAATCCACGCCCTGCTCGGCCTGTTCGATCAGCGTGTCGCGGAAGATCTCCCAGGTCAGCGCCTCGGCGCGGCCGTCGACCTTCTCCAGTGCCTGGTAGATCGGGACGGTACCGATGGGAACAGGCGAATTGCGGATGATCCACTCGCGGGTCTCGTGGATGTGCTTGCCGGTGGACAGGTCCATCACCGTATCGCCGCCCCAGCGGATCGACCACACCAGCTTCTCCACTTCCTCGGCGATGCCGGAGGACACCGCGCTGTTGCCGATGTTGGCGTTGATCTTGGTCAGGAAGTTGCGGCCGATGATCATCGGCTCGCTTTCCGGGTGGTTGATGTTGTTCGGCAGGATGGCGCGGCCGCGAGCGATCTCGTCGCGCACGAATTCCGGCGTGATGAATTTCTGGATGCTGGCGCCGAACGCCTCGCCGGGATGCTGCTTCAGCAGCATCGCATCGCGCACCGCGTCCAGCCGCTGGTTTTCGCGGATGGCCACGTATTCCATCTCCGGCGTGACGATGCCGCGCCGGGCGTAGTGCATCTGGCTGACGTTGGCGCCGGCCTTGGCGCGGCGCGGCAGGATGCGGCCCGGGAAGCGCACGCTGTCGAGCTTGGCGTTGGTCTCGCGTGAGCGGCCGAACTCCGAGCTGAGCGCCGGCAACTGTTCCGTGTCGCCGCGCTCCTCGATCCACTTCGCACGCAACGCCGGCAGGCCGGCGGCCAGGTCGATGGTCGCGGCCGGATCGGTATACGGGCCAGAGGTGTCGTAGACGGTGACCGGCGGATTGTCTTCGCCGCCGAAGATGGTGGGCGTCTGGGTCAGCGCGATCTCGCGCATCGGCACCTGCAGGTCGGCGCGCGAGCCCTGCACGAAGATCTTGCGCGAGCCGGGGATCGGACGGGTCACGGATTCGGAAAGTTGCCCGGTCTGCTGCAGCAGGTCGGTGGCGGGCTTGGGAATGGCATTCATCGGCATCGTCCTTTTGAATCCCCGCACCTGGATGTGCGGGCTCTTGCGAGGGATTCGCATAATGCGACGCGAGGGAATCGCATCACGGACGAAGCGGCGGCGCGGCAGCGGACGGATGGCGGGGCCACGAGGGGCGACACGGCAACACGGCGCAGCCTGCGAAGCTTCCCTACGCCGGTCTCAACCGGATCAGGTTCGAAGGGTCTGTCTCAATCACCGGCCCGGCCGGCGATACCCCCGCTTCGGGGCGAATTAGAGCACAAACGCCGGGCAGGCGAGTTCATTCCAGCGTGTAGCCCACGCGGAAGCCGCCCCAGTGCCGCCCATCGACGAACACGGGGACCGAGAGGTCGAACATGATCTGCCCGGTGTCCCGCCGGTACACCTGCAGGCGGTAGGGGTCGGTGTGTGCGCCGACGCTGCGGCCGACCCGGTCGGCGAAGATACGCTTGGTGCGGTTGCCCACCAGGTCCACCGCGCGATCGCCGGTGAGCGGCTGGGTGAAGCGCAGGTTGTGCGTCGGCACGTAGCCGTCCGGGTTGGCGCAGATGGCGAAGACGATCCAGGGGTGCCGGGCCGCGACCGGCTCCTGCAGCGGCGGCAGCAGTTCGTCGCAGAGTGCGTCGAAGGCGGTGGTGAACTTGGCCGGCTCCACCCCGGGCACCGGCGTGTAGTCGCGCGAGAACAGGCCGTCCGCCTCGATGCGCCCGTCATGCAGCGCCTGCGCCAGCGCCTGGCCGATGCGGACCGCGGCGGCCTGCGCCAGATCGCGGACGCGGGCATGGCGGCGATGGCCGAGCGGATCGGCCGGCAACCGGAACAGGCCCACGCAATCGCGCAGGGTGTCGGTGCCCTGTGCTAGCGCAGTGCCGCGCGCCGCGACATGGCCTGCGTGCTCCAGGTTGCTGCGGCTCAGCGCCGCCACGCGTTCGACGGCGGCATCGATGGCGGTGATCTCGTCGTCCTGCGCCGACACGCGCTCGACCACCGATTCCATCGCCCGGCTCGCACGCGCCAGCAGGTCGCCGATACCACCCAGCACCTGTCCGGTCGCTTCGGCCGATGCCGCGGTTTCGCCGAGCGCTCGCCCGCTTTCGTCGAGGATCACACGGACATCGCGCGCCGCGGCGGCAGCCTGTTCGGCCAACCGGCGGATCTCGGTGGCGACCACGGCGAAGCCGCGTCCCGCCGGGCCGGCGCGGGCGGCTTCGATGCTGGCGTTGATCGACAGGATGTTGGTCTGGAACGCCACCGCGTCGATGACTTCGATGACGTCGCCGGCACGGGCGGAGCGACGTTCGACTTCGCGCATCGCATCGCCCAGCTGGCGTGCGGCTTCCATGCCCTGGCGGGCGCTGGCGTCGGCACTGGCCGCCACGCCGATCACCGCCTGCAGTTCCTCACCCGCACCCTGCAATCCCTGCAGCAGTCGCCGGGTCGCGTCGAGCACGGTGTCCAGCGCGGCGACTTGCGCCTGCGACTGGTCCAGCAGTTCACCGTTGTCGCCGACCAGGTGCGGCACTTCCGCCGCCACCTGCACCGACAACGCCACGGCCTGGCGGATGGCCTCGGCCAGGTTGCCGAAGCCGGCGGCGATCTGCCGCGACAACGGGTGCGCGGCTTGCGCATCGGGCAGCGCGAGATCCAGGTCGCAGCCCCCCAGCAGGCCGCCGATGCGTTCCAGCAGCGCACGCTCGGTGGCGGCCTCCGCCAGCCGTCGCGCAAGCTCGCGCAGCGGTGGCGTGATCGCGGCAGGCGTCTCGCCTTGCGCGAGTCGGGCGGCGTCGCGCAACAGGGCGGCGGTTTCCGGATGCGGGAGCGACAGCAGCCAACCCTCGCCGTCGCGGTCGGCCTGGTAGCGGATGCGACGCGCGGGATCGCCGCCCGGTGCGCACCAGGTGCCTTCTTCATCGTCCAGCGCGGTGGCCGGCAGGCCCCACAGGCATTCGCAGGGCTGCCCCAGCACCGCATCGGGCGCCAGCGCCAGCAGGTCCCACGCGGCGCGGTTGGCCGCCACCACGCGCGCGGCGGCATCCAGCCGCACCAGTCCCACCGGCGCATCCGGCAGGACACTTTCCTTGGTCATAGCCCCGGCCTGCCTGTCTTCTGTCGCCGCCATTTTTCTCTCCCCCGTCTACCGGTAGCGGCCGACGGAGAGAGGAATTGAGCGCGCTTTTCGGGCCTGCCCGGTACTCAGTCCAGTCGAAGGGCCACGTCGGACACGCGGACCATGTCAGCCGGAACGAAGCGCGTGGCATCGCCGAATTCGGGCCAGCCGGCGCGCAGCGCGGCCATCACGTCCGGCGCCTCGGCATGCGCCTCCAGCAGCCACGCGACGATGGCCTGGCACGGCACGCCGGTCGCCGCACGGCACAGCAGCGGTCCGGGTGGAATGGGATCGGAGCGCCACAGCACGTTGATGTTGTCCGGACGGGCCGCGTCATGGACATCGCCGGCCAGCGCGGCGACATCGGCACGTCCCTCGACGACGGCCTGCAACGCCGCCGCGTGCGAACCCGCGTACGTGACCGATGCGAAGGCCGTGGCCGGATCCAGTCCCGCGTCACGCAGGTATTGCACCGGCACGAAGCCGCCGGACGCCGAATCGCGACCGACCAATACGAGGTGCAGCTGGCCCGCTTTCGCCTTCAACTCGGCGGGCGACACGATCTGCCGCGCCACCAGCACCGCGCGGTAGCGATCCGCCTGCAACGCCGGCACCTGCGGCACCGGCAGCGTGGTCACCTGTGCGACGTCGCGACGCGCCTGCAGGTAGCCGTGCAGATTGGGCACCGCGACATCGGCCTGGCCGTCGCGCATCGCCTGCACCAGCGCGCTCGGTGACGGAAACACCTTGACCTGCACAGGATGGCGGCCGCGCCGGGCCAGGTAGTCGGCCAGCGGCTGGATCGCCGCTGCGCGATCGCGCTGCGGATAGGCGTAGGTGGCGACGACCCACGGCGTACGCGCTTCCTCCTTTGCGGAAAGGGGCAGCGCCGCGAGTGTCAGCAGCAGGGCCAGAACGAAGCGCGCGATCATCCGCGTATCAGACGGCATCCAGCAGGGCCTTGTCACGCACCGCGCCCTTGTCGGCGCTGGTGGCGAGCAGGGCATATGCCTTCAAGGCGGTGCTGACCTTGCGCGGGCGTGACTGTGCGGGCTTCCAGCCGGTCGCGTCCTGTGCGGCGCACCGTGCGGCCAGTTCCTCGTCGGACACGCGCAGCTCGATCGACCGCTGCGGAATGTCGATGCGGATGCGATCGCCATCGCGCACCAGACCGATGGCACCGCCCGCCGCCGCTTCCGGCGACGCATGCCCGATCGACAAACCGGAGGTACCGCCGGAGAAGCGACCGTCGGTCAGCAACGCGCACTGCTTGCCGAGGCCTTTCGATTTCAGGTAGCTGGTCGGATACAGCATTTCCTGCATGCCCGGCCCGCCCTTGGGGCCTTCGTAGCGGATCACCACCACATCGCCGGCCTTCACCTCGTCACCGAGGATGCCGGCCACCGCCGCGTCCTGACTTTCAAACACACGCGCCGAACCTTCGAAGACGTGGATCGATTCATCCACGCCGGCCGTCTTCACCACGCAGCCGTCGACCGCGAGGTTGCCGTAGAGCACGGCCAGGCCGCCTTCGTGCGAGAACGCGTGCTCGACACTGCGGATGCAGCCTTCGGCCCGGTCGGTGTCCAGCGACGGCCAGCGCGTGGCCTGGCTGAAGGCGACCTGGGTGGGAATGCCGGCCGGTCCCGCCTTGTAGAACGTCGCGACGGCATCGTCGTCGTTCTGGGTGACGTCCCATTTCGCGATGGCGTCGCCCAGCGTCTTCGCATGCACGGTGGCGGCGCCGGTGTGCAGCAGTCCGCCGCGGGCCAGTTCGCCGAGGATCGCCATGATCCCGCCGGCGCGATGCACGTCCTCGATGTGGTACTTCTGCGTGTTCGGCGCCACCTTGCACAGCTGCGGCACGCGCCGCGACAGCCGGTCGATGTCGCGCATGTCGAACGGCACGTCGCCCTCCTGCGCCGCGGCGAGCAGGTGCAGGATGGTGTTGGTGGAGCCGCCCATCGCGATGTCCAGCGTCATCGCGTTCTCGAATGCCTCGAACGTGGCGATGCCGCGCGGCAGCGCACTCGCGTCTTCGCCGCCGTACCAGCGATGGCACAGCTCCACCGCCGCCACGCCGGCGCGCCTGAACAGCTGTTCGCGGTCGGCATGCGTCGCGACGACGGTGCCGTTGCCCGGTAGCGCCAGGCCCAGGGCTTCCGTCAGGCAGTTCATCGAGTTGGCGGTGAACATGCCGCTGCACGAGCCGCAGGTCGGGCAGGCGCTGCGCTCCACGGCCGCGACCTCTTCGTCGGATACGTTCGGGTCGGCCGCCATCACCATGGCATCGACGAGGTCGAGCTTGTGGCCGGCCAGCCGCGTCTTGCCGGCCTCCATCGGGCCACCGGACACGAACACGGTCGGGATGTTCAACCGCATGGCGGCCATCAACATGCCCGGCGTGATCTTGTCGCAGTTGGAGATGCACACCAGCGCGTCGGCGCAGTGCGCGTTGACCATGTACTCCACCGAGTCGGCGATGATTTCGCGCGAGGGCAGCGAATACAGCATGCCGTCGTGCCCCATCGCGATACCGTCGTCCACCGCGATGGTGTCGAATTCCTTGGCCACGCCGCCGACGCGCTCGATCTCGCGCGCGACCAGCTGGCCGAGGTCCTTGAGGTGCACGTGGCCCGGCACGAACTGGGTGAACGAGTTGGCGATGGCGACGATGGGCTTGTGGAAGTCCTCGTCCTTCATGCCGGTGGCGCGCCACAGCGCGCGGGCGCCGGCCATGTTGCGACCGTGGGTGGAAGTCTTGGAGCGGTACTCGGGCATGAAAACCAGCGATGCGGCGACGACGTGGGAAGCCTCGATTCTGCTGGCTTTCCACGGTTTCAGTTGCAACCATATCGAGTGAAATCATCCGATCGTCGAAAAGCCCGCCGAATCGCTTGACACGCTTCCGAGCGGCATGTTTCTCTTGCCGCATGTTGCAGCGCCACACGCCCACGACGACCGACCTCACCGCACCGACTGCGGCGCCCGTCCTCGTACTCGTCATTATTACCTCGCCCACAACTGCGGGACGGACCGGCGTGTAAGCAGCAAGCAACGCCAGATTCGCAAAACCCCGCACTGAGAAGTGCGGGGTTTTTTGTTTAAGCGCCTTTCCCTTTTCCTCAACCCTCCAGGAATCACGCTCCATGACCACCGCCAACGCTCTCCCGCAACCCAAGATCGCCGTCGTCGGCTACGGCAGCCAGGGCCGCGCGCATGCGCTGAACCTGCGCGATTCTGGCTTCGACGTCACCGTCGGCCTGCGCCCGGGCGGCCCGACCGAGGCGAAAGCGGAAGCCGATGGCTTCGTGGTCAAGGCACCGGCCGACGCGGTGAAGGACGCCGACCTGGTCGCGGTGCTGACGCCGGACATGGTGCAGAAGAAGCTCTACGCCGACGTGCTGGCGCCGAACATGAAGCAGGGCGCGGTACTGTTGTTCGCGCACGGCCTGAACGTCCACTTCGGCATGATCGAACCGCGCGCCGACCTGGACGTGGTGCTGGTGGCGCCCAAGGGTCCGGGTGCGCTGGTGCGCCGCGAGTACGAGATCGGCCGCGGTGTGCCGTGCATCTACGCCGTGCACCAGGACAAGAGCGGGAAGGCCGAGCAGTTCGCGCTGGCCTACGCCGGCGGCCTGGGCGGCGCGCGCGCCAACATCATCAGGACCACCTTCAAGGAAGAGACGGAGACCGACCTGTTCGGCGAGCAGGCCGTGCTGTGCGGCGGTGCGTCGTCGCTGGTGCAGGCCGGCTTCGAGACGCTGGTGGAAGCCGGCTACCAGCCGGAGATCGCCTACTACGAGGTGCTGCACGAACTGAAGCTGATCGTCGATCTGTTCTACGAAGGCGGCATCACCCGCATGCTGGAGTTCATCTCCGAAACCGCGCAGTACGGCGATTTCGTCAGCGGCCCGCGCGTCATCGATGCCTCGGTGAAGGCGCGCATGAAGGACGTGCTGACCGACATCCAGAACGGCACCTTCACCCGCAACTGGCAGGCCGAGTACGACGCCGGCCTGCCGAACTACAAGAAGTTCCAGCAGGCCGACAAGGACCACCCGATCGAGAAGGTCGGCAGGGAGCTGCGCGCGAAGATGGTGTGGCTGCAGGCCAACGCCGCGCAACCCGATACAGACGAGCAGGCCGCCGCATGAACGCTGCTGCGGCCACTGCTCCGCGCAATGGCGCCCGCTGGCTGGCCCACGCCCTGGAAACCGAGGGCGTAGACACGCTGTTCGGCTATCCCGGCGGCACCATCATGCCGTTCTATGACGCGCTGGTGGATTCGCGGCTGAAGCACATCCTCGTACGCCACGAACAGGGTGCGGCGCTGGCCGCCAACGGCTATGCCCGCGCCAGCGGCAAGGTCGGCGTCTGCGTGGCCACCTCCGGTCCTGGCGCGTCGAACCTGGTGACCGGCATCGCCGACGCGATGCTGGACTCGGTGCCGATGGTTTGCCTGACCGGCCAGGTCGCCACCACGCTGATGGGCACCGACGCATTCCAGGAACTGGACGTGTTCGGCCTGACCCTGCCGATCGTCAAGCACAGCTTCATCGTGCGGCGCGTGGACGACCTGCCGGCGGTCGTGGCCGATGCCTTCCGCATCGCGCGCGAGGGACGTCCCGGCCCGGTATTGATCGATCTGCCGAAGGACGTGCAGATGGCCGATGCCTCGCATCTGCCCGACCACGTGCCGGCCAGCGTCGACCCGCTGCCGGCGCCGGACGATGCGAAGTTGGCCGACGCGCTGGCGGCCATCGCCGGCGCCGAGAAACCGTTGATCTACGGCGGCGGCGGCATCGGCATCGCCGATGCGGTCGAGGCCTTCCGCCAGTTCGTCGACGCCACGAAGATCCCCACCGTGCTGACGCTGCGCGGCCTGGGCGCGCTGCCGGCCAGCCATCCGCACTACCTGGGCATGCTGGGCATGCACGGCACGCGGGCGGCCAACATGGCCACCCAGGAATGCGATCTGCTGATCGTGGTCGGCGCGCGCTTCGACGACCGCGCCACCGGCAAGCTCGCCGAGTTCGCGCCGTTCGCCCGCGTGCTGCACATCGACGCCGACGCCTACGAGATCGGCAAGCTGCGCACCGCCGACATCGCGGTGCCCGGCGACGTCGCCACCAGCCTGAAGGCGCTGACGGCCGCACGCAGCACCTGCGACGCCTGGCGCACGCGTTGCCTGGGCCACCGCGAGCGTTTCGGCTTCCGTTACGACGCGCCCGGCACCGACATCTACGCGCCCGGCCTGCTGAAGCGGCTGAGCGAAGTGGCGCCGGCCGATGCGATCGTCGCCTGCGACGTGGGCCAGCACCAGATGTGGGTGGCGCAGCACTGCAAGTTCACCCATCCGCGCAACCACCTGACCAGCGGCGCACTGGGCACCATGGGCTTCGGCCTGCCGGCGGCGATGGGCGCGCAGTTCGCCTGTCCCGACCGCACCGTCATCCTGGTCAATGGCGACGGCGGCTTCATGATGAACGTGCAGGAGCTGGCGACCATCGCCCGCTGCAAGCTGCCGGTGAAGATCGTGCTGATCGACAACAGTGCGCTGGGGATGGTGCGGCAGTGGCAGGAACTGTTCTTCGCCGAGCGCTACAGCGAGATCGACCTGTCCGACAATCCCGACTTCGCCGCGCTGGCGCGCGTGTTCGGCATCCCCGCGTACCACATCAGCCAGCGCGATGAAGTCGAAGGGGCGCTGGCCGACCTGCTGGCCACGCCAGGTCCGGCGTTGCTGCACGTCACCATCGACATCAAGGCGAACGTCTGGCCGCTGGTACCGCCCAACCACGCCAACAGCTCGATGCTGGATGCCAATCCGGCCAAGCAATCCGCCGAGCCTGCCGTCACGGCCGACGGCCCGGAGAAGAAGAATGCGTTACCGGCTTGAACTCAAGCTCAAACCTGCCGAGGGCGCACTGGTGCGCGTGCTGGGCATGATCGAGCGCCGTGGTTTTCCGCCCCATGCCGTCCATGCCACCCACGACAGCGAAGGCTATTGGGCGCTGGCGCTGGTGATCGACAGTACCCGCGCGCCGGAAACCCTGCGCCAGCAACTGCTCAAGATCTACGACGTCGAGGAACTGTCCTTCAGTGCCGTGCAGGAGCTGAGCCGGGACCGTCGCCCGCAGGACCGCGCCGCATGAACGCCACCTCCGCCAACGCGGACGTCGTGCTCCGGAGGCATCTTCTTCCACATCAGCCGCAGCCGTGCCGCGATGCCTGATGCCGGCCGCGCCAGCGCAAGCAGCGACCCCGACGTAGGCGACGTCGTCGTCACCGTGGGCGACGTGCTGGCCGCGCAGGCGCGGCTCCGCCGCTACCTGCCGCCGACCCCGATGCACCACGCCGAACGTTTCGGCGTGATGCTGAAGCTGGAGAACCTGCAGCGCACCGGCTCGTACAAGGTCCGTGGCGCGCTGAATGCACTGCTGGCCGCGCGCGAACGTGGCGACCAGCGCCCGGTGATCGCCGCGTCCGCCGGCAACCACGCGCAGGGCCTGGCCTGGGCCGCGTATCGCCTGGGCGTGCAGGCGATCACGGTGATGCCGCATGGCGCGCCGGCGACCAAGATCGCCGGCGTCGCGCATTGGGGTGCCACCGTGCGCCAGCACGGCAACAGCTACGACGAAGCCTTCGCCTTCGCCAAAGAACTGGCCGAGCAGAATGGCTACCGCTTCCTGTCCGCGTTCGACGATCCGGACGTGATCGCCGGCCAGGGCACGGTCGGCATCGAAATCGCACCGCACACGCCCGACGTGGTGATCGTGCCGATCGGCGGCGGCGGCCTGGCCTCCGGCGTCGCGCTGGCGCTGAAGTCGCAGGGCGTGCGCGTGGTCGGTGCACAGGTGGAAGGCGTGGATGCGATGATCCGCGCGATGAAGGGCGATGTCTCGCCGCTCGACCCCGTCGCCTCGCTGGCCGACGGCGTGCGCGTCAAGGTGCCCGGCTTCATCACCCGCCGCCTGTGCACGCAGTTGCTGGACGACGTGGTGATCGTGCGCGAGGCCGAGCTGCGCGAGACGCTGGTGCGGCTGGCGCTGGAAGAGAACCTGATCGCCGAGGGCGCCGGTGCGCTGGCGCTGGCCGCCGGTCGTCGCGTCGCCGGCAAGCGCAAGTGCGCCGTGGTGTCCGGCGGTAACATCGACGCCGCCGTGCTGGCGCAGTTGCTGTCCGACGTCCGCCCGCGCCCGCCACGCAAGCCGCGACGCCGCGCCGTGGAGGGCGAGCCTTCGCTTGCGGGCGGCCGCGACGCCACGCGCGCGGCCGCTTCCACCACCCCCATCAAGACGGGCGCACGCCGCATCGCGGCCCCCGCCCTGGCAACAGAAGTACACGAGGAATCCATCTGGTGAATACGCCAACCCCTTCCGCCCCGGCGCAGATCCGAATTTTCGACACCACCCTGCGCGACGGCGAGCAGTCCCCCGGCTGCAGCATGACGCCGCAGCAGAAGCTGGTGATGGCCCGCGGCCTGGCCGAGCTGGGCGTGGACATCATCGAGACCGGCTTTCCCGCCAGCTCGCAGTCCGATCGCGAGGCACACGCGCTTATCTCGCGCGAGCTGCGCGAGACCACGCTGGCGGTGCTGTCGCGCTGCCTGCCGGGCGACATCGACACCTCGCTGCGCACGTTGTCGGCCTCCGCCCGGCCGCGCCTGCACCTGTTCCTGTCGACCAGCCCGCTGCACCGCGAGCACAAGCTGCGCATGAGCCGCGAGCAGGTGCTGCAATCCATCGACACGCACGTGCGGCTGGCACGCGGGCATGTGGACGAGATCGAGTTTTCGGCCGAGGATGCGACCCGCACCGAAGAAGATTTCCTGCACCAGGCCATCGCCGCCGCCATCGCCGCCGGCGCCACCACCATCAACCTGCCGGATACCGTGGGCTTCACCACGCCGGAGGAGATCCGCGGCATGTTCGAGCGCGCCATCGCCACCGTACCGGGGGCCGACAACGTGGTCTTCAGCGCGCACTGCCACAACGACCTCGGCCTGGCCGTGGCCAACTCGCTGGCCGCCATCGAGGGTGGCGCGCGGCAGGTGGAAGGCTCGATCAACGGCATCGGCGAGCGCGCCGGCAACTGCGCCATCGAGGAACTGGTGATGGCGCTGAAGGTGCGCAATGCCTTCTACAACCTGGACACGCGCATCGACACGCAGCGCATCGTGCCAACCTCGCAGCTGCTGTCGCGGCTGGTCGGCATGCCGGTGCAGCGCAACAAGGCGATCGTCGGCGCCAATGCGTTCGCGCACGAATCCGGCATCCACCAGCACGGCATGCTGCGCCACCGCGGCACCTACGAGATCATGCAGCCGCAGGACGTGGGCTGGCCGTCGTCGCAGATGGTGCTGGGCCGCCATAGCGGTCGCGCCGCCGTCGAACAGCGCCTGCGCGCGCTCGGCTATTGGCTGGAAGAGGACGAGCTGAAGCTGGTGTTCGAGCAGTTCAAGGCGCTGTGCGAGAAGCAGCGCGTGGTCGGCGATGCCGACCTGCAGGCGCTGATGCAGGACGCCGCGGTCAGCGACGGCTACCGGCTGTCATCGATGACCATCAGCGATGTGGGCAGCCGCGCCAACGCGCTGGTCGAACTGTCCGACCCGGACGGCAACCGCATCTCGGAAACCGCGCAGGGCAATGGCCCGGTCGATGCGCTGTTCAGCGCGCTGGCTGCCGCCACCGGCGTGCAGCTGCAACTGGAGAGCTATCAGGTGCACAGCGTCGGCATCGGCGCCGATGCACGCGGCGAAGCCAGCCTGTCGGTGCGCTGCGACGGCGAAGACCACGAAGGCACCGGCACCAGCAAGGACATCATCGAGGCCAGCGCGCTGGCCTGGCTGGACGTGGCGAACCGGCTGCTGCGGCAGCGGCGCGTCGAGCAGCAGGAAGTCGCCGCCGCTTGAACGGCAGGAGTGAGCGGAGAGCAGCAAGGAGCGAGTAAAAGCACTGCCCTCGCTCACTCCTCACTCCTCTCCACTCACTTCTCTTTTCCAACGCACCATCGGAACCCCCGCATGACCGCACCACGCACCCTGTTCGACAAACTGTGGGACGCCCACGTCGTCGTCCCCGAGACCGATGCGGCGCCCGCCGTGCTGTACATCGACCTGCACCTGATCCACGAGGTCACCTCGCCGCAGGCGTTCACCGAGCTGGCGTCGCGCGGCCTGTCGCCGCGACGGCCGGACCGCACCAAGGCGACGATGGACCATTCCACGCCGACCCTGCCCGCCGGGCCGGACGGCAGGTTGCCCTATTACACGCAGGCCGCCGAGACGCAGGTCGACACGCTGGCGCGCAACTGCGCCGAGCACGGCATCGAGCTGTTCGACATGGCCTCGCCGAACCGCGGCATCGTCCACGTCATTGCACCTGAGCAGGGTTTCACCCTGCCGGGCATGACCATCGTCTGCGGCGACAGCCACACCAGCACACACGGCGCGTTCGGCGCGCTGGCGTTCGGCATCGGCACCAGCGAAGTCGGCCACGTGCTGGCCACGCAATGCCTGCTGCAGCGCAAGCCGAAGACCATGGCCATCACCGTCGACGGCGCGCTGGCACCGGGCGTGGGCGCCAAGGACATCGTGCTGCACGTGATCGGCGTGATCGGCGTCAATGGCGGCACCGGCCATGTCATCGAGTTCCGCGGCAGCGCCATCGAGGCGTTGGACATGGAGCAGCGCATGACCCTGTGCAACATGTCGATCGAGGCCGGCGCGCGTGCCGGCATGGTGGCGCCGGACCGGACCACGTTCGACTGGGTGGCGAAGACGCCACGCGGCCCGAAGGACGAGGCGTTCGACAGCGCCGTCGCCTACTGGACGACGCTGCGCAGCGACGAAGGCGCCACGTTCGATGCCGAGGTGCGCATCGACGCGGCGGACATCCGCCCGACCCTGACCTGGGGCACGCATCCCGGTACCGCGATCGCGGTGGATGCCCTGATTCCCGCGCCCGCCGACGCAGCGGCGCAGAAAGGCCTGGATTACATGCACCTGAGCGCCGGCCAACGCCTGGAAGGCACACCGGTGGACGTGGTGTTCGTCGGGTCCTGCACCAACGGCCGCCTGCGCGACATGCGCGAAGTGGCGCAGGTGCTGCGTGGCCGCCAGGTCGCCGCCGGCGTGCGCATGCTGGTGGTGCCCGGTTCGGAGATCGTCAAGCGCGAGGCGGAAGCCGAGGGCATCGACCGGATCGTGCGCGACGCGGGCGCCGAATGGCGCGAGCCCGGCTGCTCGATGTGCATCGCGATGAACGGCGACCTGGTGGCACCCGGCCAGTTGGCCGTCAGCACCAGCAACCGCAACTTTGAAGGGCGTCAGGGTCCCGGTGCGCGCACGCTGCTCGCTTCGCCGCTGACGGCGGCGTGGGCGGCGGTCAACGGACGCGTCAGCGATCCGCGCGATCTCTTCGCCACGCAGAAGGAGGTCGCGTGATGGCCGGTTTCAACGAAATACGCTCGAAGAGCGTGGTACTGGCGCAGACCAACATCGACACCGACCAGATCATCCCGGCGCGCTTCCTGTCGACGACCGAACGCGCCGGCCTGGGCAAGCACGCCTTCAACGACTGGCGCTGGCAGGCTGACGGGTCGCCGAACCCCGCGTTCGCCTTCAACCAGCCGCAGAACAGCGGCCGGCAGATCCTGCTGGCCGGTCGCAACTTCGGCTGCGGTTCCTCGCGCGAGCACGCACCGTGGGCGCTGACCGATCTGGGCCTGCGCGCCATCGTCAGCAGCGAGATCGCCGACATCTTCCGCAACAACAGCCTGAAGAACGGGCTGGTGCCGGTGGTGTTGCCGGAAGCCACCGTGCAGGCGCTGATGCAGCGGCCGGATGATGAACTGGTCGTTGATATCGCCGCGAAGGAACTGCGCACGCCCGGCGGCGACATTTTCTCCTTCCCGCTCGACGCCTTCGCGCAGACCTGCCTGCTGCAGGGCGTCGACGAACTGGGCTACCTGCTGGCCCGTCACCCCGACATCGAACACTACGAGGCCACCCGCCATGCACGCTGACATCGCCCTCCTGCCCGGTGACGGGATCGGCCCGGAAGTCACCGCCGCCGCCGTCACCGTACTGCGCGCGCTGGCGCGCCGACACGGCCACACCTTCGACTTCCACGAGTACGACATCGGCGGCATCGCCATCGACAGGCACGGCGAGCCGCTGCCGCAGGCGACGCTGCACGGCTGCCAGCAGGCGAACGCGGTGCTGCTGGGCGCCGTCGGCGGGCCGAAGTGGTCCGACCCCAATGCGAAGGTCCGCCCCGAGCAGGGCCTGCTGGCACTGCGCAAGGGCCTGGGCCTGTTCGCCAACCTGCGCCCGGTGCGGCCGCACCCGGCCGCGCTGAACGCCTCGCCGATCAAGCCGCACCTGCTGACCGGTGTGGACATCGTGGTGGTGCGCGAACTGACCGGCGGCATTTATTTCGGCGAGAAGACGCGCGACGCGCGCGGGGCCAGCGACCTGTGCAGCTACTCGGTCACCGAGATCGAGCGCGTGGTGCGCAGCGCCTTCAGGCTGGCGCGCCAGCGCCGCGGTTACCTGGTGTCGGTGGACAAGGCGAACGTGCTGGAAACCTCGCGCCTGTGGCGCGACGTGGCCACGCGGATCGGCCAGGAGGAGTTTCCGGACGTGAAGCTGGAACACCAGCTGGTCGATTCAATGGCGATGCACCTGCTGGCCAAGCCGCGCGAGTACGACGTGATCGTCACCGAGAACATGTTCGGCGACATCCTGACCGACGAGGCCTCGATGCTGGCCGGCTCGCTCGGCCTGCTGCCCTCGGCCTCGCTGGGCGACGGCAAGGTCGGCCTGTACGAGCCGATCCACGGCTCGGCCCCCGACATCGCCGGCAAGGGCATCGCCAATCCCTACGCCACCATCCTCAGCTGCGCGCTGCTGCTGCGCCATTCGCTGGGCCTGCACGAGGAAGCCGACTGCATCGAACGTGCGGTCGATGGTGCGCTCAATGCGCAGGTCTTCACCAACGACCTGGCCACCGGCGGCCGCGGGGTGTCCACCCAGGTGGCGACGCAGGCCGTGCTGGAGCAGATGCAGGCGCAGTGCTACGTGGCGGAACTGCGCGACTGACGCGCGTGACCTGATCGCGGCATCCCCTGCGTTGACGGATACGCAGGGGATGCACGCACAGGACAGGCACGATGCCCACGACGCAGATCGAGAAGTACCACGTCATCTATTCCGCCAACACGTTCCGCCGCCGCATCGGCCTGATGGCCGGCGGCGCCTACGTCGGCCAGCTGGTGTTCCATGCCAACGGCGCGGCCTTGCCTGCCGACGGCCTCAATGGCACCCAGCCGCAGTTGAACTACCACTTGGACGATTTCCAGAACGCGATCGACCTGCTGCGCAACGAGAAGCCAGTCTACCTGCTCTACAACGGCAGTGGCGGCGGTTTCGAGAATGCGCTGGTGACCGATCCGGAAACCGTTGGTGAAGGCGAAGCGGGCGGGCTGCGCTTCGTCGGCCGCTGACGACCGCGACCCGGGACGCCCCACCGATCAACCCGCAACCAGACGATTGCGTCCCTGCTGCTTGGCGCGGTAGAGGCGCTCGTCGGCGACACGCAGCAGGTCGCGCAGATCCTGGCCGGCTTCGAGTTCCGCCACGCCGATACTGATCGTGCAGCGCAGGCGGCCGCCGTCGGGCGCGTCGATGCTGGCCTGGGCAATGCCTTCGCGCAGCGCCTCCAGGCGCGCGCGCGCGATCGACCACGGCAACTGCTGGCAGACCAGGAATTCCTCGCCGCCCCAGCGCGCGATCAGCACACCTTCGTGGTGGCCGATCCCCTGTTCGGCCAGCGCCGCGACCTGCGATAGCACGTCGTCGCCGAAGGCGTGCCCGTAGCGGTCGTTGATCGCCTTGAAGTGGTCGATGTCCAGCAATGCGACGCAGAGCGGGCGACCTTCGCGGCGGCTGGTGTCCAGCGCCTCGGCCAGGAACGCGTCGCCGGCACGGCGGTTGGCCAGTCGCGTCAGCGGATCGTGGCGTGCCTGGTAGGCCAGCTGTTCCAGCAGCTGCGCATTCGCCTCGCCTGCCTGTTCGAGCTGCGCGTTCTTGTCGCTCAACTCCGATGTCCGCGCGTCCACCAGCGCCTGCAGCCGGTGCTGGCGATGGCGGTGGCGACGCATCGCCAGCAGCAGCACGCCCCAGCCCAGCAGGCCCAGCAGCACGAGGTAGGCCATCATCGCCCACGCCCTTAGCCACCAGGGCGCGGCCTTGTCCAGGTCCACCGAACGCATCACCCGGCCTTCGGTCTTGCTCCAGTCTGCGGGCGCGTTCATCACCTGCACTTCGAAGCGGAGTTTCCCGGACGGCAGGTTGGTGTACACCGCATCGTGCGCGATGCCGTTGTCGGTCTCGACCCAGTCGCGATCGAAGCCGACCATCCGGTAGCGATAGCGCAGGCGTTCGGGTGCCCGCTGGTTCAGGCCGGTAAAGCGGATGACGACGCGGCGCAGGTCCGCTGCCAGGGCGTAGCGCGCCTGCAGCGGCAGCACGCGGCCGTCGGCCTCCACCGATTCGATCACCAGCGTCACGCCCTGCGTGCGCTGCAGGCGCGCATCGTCGGGGTCGATCACGCCCACCCCGTTCGCCGTGGCGAACCACAGCTTGCCGTCGCGCATCGGCCAGCCCGCCGGCGCGGAAGCGCCATTGGCCTGGCTGCTGGGCAGTCCGTCGGCGTGGGTGAAGGCCTCCACCGGCAGCCGCTTCAGGTGGCGGTTCTCCACCGCCGTCAGTGCCGGCCGCGAGATGCGGAACACCCCGCGGTTGCTCGACACCCAGAAGTCGCCGTTGTCGTCTTCCAGCAACCGGAACAGGCGGTTGTTCGGCAGGCCCTGGCGATGATCGAACTGCACGAACGCGCCGTCGCGCCAATGCAGCAGGCCACGGTCGGAGGCGATCCACAGGCTGCCGTCCGCGTCGGCCAGGAAGTCGAAGGCCGCCACGGCCGGGAAATCGGACATCGGCGTCCATCGGCGCACCGTGCCGTCGCGCCGCATCATCGCCATGCCGTTGCTCGTGCCGATCCACAGCACGCCCTGCGCGGTTTCGTACAGCACGTAGACGTTGCCATCCGGCAGGCCGTCGTCGGCGTCGTAGTGGCGGGTGATGCGGCCATCGCGATAGACGGTCACGCCTTCGTTGCTGCCGATCCACAGCGATCCGTCGGCGCGTTCCAGCAGCGCGCGCACATGGTTGGAGGGCAGGCCGCCGGACTCGTCCAGGCGCCAGGGCTTCGCCTGTTGTTCGGCGCCCGCCGCAGGCAGGCGGATGACGCCCTGGTCGTAGGTGCCGATCCACAGGCCGCCGTCGCGCGCGTTGGCCAGCGAGAGGACGGAGGGGTCGGACTTGCCATCGAACGCCAGCGGCACCGCACGGCTCTGGCCGGCCTGCCAGGCGTCCACGCCCATCGGGTGGCCGATCCATACGCCCTGCCCCGGCCGCTCGATGATCGCGCGCACATAGATGTCGCGCAGCCCGTTGCTGCGTCCCAACCCGAACACCGGCCCGTCGGAGATGCGGTACAGACCATTGGTGGTGCCGACCCACAGCAGGCCGTCGCGGTCCTCGAACAAGGCCGGCGCCAGGCGCCCCATCAGGCCGTCGCGTTCGCCCAGCGTCTCGTAGCGCCCCTGGGTGTAGCGGCGCAGGCCATCGAGCGTGGAGACCCAGAGATTGCCGTTGCGGTCTTCCAGCATGGCCTCGACGCGGTCGCCGGTGATCTGCTGCGCCCGGCCATGTTCCAGCCGCCACACGCCGGCGCTGCCGCCCACCAGCAGCCCTCCCCAGCGCGAGGGCTGGACCGCCAGCACCGACGTCTCCGGCAGCCCCACCTCGCGCCCCCATTCGGTAGCCCGCCCGCGGTCGATCCGGAACAGGCCATGCCGGTTGCCCACGAGCGCCCGCCCGTCCGGCAGCGGCAGGATCGCCAGCACGCGCTCGTTGGCCAGGCGCGCATGGGCACTCTCGATTTCCTGCAGCTGGCCCGAGGGCTCCCGCCGGAACAGCGCATGGTCGGTGCCGATCCACAGCACGCCGTCGGGACCGAAGCGCAGCACCGATACATCGGGCAGCGTGCCCGCTTTCCCCGGCAGACGTTGCCAGTGGCCCTGGTGGAAGCGCACCACGCCCGGGCCGACGCGCCCCAGGCTCAGCGCCATCCCGCCCTGCGGGCGCGGCGCGATGGCGCGCACGCCTTCGATCTCCAGCCCCGGCACGGTACCGGCGTCGTAAGCGGTGAAGCGGCGACCATCGAAGCGCGCCGCGCCTTCCCACGTGCCCGTCCACAGATAGCCGTCGGCATCCTGCTGGATGGCATGCACCAGGTTGTGCGACAGCCCGTCTTCCATGGTCCAGCGCGAGATCGTGTACTCGTCGACCTTGCGCGCAGGGTCGAGCGCCCACGCGGGCGCGCCGACGAGCAGGACCAGCAGACTCAGGCCGGTGAGGAACAGGCAGCGCACGGCGGGCACGGGGTCCGGGGGCTTCGACCTTTCCAGTATCGGCTGTGGCGGGGGGGTTCTTGAACCCCCCCGGCGTCAGCGCGTGGCGGATTCTTCCGGCCGAACCTTGAACCACGCCGCATAAAGCGCCGGGAGGAAGAACAGGGTCAGCACCGTGGCCACCGTCAGGCCGCCCATGATGGCGACCGCCATCGGGCCGAAGAAGGCGCTGCGCGACAGCGGGATCATCGCCAGCACCGCCGCCAGCGCGGTCAGCACGATCGGCCTGAAGCGGCGCACGGTGGCGTCGATGATCGCGTGCCAGCGATCGTGGCCGGCCTGGATGTCCTGGTCGATCTGGTCCACCAGGATCACCGAGTTGCGCATGATCATGCCGGCCAGCGCGATGGTGCCGAGCATGGCGACGAAGCCGAACGGCACCCGGAACACCAGCAGCGCCAGGGTCACGCCGATCAGTCCGAGCGGCGCGGTCAGCAGCACCAGCGCCATCCGCGAGAAGCTGCGCAGCTGCAGCATCAGCAGCGTGGTCACCGCCAGCAGGAACAGCGGCATGCCGGCGGCGATCGATTTCTGCCCGCGGGCCGAGTCCTCCACCGTGCCCCCGGTTTCCAGCAGATAGCCTTGCGGCAGCGTGGAACGGATCTCGTCCAGCGTGGGCGAAATCTGCGCCACCACGGTCGGCGCCGTCACGTCGTCGCTGGCCAGGTCGGCGCGCACCGTCACCGTGGGCAGGCGGTCGCGATGCCAGATGATGCCGTCCTCGAAGGCGTACTCGAGGTTGGCGATCTGCGACAGCGGCACGCTGCCGCCGCTGCTGGTCGGCACCGCCAGGCTGCCCAACAGGTCCAGCCGCGTGCGCTCCTCTTCCGGCCCGCGCAGCAGGATCTCCACCAGTTCGTTGCCCTCGCGGTAGGTACTGACGCTCAGGCCCGACAGCGACCCGGACAGGAAGTGCGATACCTGCGCCGTGCTGACGCCGAGCGCGCGCGCGCGGTCCTGGTCGATCTGCAGCCGCACGATCTTGCTCGGCTCGCTCCAGTCCAGGTTGACGTTGGTGACATGCGGACTGGCGCGCACCTTCTCCGCCATCTGCCGCGCGATCGCCTGCACGCGATCGATATGCTCGCCGGACACGCGGAACTGGATCGGATAGCCGACCGGCGGACCGTTCTCCAGGCGCGTCACGCGGAACTGCAGTTCGGGGAACTGCGGCGCCACTTCGTCGATCAGCCAGCGCCGGGTGGATTCACGCGCCTGGGTGTCCTGCGTCAGCACCACGAACTGCGAGAAGTGCGCCTGCGGCAGCTGCTGGTCCAGCGGCAGGTAGAAGCGCGGCGAGCCCGTGCCGATGTAGGCCACGTAGTTGAGGATGCCGTCGCGCTTGGCCAGCAGCGCCTCCAGCTTGCGTGCCTGCGCATCCGTGGACTTCAGCGAACTGCCTTCGGCCAGTTCCAGGTCCACCATCAGCTCCGGACGCACGGAGTCCGGGAAGAACTGCTGCGGCACGAACCGGAACAATGCGATCGAGGCGACGAAGGCGGCCGCGGTCACGCCGATCACCAGCCAGCGGCGACGCAGGCAGAACGCCAGCCAGCCGCGGAAGCGCTGGTAGAACGGCGTGTGGTACGGGTTGTGGTCGTGCGCGTCGTGGGGCTTCGGCGCCAGCATGCCGGCGTACTGCGGCCAGCGGTCGGCCAGGCCTGCGCGGAACGCCTGCCAGCGCGCGGCCAGCGAGCCGGGCTTCGGCGGCTGCGGGTTGCCCAGGTCGGGCAGCATCTTGTCGCCGAGGTATGGGATGAACAGCACCGCCGCCACCCACGACACCACCAGCGCGATGGTCACCACCTGGAACAGCGAGCGCGTGTATTCGCCGGTGCTGGACGCGGCCGTGGCGATCGGCAGGAAGCCGGCCGCCGTCACCAGCGTGCCGGTGAGCATGGGGAATGCCGTGGATTCGTAGGCGAAGCTGGCGGCCTTCAGCCGGTCGAAGCCCTGTTCCATCTTGATGGCCATCATCTCCACCGCGATGATCGCGTCGTCGACCAGCAGGCCCAGCGCCAGCACCAGCGCGCCCAGCGAGATCTTGTGCAGGCCGATGCCGAAGTAGTGCATCACCGCGAAGGTCATCGCCAGTACCAGCGGGATCGATACCGCCACCACCAGGCCGGTGCGCATGCCCAGCGAGAAGAAGCTGACCAGCAACACGATGATCACCGCCTCGGCAAGCACGCGGACGAACTCGCCCACCGATTCCTCCACCGCCGCCGGCTGGTCGGACACCTTGCGCAGCTCCATGCCCAGCGGCAGCGTCTTCTGCAGGCGCTGGAACTCGGTCTCCAGCGTCTCGCCGAGCTTGAGGATGTCGCCGCCGTCCTTCATCGCCACCGCAATGCCGATGCCGGGCTGGCCCATGAAACGCATGCGCGGCGCAGCCGGGTCGGCGAAGCCCCGCGTGATCTCGGCGATGTCGCCCAGCTTGACCGTGCGGCCGCCGGCCCGGATCGGGAACTCGCGGATCTCGTCGACCGAGGTGAACTCGCCGCTGAGCCGCAACTGCACGCGGTCGGTCGGCGTCTCGAAGAAGCCGGCCGGCGTCACCGCATTCTGTTCCTCCAGCGCCTGCTGCACGGCGTTGAGCGGAATGCCCAGCGTGGCCAGCTTGGTGTTGGACAGCTCGATCCAAATCTTCTCGTCCTGCAGGCCGACCAGTTCCACCTTGCCGACGTCGTCCACCCGCTGCAGTTCCAGCTGGATGCGGTCGGCGTAGTCCTTCATCACCGCGTAGTCGAATCCTTCGCCGGTCAGCGCATAGATGTTGCCGAAGGTGTCGCCGAACTCGTCGTTGAAGAACGGACCCACCACGCCCGCCGGCAACGTCGCCCGGATGTCGCCGACCTTCTTGCGCACCTGGTACCAGAGCTCGGGCATGTCGCGCGACTTCAGACTGTCGCGCGCGGCGAAGATCACCTGCGACTCGCCCGGCCGCGAGTACGAGCGGATGTATTCGTAGTTGCCGGTGGTCATCAGCGCCTTCTCGATGCGCTCGGTGACCTGCTGGGAGACTTCCTCGGCGGTCGCGCCCGGCCACACCGTGCGCACCACCATCGCCTTGAAGGTGAACGGCGGATCCTCGGACTGGCCCAGGTGCTGGTACGACCACGCACCGACCAGGCCCAGCAGGATCATCGCGAACAGCACCAGGCTGCGGTTGGTCAGTGCCCACTCGGACAGGTTGAACCGGCGCATGCCCTTACTCCTGGCGCGTGGCGATGGCGGCCGTGCCGCCACCCGCCGCGAGTTTCAGCGGCCGGTTGCTGCGATCGACCGGCGTGACGATCTGGCCTTCACGCAACAGATGCCCACCGGCGCCTACCACCCAGTCGCCGGCCTTCACGCCGCCCAGCACCGGCACCGAGGCATCGCCATAGGCGCCGAGCCGTACCGGCTGCGCGCGCACCTTGCCGCTCGCCGGATCGACGACCCAGACCGTGGTCTTGCCATCGCCGCCCCGCTGGATGGCCGACAGCGGCAGCTTCAATGCCGCCTGCGTACCGTTTTCCTGCACGTAGACGCGCGCACTCTGACCCAGCTCGACCTGCTGCTGTGCATCGCCGACCAGACTGACGCGCGCCGCGTAGGTGCGGGTCTGCGCATCCGCGGCGGGTGCGATCTCGCGGATGGCACCGGGCAGGCGCTGACCCGGCGCATTCCACAACTCGACCATCACCGGCTGGCCCACGCTGAACTGGCGGATGCGGTTTTCCGGCAGGCCGATGGCGACCTCGCGGCCCCCGTCGGCCGCCAGGGTGAAGACGGTCTGGCCGGCGGCCACGACCTGCCCGGCTTCGGCCTGGCGGCTGGCGATCACGCCATCACGCGGCGCTCGCAGCTGCGAATAGCCTTCCTGGTTGCGCATCACGTCCATCTGCGCGCGTGCCGCACGCGCCTGGCCTTCGGCCGCCTTGTACGCGGCCACCTGCGCGTCGTACGCGGACTGGCTGATCAGCTGGTCGCCGACCAGCTGGGCGTAGCGGTCGCGGTCGCCGCGCGCGCGGACCAGGTCGGCCTCGGCGGACGCCAGTTGCGCCTGCGCGGCTTGCGCCTGCAGCGCGAAATCGCCGGCATCCAGCAGCGCCAGCACTTCGCCCTTCTGCACGCGCGCACCGGCATCGACATTGCGCCGGACCAGATTGCCGCCGACGCGGAACGCCAGCGGACTTTCCTCGCGGGCCCGCACTTCACCGGCGTACGCCGACAACGCCGCCTCGGCACCACCGCCGGGCTGCACCACCAGCGCGGGACGTGGCGTTTCCGCAGGCTGCTCCGCACTGCAGGCGGCCAATCCCATCAGCAGGATCCCGAACACTCCGTTCCAGTGCGTCTGGCGCATGACCGCTCCGTTGCGATTTCAATTATTGGACTTGGCGGTATAGTATAAATATCGAACCGAGTAGTCTAGTATTGCGAAATGGCCAGTCCACGTACGTCCGCCAACCGCTCCAAGCCCCCCGCCAAGCCCGCCACCAGCGGCCCCGGGCGCCCCAAGGACTTGGGCAAGCGCGCCGCCATCCTCGAAGCCGCCAAGCAGTTGTTCGCGCGCGAGGGGTTCAATGGCGTCAGCATGGACCAGATCGCCGCCGAGGCGGGCGTTTCCAAGCTGACGGTGTACAGCCACTTCGGCGACAAGGACGCGCTGTTCGCCGCGGCCGTGAAGGCCAAGTGCGAGGAAATGCTGCCGGACACGCTGTTCGAGCTCGAACTGACCGGCAGCCTGCGCGACCAGCTCAAGGCCATCGCGCAGGCCTTCTTCGCGCTGGTCACCAGCGAAGAGGCCATCAGCACGCACCGCATGATGATGGTTCCCGGCAACATCGACGACAAACTCAAGCAGACCTTCTGGGAAGCCGGCCCGCAGCGCACGCACGACGCCTTCGCCGCGATGCTGCAGGCGCTGGTGGCCAAGGGCGAGCTGGACATCCCCGACGTGGCGACGGCCTCCGTGCAGTTCTTCACCCTGATCAAGGGCGAAGTGCATGCGCGCATGACCTGCGGCCTGTGCAGCCGGCCAGGACCGATGGATGCCCGCCAGCATGTCGAGGCCACGGTGGACATGTTCCTGAGGGCTTATGGCCGCCGCTGAAACTGAAGCGCACCCCCGGGCGACGGAGGTTGCGGTGACTTCCGGCACTGCGCCCATCGGCGCGCGTGCCGCGATCCTTGCCCAGCGCGGACGGGGCCAGACCGCTAAAATGCCCGGCCCAGCCCTCCGCGTCGGATGACCACCCCCATGACGATCGATTACTCCCAGGCCCGCGAAAACATGGTCGAGCAGCAGGTACGTCCCTGGGACGTGCTGGATGCGCGCGTGCTGGACACGCTGGCCGCGTTGCCGCGCGAGGCCTTCGTGGCCGACGCGCACCGTGCGCTGGCCTACGCGGACCTGGCACTGCCGCTGGGCCATGGCGAATTCATGGCCAAGCCCGTGATCGAGGGCCGCACCCTGCAGGCACTCAAGCCGCAGGCCAACGAAGACGTGCTGGAAATCGGCACCGGCAGCGGCTACCTGACCGCCTGCTTGGCGCACCTGGCGCGCGAGGTGGTCAGCCTCGAGATCCATCCCGACCTGGCCGATGCCGCGCGTGCGCGCCTGGACGCCACCGGCCTGGGCAGCAACGTGCGCATCGAAGCCGTCGATGCGCTGGCATGGGACAGCGACCGCCGCTTCGACGTGATCTGCGTGACCGGTGCCGTCGCCACCGTGCCGGCGCGCTTCCTGCAGTGGCTGCGCCCGGGCGGCCGCCTGTTCGTCGTGCGCGGCGCCTCGCCGGTGATGGAAGGCGTGCTGCACATCGACGATGTCAACGGCGCCCGCATCGAATCGTTGTTCGAAACCGACCTCCCCTATCTGGTCGGCGCCGCACCGGCGCCCCAGTTCGTCTTCTGAAGATTAAACAAGGAACCCCGCATGAGCCGTCGCCCCCTCGTACTCGCGCTCGCCCTGGCCCTGCCGTCCGCGGCCGGCGCCACCGACCTGATGCAGACCTATGAGCTGGCGCGCACCGGCGATCCTCAGTTGTCCATCGCGGAATCCACCCGCCTGATCGACAAGGAAGGCGCGGTACAGGCACGTGCCGTGCTGCTGCCGCAGATCAGCGGCAGCGCCGGCTACGAACTCACCCACAGCAGCCGCCCGGGCGATCCCACCGGTGACGGCAAGAGCCGCACCTACGGTGCATCGGTCAGCCAGACGATCTTCGACTGGAGCCGCATCGCCAACCTGCGCGGGCAGCGCGCCATCAGCCAGGCCGCCGACTACGACCTGGCCTCGGCCAACAACACGCTGATCACCCGCACCTCGGCCGCCTACTTCAACGTGCTGATCGGCATCGAGTCGCTGGCCGCCGCCGAGACCAACGAGGCCGCGTCGAAGAAGCAGTTCGACTACGCGCAGAAGCGCCTCGATGTGGGCCTGGCGCCGATCACCGACGTGCACGAAGCCCGCGCGCAGTACGACAGCGCGCGCGCCAACACCATCCTGGCGCGCAACGCACTGGACGACAGCTACCGCGCCCTCGCCGAGATCACCGGCCAGCCGATCAGCGGCCTGAAGGGCCTGCCGGATGACTTCCGTCCGGAACTTCCGCCGGAACAGAACGCACAGGCGTGGGTGGACCGTGCCCTCGAGCAGAACCCGGACCTGAAGTCGGCGGAGTATGTGCTGGAGTCCGCGCAGCATGGCGTGTCCAGCGCGCGTGCGGGGCACTACCCCACGCTGAACTTCCGTGGCGGCTACTCGAACGGCACCGACTGGGACAGCGTGCCCGGCACGCTGTCGCGCGATGGCGAAGGCTACAACTGGGGCGTGACGCTGACGGTGCCGATCTTCTCCGGTGGCGCCACCCAGTCCGGCGTGCGCCAGGCGCTGGCCCAGCGCGACCGCGCGGCCGACGGCATGGAGCAGACGCGCCGCGCGCTGATCCGCAACACCAGCAACGCCTACCAGGCGCTGGTCGCCGGCGTGACCGAAGTGGAAGCCCGCCGCCTGGCGGTGTTCTCCGCGCAGAGCGCTCTGGACGCCTCGCAGGTCGGCCTGGAAGTCGGTACCCGTACCGTGCTGGACGTGCTGCAGAACCAGCGCACGCTGTTCCAGGCGCAGGTCGAGTACGCGCAGGCCCGCTACAACTTCCTGCAGAACCGCCTGCTGCTGGAACAGGCCGCCGGTACGCTGGACGGCGCCGATGTGCAGGACGTCAACCGCCTGTTGACCGCCGATGCCGAATCGCGGCTGTCGTCGCAGCCGCTTTCGCAGTAAGCCTTCGCCGCATTGGCGATCACGACGGCGGGCTTCGGCCCGCCGTTGTCGTTTCCGGCTTTTGGATGATTGTGGGACTGTTGTGGGAGCGACGTGAGTCGCGACGCTTTTGCGCAATGACAACCCAAGAGCTCGCGACTCACGTCGCTCCCACAACCTCCTTGCGGGTCAGACCACACCGCGCTTGCGCAACGCGGCAATCCCGTCGTCGTCATAGCCCGCTTCGCGCAGCACGTCATCGGTGTGCTGCCCGAGCAACGGTGGTGCATGCCGGTGCACGACCGGGGTCGCCGACAGCCGGATCGGACTGTTCACCAGCGGCAACGCGTCGGCCAGCGGATGCGGTAACCCGGCCACCATGCCCCGCGCCTGCACCTGCGGATCGGCGAACACGTCGGCGAGGTCGTTGACCGGTCCGCAGGGAATGCCGGCCGCCTCGAACATCGACAGCCACGCGTGCCGTCCCCGCGACAGCAACGCGGCCTGCAACGGCGGTACAAGCACGTCGCGATGGCGCACACGCCCGGCATTGGTCGTGAAGCGCGCATCATCCGCCAGCGCGGATACATCCATTAGTTCGCACAACCGCGCGAACTGCCGGTCGTTGCCGACCGCGACGACGATATGCCCGTCGGCCACGGCGAAGACCTGGTACGGCACGATGTTGGCATGCGCGTTGCCTTGCCGCGGCGGTACGTCACCGCCGACCAGGTAATGGCTGCCCAGGTTGGCGAGCATCGCGACCTGCGCATCCAGCAGCGCCATGTCGATCACCTGGCCTTCGCCGGTTGCATCGCGGTGGCGCAGGGCAGCGAGGATGGCGACAGTGGCATACATACCGGTGAACAGGTCGGTGACGGCCACGCCCACTTTCTGCGGCTCGCCGTCGGCGGCGCCGGTGATGCTCATCAGGCCGCCGAGGCCCTGGATCGCGACGTCGTAACCGGCACGCTGTGCATACGGGCCGTCCTGGCCGAAGCCGGTGATCGAGCAGTACACCAGCCTCGGATGGAGGCCACGCAGCGTCGCGGCATCCAGCCCGTAGCGCGCCATGTCGCCGACCTTGAAGTTCTCCACCAGTACGTCGCTCTGCATCACCAGCCGACGGATGACGGCCTGCCCTTCCTCGGTGGCGATATCGACGGTCAGCGAGCGCTTGTTGCGGTTGGCGCACAGGTAGTACGCGGACTCCGCCGTGTCGTTGCCGTCGGCGTCGCGCAGGAACGGAGGACCCCAGCCACGCGTGTCGTCGCCGCTGCCGGGACGCTCCACCTTGATGACGTCGGCGCCGAGGTCGGCCAGTACCTGCGTGCACCACGGTCCGGCGAGCACGCGGGTCAGATCGAGTACGCGCACACCCGCCAACGCCCGCGGCGTCGCCACGCTCATGCCACCGGTGCCGGCAGGTGCGGGGCGATCATCGCCAGGGTACGTGCCAGTGCGCCGCGCCCGTGCTCGACCAGCGTGCGCCCGCGGTCGGCCACGTCGCGCCGTCGCGCGTCATCGGCAAGCAAGGTCTCGATGGCATCGCCCACGCCGGCGGCATCGACTGCGATCACCAGTGCGTCGGCTTCCCGCAACCGGCGGGAAATCTCGCTGAAGTTGTGCAGGTGCGGACCGCTGACGGCCGGCGTGCCGACGGCGGCCGGCTCCAGCAGGTTGTGGCCGCCGATCGCCTGCAGGCTGCCACCGACGAAGGCGACGTCCGCGCAGGCGTAGAACGCCATCAGTTCGCCCAGCGTGTCGAGCACGAAGACATCGTTGCCGGTGGACGGCCAGCGGTCGCCGCGACGCGTGCCGACGTTCCAGCCCGCGGCGCGCGCCGATTCCGCCACGCGGGGGAAGCGCTCGGGGTGCCGTGGCGCCCACAGCAGCAGCAGGTCGGGCCAGCGCTTGCGCAGGCGCGCGTGAATGGCCAGCACCGGCGCTTCCTCCTCCTCGTGCGTGCTGGCGGCGATCCAGACACGACGCCCCGTCGACAGGTGCTGGCGGAAGCCGGCGACCACCTCGGCCACGTTGGCCGGCACCGGGATGTCGAACTTCAGGTTGCCGACGTCACGCACCTGTTCCGGCAGCGCACCGAGTTGCACGAAGCGCGCCGCATCGTCACCGGACTGCGCCGCCACCTTGCTCACGGTGCGCAGCGTGCGCGCGATCAGCGGGCGCAGCACGCTGTAGCCGCGCAGCGAGCGTGCGGACAGGCGCGCATTGAGGATGTACACCGGCACGCGACGGTCGTGGCAGCCGAACAGCAGACTGGGCCACAGCTCGGTTTCCATGATCAACGCCAGCCGCGGTGGGAACTGCGCAAGGAAGCGCGCGACCGCACCGGGCAGGTCGTAAGGCGAATACACATGCAGCACGCGCTCGCCCCACAGCGCCTGCACGCGCTGCGACCCGGTCGGCGTGATGGTGGTGATCAGCAGCCGCAGGCCGCGATGCCGCTTCAACAAGGCGTCGACGACCGGCGCGGCGGCGTTGACCTCGCCCACCGACACCGCATGCAGCCAGACGTCGACGGGACGCGACGGCGTGTCGTAGCTGCCGTAGCGCTCGCTCCAGCGCAGGAAATACTCGGGATACCGGAAACCACGCCAGATCAGGTGGTAGACGGTGACCGGCGTCAGCAGGTACAGCACCACCGAATAGAGGATGCGCAACAGGCGTTCGGCAGTGCGGTTCGACATGGGCGACAAGGATACCCGGGGCCGCCGTTACAATGGGCCATGGCCGACTCCGAGAAGCGATCCTCCGACGCGGGCGAACGTCCGCCCATGGGCCTGCGGCAGTGGCCGTCATGGCTAGGCATTGGCCTGGCATGGCTGGTCGCCCGCGTGCCGTGGCGCCTGCAGCGCCCGATCGGACGTGGCGTGGGCGCGCTGCTGTACCGCCTTCTGCGCGACCGCCGGCACGTGGCCCGTCGCAACATCGCGCTGTGTTTCCCGGAACTGGAGGCGTCGCGCCAGGAGGCGCTGGCACGCGCCAGTTTCGGCGAGCTGGGCATCGGCCTGTTCGAGTTCGCGCGCGCCTGGTGGGGCAGTGTCGAACCCATGCGGAAAGGCCTGCAGGTGGAAGGGCTCGAACACCTGGCGGCCGCCCGTGCGGGTGGCCGTGGCGTGATCGTGGTGTCGGGCCACTTCACCACGCTGGAAATCTCGGCACGCCTGATGTGCGACTACGCACCGCTGGCCGGCATGTACCGTCCGCACAACCAGGGCGCGATGGAGTGGGCGGTCAAGCGCGGCCGGCTGCGCTACGCCACTGCGATGTTCACCCGCGAAGAACTGCGCCCCGCCCTGAAGCACCTCAAGCAGGGCGGCTTGCTTTGGTTCGCGCCCGACCAGGACACGCGCCGTGGCGACAGCGTGTTCGTGCCGTTCTTCGGCCACCCCGCCTACAGCCTGACCTCGACGCACCAACTGGCGCGGCTCTCCGGCGCGGCGGTGATGGCGTTCTCGCATGTACGGCGCGACGACGGCGGCTATACGCTGCGGTTGTCGCCCGCGTTCGAGGACTTCCCCTCCTCCGATGCGACCGCCGACACCGCGCGGGTGATCGCCGCGATCGAGACCATGGTGCGCGACGCGCCCACGCAATACCTGTGGATCCACCGGCGCTTCAAGCGCCAGCCCGACGGGCGCGGCGAACTCTACCGGTAGAGATCCGGCTCGCCGGGCGGCCGCGTCTTGAACCGGCGGTGCACCCACAGGTACTGCTCGGGATGGCGGCGGACGACGGCTTCCAGCTCCGCCATGTAACGTGCGGCATCCTGTGCCGGATCGCCGTTCGGCCATCCACTCCAGGTCGGTTCGACCCGCAGCTGATAGCGGCCGTCCTCATCGCGATGGAACCAGAACGGCAACACCACCGCATTGCCCCGGCGCGCGAGATCCGGCGTGGCCGTCAGCGTGGCGGCCGGCACGCCGAAAAACGGCACGAAGGCATGCTGGTAGTTGAAGTCCTGGTCGGCCGAGTACGCCACGATGCCGCCGCGCGACAGCACGCGCAGCAGGCCACGCACGTCCTTCTTGCCGATGACGTCGGCGAACACGCGGCGCCGCGCCTCGTCCATCAGGCGCTCGATGCAGGGGTTGTTGTTGCGACGCGCGACGATGGTCACGCGCTCGCCCAAGGCGTCACCCAGCAGGCGCGCGCACAGTTCCGAATGCGGGATGTGGCCGCCGAACAGCAGGATGCCGCGTCCCTGTGCCTGCGCGGCGCGTACGTGTTCCAGTCCCTGCACGTCGGCCAGTCCATGCAGCGCGCGTGCAGGCGCGTACCAGCCGCGGAGGAGTTCGAACACGCCGGTCACGGTGGCGCACACGGTGCCGCGCACCAGGCGCGCGCGTGCGCGTTCGTCCAGTTCGGGAAAGCACAGCGCCAGATTGGTCGCCGCATGCCGCCGACGCTTGCCCAACAGCGGCCACAGCACGGCAGTGGCGATGCGTCCGAGCGCAAGCACCCAGGCCTGCGGCAGGCGCGCGATGCCGGACGCCAGCAGGTGGGCGGGCGCTACGAACCCGCAACGCACGCCCGACGCGCGCTCACTCGCCATCGCGTGCCAGCAGGCTGCCCGCGTACAGCGCCGCCAGCATCAGGGTGAGCCCGCCCCAGAACGTGGAATAGAAGGCCAGGTGCGTGTTCAACGGAAACACCGTGACCGCCAGCGCCAGCATCGCCGGCCGCGCGCGGTCCTTCGCCTGCGGCGTGGCATAGCGCCACGCGCGCCACGCCAGCGCCGCGCCGGCCAGCCACAGCAGCAGGCCGATGACGCCGGTTTCGCTGAGGATTTCGAGGATGATCTGGTGCGCGTGGAAGGCCGGTCCCTCGCCCCACGCGGGTCGCCCGTCGGCACTCGCATCGCAGGCCGGGAAGGCTTCCCGGAAACCGCGTGCGCCGACACCGTTGACCGGATGGCGCATGATCATGCAGCCGGCCGCAGACCAGATCTGTCCCCGACCCGACAATGCGGTGTCCACGCCCGCCTCGTTGGCGGTCAACGCATGCGTGGTGAGCCGCATGCGCTCGCGCACCTGCGGCGATGCGACCGTCAGCACCGCCAGCAACAAGGCCCCGAAAGCGAACACCCCCGCCAGCCTTTTCCAGCCGAGCAGCTTCCAGCCGGAGAACACCAGAACCAGTGCGTAGGTGATCCACGCTGCGCGTGCGCCAGCCAGCAGCACCACCACGCCGATCGCGGCGGACGCCAGCAACCAGCCTGCCACCTGCATGCGCCGGGCGGCAACGAACAGCAGGAACGGCGACAGGCTCGCCATCACCACGCCCAACTTGCGATTGCAGGGACCGAGGAAGCCGCTGAGCCGATCGATGCCGGCCATCTGTTCCGCCGTGCACATCGGCCGCCCGCTGATCGCCTGCTTGAGCTGGTCCAGCCCCCAGAACAGCGGACTGGTGCCGAAGACCACCTGCGCCAGCGCGTCCAGCGTCCAGATCGCCACGATGATGGCCAGGCCGTTGAAGGTGGTGCGTCGTGCCGGCGCGTTCGCTACCGATGCCGCCACCAGCCACAGGAACGGCAGATAGCGCAGGTCGACGGCCGCCTCGCGCAACGCGCGCGTCGTATCGACCGCATCCACGGCCGAGATCGCCTGCGGCAACCAGTAGGCCGCGAACAGCGCGCTGGTCAGCGCCCAGGCGCCACTGCTCAGCAAGCGGGCACCGTCGCGGAAGCGGTCCATCAGCAGGCGCACGATCGCCGCCAGTGCGCCCAGCACCATCACTGCCTCGGCGTAGCCCGGTGCGGGCCACAGGGCGACGAACGTCAGCACCCACGCCGGCGCCCAGCGCCAGCCGTGCGGCGCGCGGCGGGCGGACGTGTCAGGGATCGTGGGCGAATCGGCGGTCATCGGCGAGATCGTGGTAAAGGGCGAGCGTAGCGTCCTGCATCGCACGCAGGGTGTAGGCGTCCATCGTAGCCAATGGCGGCGGCGGATGGGCAAGCATCGCCTTCGCGGTAGCGAACAGACGGTCCTCATCGAACGGTGCTACCGCGCCGCACGGCTGCATCTCGGCCAGCAGTTCGCCGACACCGCCCTGCGCCCAACCGGCGACCGGACGACCGACCGACAAGGCCTCGATCACTGTGCGACCGAAAGCTTCCGGCTTGTGCGACACCTGCAGCACCAGGTCGCTGGCGGCGTAGGCACGTGCGATCGCCGCGGTGGGTGGCGTGATGGCGAGCGCCTCCGCACACCCGGCACGCACAGCGTCCGCTTCAAGATCGAGAATGTACTGCTCGCGTCCGGCTTCGCGTGCGCCCGGCATCCAGAGGCGCGCATCAATCCCCGCCCGGCACAGGCGGCCAAGCAACACGATGGCATCGTGATGGCCTTTCAAGCGAGTGCCGCGACCAGGGAGCAGCAACAGCGGGCCGTCACCGGCCAGTGCGGGATGCTGCGCTGCCGCCCACGCACGCGCCTCGCGATCGGGATGCGCGGTACGCGGGAACTGGGCCGGATCGATGCCGCGTGGAATCACCGCCAGCCTCGAAGGATCGGTCTGCGGGTAGTGCCGCAGCAGATACGCACGCACCGTGTCCGACACGCAGATCACGCGCTCGCCGCGCGTCATCACCGCGCTGTAGCGGCTGGGCGAATTGAGCCCGTGCATGGTGGTGACGAAGCGGGGGCGCGCTGCGGCCGGCAGGCCACGCAGCGCCCACAGGCCGAGCCAGGCCGGCAGCCGCGAACGCGCATGCACGAGGTCGGCGCCGACCTCGGCGAACAAGCTTCGCAATGCGCCGACGTGGCGCAGCGTCAGCAGCGACTTCCGCCCGATGTCCAGAGTGACGTGCTCGGCACCGGTCGCGCGCAGCGCCGGTTCCAGCCGGCCACCTGCGGACACGACCACGGCGCGATGACCGGCACGCACCAGCGCGTCCGCGATCTCCAAGGTGGAACGTTCGACGCCGCCGGATTCCAGCGCCGGCAGCAGCTGGACGACGGTCAGGCGACGCATGGGCGATGGGCCGCGCGCGGGGCCCGCATCAGCCGGTCAGTCGGCCAGGACGAAGTGCGCGCCGCAGTACGGGCACTGCACGTCGCCGTCGGGTGCGTCCTCGATGGGCAGGTAGACGCGCGGGTGCGAATTCCACAACGCCATCGACGGCAGCGGGCAGCTCAGCGGCAGGTCCGCGCGCGACACGGTGTAGCGTTTCTCGGCGTTGGCGGGCGCGGTGGCGGTCTGGCTCATGGCGATGCGGTCGGTCTGGAACAAGGCGGGCAGTCTACCAGCCGACGCCGCGGGCGCCCACGCAATCGGCCAGGACAACGAAAAACGCCGCCCGGTGTGAACGGGGCGGCGCGTCCTCAGTCGATGTCCGGCGCGAAGGCGCGCCGGACCGCAGGGGCATTACTTCTTGGCGTCGGCAGTGGCTTCGGTCGTGATCTTCAGGGTGACCTCGTCGCTGACCATCGGCGCGTACGCGCCCACGCCGAAGTCGCTGCGCTTCACGGTCGCGCTGGCGTCGAAACCGATCGCCGGCACCTTCTTCATCGGATGCTCGCCGGCCTTGTTGAGGGTCACGTCCAGCACCACCGGCTTGGTGATGCCCTTGATGGTCAGGTCGCCGGTGACCTTCAGCTTGCCTTCGCCGGCGGCTTCCACCTTCGTGCTCTTGAAGGTGGCGGCCGGGTACTTGGCGGCGTCGAACCACTTGTCGCTGGTCAGGTGGTCGTAGAACTGGTCGGCCAGCGCGCTCAGGCCGGTCAGCGGCAGGGTGACCTGCACGCTGGAGGCGGACACGTTCTCGGCGTCGTACACCAGCGTGCCATCGGCCTGGCCGAAGTTGGCGCTGGGGTTGGAGAAGCCGAAATGGTTCCAGCTAGCCAGCACGTTGGTGTGGCCGGGATCGATCTTGTAGGTGACCGGGGCGGCGAACGCGGAACCGGCGAAGGCGAACAGGGCGGCGATGAGCAGGGTCTTGCGCATGGGATAACTCCGGGTGGTGGGGTGTCAGAGGATGCGTGCGGCTTCGTCGAAGCCCAGGCGCGGGGAACGGGGGAAAATGCTGGCCGGATCGCCGTAGCCCAGATTGACCAGGATGTCGGACTTGATGGCGGTGCCCGCGAAGAAGGCTTCGTCGACCTTGTCGGCGTCGAAGCCGGTCATCGGGCCGGCATCCAGACCCAGCGCGCGCGCGGCGATGATCAGGTACGCCGCCTGCAGGCTCATGTTGCGCAACGACGGCTTGCTGCGGTTCTCGCGCGGGCCGTCGAACCAGGCCTTGGCGTCGGTGTGCGGGAACAGGAACGGCAGCTTCTCGTGGAAGTCCTCGTCGCGGCCGATGATGACGGTGACCGGCGCGGCCATCGTCTTCTCGTAGTTGCCCTCGGACAGCGCCGGACCCAGCTTGGCCTTGGCCTCGGCCGACTTCACGAACACGAACCGCGCCGGCGTGGTGTTGGCCTGGGTGGGACCGAACTTCACCAGGTCGTACAGCTGGCGCAGGGTGTCGTCGCTGACCTCGCCGGTGAAGGCGTTGTAGGTGCGGGCGGTGCGGAACAGCTGGTCGAGCGAGGCGGCGTCGAGAGCGTGGGACATGAGGTACCTGTCGCAAGGTGGGAACAGCCGCAGCGGCGTGGCCAGCGGCGCGGAGGGGCAGTGTAGAGTGTCCTGACTATGGCAACATCCAATCGACCCGGAACGGATTGTTTTAACCAGTGGAACAAACCAGCCCCGTCCCCGCCGATTCCCTCGACCTCTGCACACTGACCGACGGCCACGCCGGCAACGTACGCCAGGCCCAGTCGCTGGCGCGTGCACTCGGCGTGGCGGCGCGGGCGATGGTGCTGGCACCACGCGCACCGTGGCGCTGGAGCGCGCCGCGCATGCTACCCGGTGCGACGCACGCCTTCGGTACGACATTTCATGCCCTGCAGATGCAGCCCCCCGCCGTCGCGATCGGCTGCGGCCGCCAGGCCGCGCTGGCGACACGCCTGTTGCGCACGCGCGGCAGCCGGACGATCCAGATCCTCGACCCGCGCCTTGATCCGGCGCACTGGGACCTCGTCATCGCACCGGAACACGATGGCTTGCGGGGTGCGAACGTGCTGACGCTGCTCGGCAGCCTGAATCCGGTCGACGACGCGTGGCTGGCCGATGCGCGCGCCGCGTTCCCCGCGTTCGCACCCCTGCCCTCGCCGCGCACCGCGGTGCTGCTCGGCGGCGACAGCGCGCATTACCGTTTCGACGCGGCCGCGTTCGGCCGACTGGCGGTGCTTCTCGATGATGCGTCGACCGCGGGCAGCCTGCTGGTCACCACCTCGCGCCGCACGCCACGCGAGGTGGTCGATGCGCTTCGCACGCGATGGTCGGAGCGCGCCAGCACGGTGCTCTGGTGCGGCCCTGCCGATGGAGTGAATCCGTATGCCGGCCTGCTCGCCTGGGCCGACCGCATCGTGTGCACGCCCGAATCGGTGAACATGGTGTCGGAAGCCTGTGGCACGCGCGCGCCGGTGCAGGTGTTCGAGCCGGATCGCGTCAGCGGACGCCCGCGCCGCTTCCTCGACGCCTTGCGTCAGCGCGGCCGCATCGTCGATCTCGCCGCTGGACCACCGCCCTTAGATGGCGAACCGTTGCGCGAGACCGCCCGCATCGCGGCGGACGTGCGATCGCGCCTGGGGCTCGCGCCCGTGTAGGAGCGGGCCTCATGCCCGCGATGCTGTTGCTCCGGATGCAGGATCGAATGGCGGCAGGCATGGCCCGCGCCTACACGGCCTCGAAAGCCAGTCCGTGCGCGGCGGTCGTGCGCATCACCACGGCGCGCGCCGTGGCCAGCGCCGCGCTCTCGACCACCAGCCGCGGGCGCCGGTCCAGCGTGCAGGCCAGTCCTTCGGCGACGAAGGTCGCGTGCACGGCCTCCAGCGCACTCGCCTGCTCCGCCGACAACGCGCCTTCGGTCGCCAGCGCGGCGATCAGGCCGGGCGTCGCGCGCGGCGACAGCAGGGCGGGTTGCGCCGCCGCGTCGCGCAGCACCAGGTACTGCAGCAGGAACTCCAGGTCGACCAGTCCGCCCGCACCCTGCTTCAGGTCGAAGCGCGCGATGTCGCTGCGGTCCAACTCGGTACGCATACGCGTGCGCATCTTGTTGACGTCGTCGCGCAGCGCGCCCGCCTCGCGCGGCCGCGCCAGCGTGGCCCTGCGGATGTCCTCGAACGCCTGCAACAGGGTGTCGTCGCCGGCGACGCCGCGCGCGCGTACCAGCGCCTGGTGTTCCCACGTCCATGCGCGTTCGCGCTGGTATTCGCCGAAGCTGGCCAGCGACGACACCAGCAGGCCTTTTGCGCCATCCGGGCGCAGCCGCACGTCCACGTCGTAGAGCCGCCCGGCCGCGGTCACCGCGCCCAGCAGCGCGACGATCTTCTGCGCCAGCCGCGCATACCAGCGACCGGCCTCCAGCGGCCGCCCGCCGTCGGACTCGGCGCCGGCAGGCGCATCGAACAGGAAGACCAAGTCGAGGTCCGAACCGAAGCCCAGCTCTTCGCCCCCCAGGCTGCCGTAGCCGATCACCGCGAACCGTCCCGCGGCGACGACGCCATGCGAAGCGGCGACATCGCGCGTGGCGACCTGCAGGACGATCCGGACCACCTCGTCGGCCAGCCATGCCAGCTGGCGGACGCTGTCGCGCGCCGACTGGCGGCCATCGAGCGCGGCCAGCGCCACGCGGAAGCTCAGCGCAAGCCGGCGCTCGTTCAACACGCGCAGGCAGGTCTCCGGATCGTCCTCGACCAGCGCGGCCTCGCACTCGCCGCGCAACTCGGGACGATCCGGCATGGGTCCCGATACGCGCGTGTCGAGCAGTTCATCCAGCAGCAACGGGTAGTGCGCCAGCCGCTCGGACAGCAGCGCGCTGCGCGCCAGCACGTCGACCAGCCGGCCCAGCGCGCTGGGCTGTTCGTCCAGCAGCGCGAGATAGCTGGCGCGGCGAAGGATGGCCTGCAGCAGCGAGAGCACGCGACGCAGTGCGGCGTCCGGCTGCGACGAACGTGCGCAGGCCTCCAGCAGCGCCGGCACTACGCGGTCCAGCCGCGCGCGCGACGCATCCGACAGCGCACGCACGCCGCTGAACTGCGCGAACTCGCGCAGCGCGCCGTCGGCGCCGCCCGCCTCCTGGAAACCCGACGCGGCCAGCGTCTCCACCTCGCCACCCTCCGGCAGCGCACGCCAGTACAGCGCCAGCGCGCCGGGTACGGCATCGCGCTGGCGCGGTGCCAGCAGTTCGGCGAACTCGGCCGACACCCGCGCACGCTGCACCTCCAGCGCGGCGCGCAGGGCGTCCCAGTCCGGATAGTCGAGACCCAGGGCGATGCGATGGCGGTCCAGCGGATCCTCCGGCAACGCATGCGTCTGCGCATCGCGCAGCATCTGCAGGCGATTCTCCAGCCGGCGCAGGAAGCGATAGGCAGCGGCCAGCGCATCGCCTTCCTCCGCCGACATCTGCCGGGCAGCGACCAGTGCCGGCAGCGCCACGCGCAGGCGGCGCTCGCGCAAGGCCGCCTCGCGTCCGCCGCGGATCAGCTGCAGCGCCTGCACCAGGAATTCGATCTCGCGGATGCCGCCCGGTCCGCGCTTGATGTCGTCGGCCAGTTCGCGCCGCGCGACTTCGGCGGCAATGGCCGCCTTCATCTCGCGCAGGCCGTCGAGTGCGGTGTAGTCCAGGTAGCGGCGATAGACGAACGGCCGCAGCGATTCCAGCCAGCCTTCGCCGGCCTCTATGTCGCCCGCCACCGCGCGCGCCTTCAACCACGCATAGCGTTCCCAGTCGCGACCCTCGCGCTGGAAGTACTGGTCCATGCCGGCGAACGACAGCGCCACGCGGCCAGCATTGCCGAACGGGCGCAGGCGCAGGTCGACACGATGGCAGAAGCCGTCGACGGTCGGTTCATCCAGCAGTTTCGCCAGCCGTTGGCCCAGTCGCATGAAGTAATCCTCGGCCGCGAGCGATCGCGCCCCGTCGGATTCGCCACCCTGCGGATACGCATAGACCAGGTCGATGTCGGACGAGAAATTCAGTTCGCCACCGCCCAGCTTGCCCAGGCCGAACACCACCAGCCGCTGCGCGCTGCCATCGGCGGCGCGGACCACGCCATGCCGCTGTGCGAATTCGGCCTCCAGGGCTTCCAGCGCGGTCTGCAGGCAGACCTCCGCCAGGCGCGTGGTACCGGCCAAGGTGTCATCGACCGTGTCCAGGCCATGCACATCGCGCCACACCAGGCGCGTCGATTCGGCGGCACGGTAGCGGCGAAGCAGTTCGGGCCACTGCGTGGCGTTGTCGCTCGTCAGCGGGGGCGCCGGCCACGGCGCAGCACCGTCGTCCTGCAGCAAGGCCACCAGCAGGTCGGGTTGCCTGCGCAGCGTTTCGAGGGCGAAGTCGCTGGCAGCGATCACGCACGACACGCGATCGGCGTTGCGTGCGTCGGCGAGCAGGACATCCGCCTCAGCCGACGCGCTGCGCAGCCGCGCCAGGCCGCGTTCGATCAGGGCATCGCGTGCGGTATCGAGGGACAGGGTCGCATCGTTCATGGCAAGCGATTGTGGCATGGGCCACGCGGCACGCGCGCCACCATCGTCAATGTGGGAGCGACGTCAGTCGCGACGCGGGCATCATGCGCGAGACCTCCACGCACGATGTGCGTCTGCCAACGAGAACCTCGTATGCGCCCTCGCGGCAGTGTCCCCGGGAACGCCATCGCGACTGACGTCGCTCCCACACCTGCACAACCGGCCCGCGCTACGCGGCTTCGGAAAGATCCGGCAATGCGGCTTCGTGCTGCAACGACAGGCCGAACTGCTCCGCCATGTGCCTCAGCAGCACCGGCTTGACCTGGTCCATGCCCGCGGGGCCGCCGAGGTCGGCCAGCGAGACCACCTGCAGGCCCTGGTAGCCGCAGGGATTGATGCGGTGGAACGGCTCCAGGTCCATCGCGATGTTGAACGCCAGGCCATGGAAGGTGCAGCCGCGGCGCACGCGGATGCCGAGCGCGCCGATCTTGGCGCCGGCCACGTACACGCCGGGCGCGCCGTCCTTGCGCACGGCCTCGATGTTCCATTCGGCCAGCGTGTCGATCATCGCCTGCTCGATCCTGCAGACGTAGTCGCGCACGCCGACCTTCAGCCGCTTCAGGTCGAACAGCGGATACGCGACGATCTGGCCGGGACCGTGGTAGGTCACCTGCCCGCCGCGATCGACGTGGATCACCGGGATGTCGCCCGCCGCCAGCACATGCTCGGGCTTGCCGGCCTGGCCAAGGGTGAACACCGGATCGTGTTCGACCAGCCACAGCTCGTCGCCGGTGGCGTCGGTGCGCGCATCGGTGAAGCGCTGCATGGCGCGCCAGACCGGTTCGTAGGGCTGCCGCCCCAGTTCGCGGACGACGCAGGTCGCTGTCACAGCGTCCACTTCACTTCGGGATGCTCGCGCAACGCTTCATGGGCGGCGTCGTACTGCGCCCGGTCATTGGCCTGGAAGCGGATGCGCACGGACACGTACTTGCCGTTGGCCGAGTGCTTCCAGGTGATGTCTTCGTGCACCACCGGCACGCCGGAGGCTTCCAGCAGACGGGGCAGTTCGGTCTCCAGGCCGGTGCCGGCGGTACCCATCGCGCTGAGCTCGAAGGTGCCGGGGAACTGGAAGCCGTGTTCGGGGTTGTCGGATTTGATTTCCATGCCCGGATTATTGGGATGGCGGCGGCGAAAGCCAAGCCGCGGGGTCCCGGAACGACGAAGGGCCGCTCGCGCGGCCCTTCGTTCCTGCAGCGCGGGCGCTCAGCGCGCCAACTGCACCAGGCTGGACGAGACCCAGCCCTTGTTGCCGAGTTCGTCCTCGACTTCCCACATCACGCCGTCCTTGTTGCCGGTGGGGTACAGCATCATGCCCGGGTCCAGGTCGCGCACGGCCTTGCCGGTGCCCTTGGAATTGGCGAACAGCCGACCCGGCTTGGTCATTTCCACCGCCTGCTGGGCGTTGGAGGCCGACGCGTTGCCGGACAGGCCGCCCAGCTCGCTCACCAGATTGGTGTAGGCCTGCAGGTAGGCGAGCGTGATGACCTGGCCGATTTCGGTGTTGGCATAGCCGCTGGCGCCACCGCCACCCCAATGGCTGCCAGTGAACAGGCTGCCGCCCGCGCCCCAGCCGATGTCGGTCTTCTTGGCACTACCCTCGGCCATGGCGACCTGCTCGGACGAGCGCACGTCGGTGACCGTCAGCACAACGTCAGCGGTCTTCCTCTTCATGTCCAGTCCGCCGACCACGCGACCCAGGTTGCCGCCGACCAGGCCACCGAGCAGGCCGCTGATGGCGTTGCCGCCGGCGTTGCTGTTCTGCGAGATCAGGTCGGGCACCAGCACGTAGTCGGCCGCGCGGATCTGGCCCTTGCCGATGTTGGAGCGGTTGCGCAGCTCGCCGCTGGCGGCCAGGTCACGCTCGGCCATCGCCGCGCCCATACCCACGCCACGGTCGACCAGCGTGAAGCAGCGCGACTTGTTGACGAACACCTTGATCAGCTTCGACGGTGCCGGCAGCTGCTGGCCGCTCCACCAGTTCACGCCGTCTTCCGGTTCGATCACCGAGATCGAGCCCAGCGGCTTGCTGCAGGTCGGGATCTCCGCGGCCTGCTGCTTGCGCTGGTCCTGCGCGCTCTGGCGCTGCGCCCATGCGGGCGTTGTCGCAGCGGCCGCCATCAGCAGGCAGGCCGTCATCGTTACCTTCTTGCAGGTTCCCCTGTTCACGCGTGTTTCTCCTTGAGAATGATGGTGCCCGCACCCCGCGGACCTTCCGTTGCGGGCGTGGCCTGCCTTCGCTTGCCGGGTCGCCCGAACGCGATGATAGGCGAAGAATGCGGTTTCGCTGGCTACACACGAAAAGAGTGACACCCAAAGGCCATCGGGCGAGGCACACGGGCGATACGTCGATAATGTCCGCCCTTCCCGCGAGGTCCGCCGTGCCCTACCTGCTTTCCAGCGTCGTCTGCAGCGTGCTTGTTTCGGTCCTGCTGAAGCTCATGCAGCGGCGCGGCATCGACACCGCCCAGGTCATCGCCTGGAACTACCTGGCCGCCTCGCTGCTGTGCTTCACCCTGCTGGACCCGCCGCTGGCGTCGCTGGCTGCGCCGCACGCCCCCTGGGCCGCGCTGGCGCTGCTGGCGGTGCTGCTGCCGGGCATCTTCCTGGCGCTGTCGGCCTCGGTGCGGGCGGCCGGCATCGTGCGCACCGACATCGCCCAGCGCATGTCGCTGGTGCTGTCGCTGCTCGCCGCCTTCCTGTGGTTCGGCGAACGGGCCGATGCGCAGCGCCTGGCCGGCCTCGCGCTGGGCCTGGTCGCCATCGTTCTGCTGGTGCTGCGCCCGCGCGCAACATCCGCCGAGGCGGAGGGCGGCGGGACCGGCTGGGCGCTGCCGCTGCTGGTGATGGTGGGCTATGCCAGCGTGGACGTGCTGCTGAAGCAGATCGCCGCGGCCGGCACGCCGTTCGCCGCGTCGCTGCAGGTCGCTTTCGTTGCCGCCTTCGCCGTGATGATGGGCATGCAGGTGGTGCGGAGCCTGCGCGGTGGTCCGGCGCTCACGCTGCCTGCGCTCGGCGCCGGCCTGCTGCTGGGTGTGCTGAACTTCGGCAACATCCTGTTCTACGTGAAGGCGCATCGCGCGCTGCCGGACAATCCCGCCGTGGTGTTCTCCACGATGAACATCGGCGTCGTGGTGCTGGGTACGCTGGCCGGCATGCTGCTGTTCCGCGAGCGGCTGAGCCGCATCAACCTGTTGGCCATCCCGCTGGCGATCCTCGCCATCGCATTGATCGCTGCAGGGCTTTAGGCGCAATAAATAAAAAAGGCCGGCAGATGCCGGCCTTTATCTCATGCGGTGACGCGCCGGATCACTCCGACTCCCACCACATCCAGAACGCATCCCACAGGCGCTTGAAGAAGCCGGCCTCTTCGATCGGCGTGATCGCCACCAGCGGCGACTGCGCCACGACCTTGCCGTCCAGCGTGACCTTCACCGTGCCGATGGCCTGGCCGGCGGTGATCGGCGCCACCAGCGTCTTCGGCACGTCCATCGTCGGCTTCAGGTCGTCGTAGCGTCCCCGGGGCACGCTGACCAGCATCGGCTGCGCCACGCCCAGCTGTACGTCCTTGGCCTGGCCTTTCCACACGCGCTGGGTGGCGATGGCCTTGCCCGGCTCGTACAGGCGGTGCGTTTCGTAGAAGCGGAAGCCCCAGTTCAACAGCGCCAGGCTGTCGTCGGCGCGCTGCTTCTCGGAGGTGGAACCCATTACCACCGCGATCAGACGCTGGTCGCCGCGCTTGGCCGAGCTCATCAGGCAGTAGCCGGCACCGGAGTGGTGGCCGGTCTTGATGCCGTCGACGCTCGAGTCGCGCCACAGCAGCAGGTTGCGGTTCGGCTGGGTGATGGTGCCGACCGTGAATTCCTTGATCTTGTTGAAGGCGTACTGCTCCGGGTACTCACGGATCAGCGCACGGCCCAGCAGAGCCAGGTCGTAGGCGGTGGAGTAATGCTCGGGGGCGGACAGGCCATGCGCGTTGGCGAAGCGCGAGCCCTTCATGCCGATCTGCGCGGCGTAGTTGTTCATCAGCGCAGCGAACGCTTCCTGGCTGCCGGCGGCGTGCTCGGCAAGCGCGATGGCCGCGTCGTTGCCCGACTGCACGGCCATGCCGGTTTCCATGTCCAGCAGCGAAGCGGTCTTGTTGACCGCGAAACCGCTGTAGCTGCCGTCGGTGCCGGCGCCGCCCTCGCGCCAGGCGCGCTCGCTCATCATCACCTGGTCGGTCGGCTTGATCTTGCCGTTCTTCTGCTCCGCGGCCAGCACGTACGAGGTCATGACCTTGGTGATGCTGGCCGGCTCGACGCGCTCGTTGTAGTTCTCGCCAGCCAATACCTGGCCGGTGATGTAGTCCATCAACACCCAGGCGGTGGCGGTGGGCGTGGGCGGCGGCGGGATCTCGACGGCCGCAGCGGCCGGTGCGGCAGGCGCCGGTGTCGGCGCGGGGGTCTGGGCAATGGCCAGGCCCATGGCGGTGGTGGCGAGCGCGGCGAGGACGAAACGGAACTTCATCGGCGGAAAACTCCTGGCGAGGCCGTGGGCCTGTCGGTTCAAGGCGAACATTGTAGGGAGACCCGCCGCGGCGTGGGTTGGAAAGACGTAAAAACCGGCGGGCGGCCCGATCTACTCGCGGACGATCTGCGGGCGCCCGAAGCCCAGGCTCGCGATCCTGCCCGCCAGCGCCTCCGCCGACGCGGTGTCCGCCGCGCCCACGCGCAGGCGCCACAGCGGGCGATCGGCACCGGGCACGTCACTGAGCCGCGCGTCGGCAATGCCGGCGGCGGTCAAGCGCGCCAGTGCGCGGTCGGCGTTGTCGCGGCTGGAGAAGCTGGCGACCTGCAGCTGCAGGGCGGCCGGGAGCGGCGTGGTGGCCGGCACGGGCGACGCCGTGACCGCAGCGGCAGGCGACGCGGTGCTGGTGACGGCGGCAGCGGGGGACGCTACCGGCGTGCCGGGCTTGCCGGATGCCACACGCACGCCATTGGCCTTCATCCACGCATCGAAGCCGGCCGCGCTGGGCACATCGCCCGGCTTGGCGGACGCGTGGTAACGCGCGGCATCCTTCGGCAACTGCCCGACCAGCTGGTCCATCGCCGACGACGAGGGCGAAGGCGAGGGCGCCGCGGCCAACGTATTGCCGTCCGGCGTCAACGCACGCACTTCGACCCGCCCGGTGCCGCGCTGGGTGATGCCCAGGCGAACCGCTGCTGCGTAGCTGAGGTCGATCACGCGGCCTTCGTGGAAGGGCCCGCGGTCGTTCACCCGCACCACCACCGACTTGCCATTGTCCAGGTTGGTGACCCGCGCAAAGCTCGGCAGCGGCAGCGACTTGTGCGCGGCGCTGTAGGCGTACATGTCGTAGACCTCCTGGTTGGAGGTGCGACGGCCATGGAACTTGTTGCCGTAGTACGACGCCGTGCCCTGTTCTACATAGCCGTCGACACGGTCCAGCACGCGGTACTGCTTGCCCAGCACCGAATAGGGCGACTTGTTGCCCACGCGCGAACGCGCTTCGGCGGTGACGACCGGCTCGCGGATGCAGTCCAGATCAGGCACATGGTCCGGCGTGGTGTCGGAGACGCCCGGCTTGTAGAGCCCGCCGGCGGTGTAGTTGCCGCGCGTGGACAGGTCTTCCTGGGCGGGCGCGTAGCGCGAGCAATCCTTGCCGGCGATGCCCGGCGATGGCGTCGCCGGCGAGGGCCGGGGCGCGGTTCCCGGCAACGGAGACGCAGAGGGAGACTTCTTCGGCGCCGTGCTGCACGCGGCCAACGCCACCGCCATCAGCGGCAGGGCCAGCCACTTCATGCCGGCGGGATCTCGCGGCCGGCGATGGCCTGCGACAACTGGTGCACCGCCATCGCGTACATCTTGGAATTGTTGTAGCGGGTGATGGCGTAGTAGTTCTGGAAGCCCAACCAGTACTGCTTGCCGTCGGCGCCGTCCAGCTGCACCAGCGTGGCGGTGGCGTCGGGTGCGACCGGATCGATCGGGCGGTAGCCCTTCTCGGCCAGCTGCGCCAGCGTGTAGTCCGGCGTCCACGTCTCCGGATTGAACTCGGCGAAGCCGTCCTGCAGCTGCGCGCGCGCGACCACCGCGCCGCCCGGCACCCAGCCACCGCGCTCGCCGCCCTTCTTGCGGAAGTAGTTGGCGATCGAGGCGAAGATGTCCGGATACGTGGTGAACAGGTCGCGGCGTCCGTCGCCGTTGCCATCCACCGCGAACTCGCGGTAGCTGGACGGCATGAACTGGCCCAGTCCCATCGCGCCGGCGTAGCTGCCGGTCAGCGAGGCGATGTCGAGCTTCTCCTCGCGACCCAGCGCGAACAGCTGCGCCAGTTCGTCGCGGAAGAACTGCTCGCGGCGGTGCTCGTAGGCGGCACGCTCGGGATTGCCGGTGCGCGGATAACGGAACGCCAGCGTGTACAGCGCGTCCAGCACCTTGTGGCGACCGGTGAAGCCGCCATAATTGGTTTCCACGCCGATGATCGAGACGATCACCTCGGCGGGCACGCCGTACTGCTGCTCGACGCGGGTCAGTTCGTCGCGGTGTTCGGCGATGAACGTGCGGCCGCCGTCGATGCGCGCCTGCGTGAGGAAACCGACGCGGTATTCGCTCCACGGCTTCACCCGTTCGGCGGGCCGCGACATGGCCGCGACCACGCTGTCGAGGAACTGCGCTTTTGCGAGCGTGGCTTCGATCTCGGCCGGGGCGATGCCGTACTTCGCCGCCGTGTCCTGCACGAACTGCGCACGCGCAGTGGGGAAATCGACCGGTTTCAACGCTTCCGGCGGCACCTCGGCCACACGCTCGACCGAGGTTTCGGCGGGGGTGGTGGGAGCAGTAGCGGGAGGCGTCGCCGACGCAGCGGGCGGCGGCGGTTGCGGAGTGGCACAGGACGCCAGGCCCAGTACCAGCAGACAGGAAAGTGCGTGTCGCATCATCGGCGCGAGGGTAGCACGCAGGGTGCGGAAAATCGTGAACGTGGGGGCAGGAGTGAGTGGACAGGAGTGAGGAGTGAGTGGAAGCAGGCTTTGCTGTTCCTCACTCCTCACTCCTCTCCCCTCACTCCTCAATACCCATGCACCGGCCGATGCGCACGCACCGCCATCACCAGGCCCAGGCCCGCGAGCAGCGACACCGCAGACGTGCCGCCGTAACTCAGCAACGGCATCGGCACGCCGACCACCGGCAGCAGGCCCGACACCATGCCGCCGTTGACGATGACGTAGACGAACAGCGCCATGCCCAGCGTGCCGGCGAGCAGGCGTGAATACGTGTCGCGCGCGTCCATCGCGATCCACAGGCAGCGGCCGACGACGAACAGATACAGCGCCAACGCCACCGCCACGCCGACCCAGCCGAATTCCTCCGACAGCACCGAGAAGATGAAGTCGGTGGTGTGTTCCGGCAGGTAGTCCAGGTGCGACTGCGAGCCCTGGCCCCAGCCCTTGCCGGTCCAGCCGCCACCCCCGATGGCGATCTTCGACTGCAGGATGTTCCAGCCCGCGCCGAGCGGATCGTTCTCGGGGTCGCGGAAGGTCAGGATGCGGTTCTGCTGGTATTCGCGCAGGAACGAGAACCACGAGATCGGCGCGAACATCACCAGCCCCACCGCGGTGCCGCCGAGCACGCCGGCGGTGATGAACCACCACCACGACAGCCCGGCCAGGTACAGGCCGAACACCCCGCTCGCCGCGACCAGCATCGCCGTGCCGAAATCCGGCTGCAGCAGGATCAGCCCGGTCGGCAGGCCGATCAGCAGCGCCGAGACGATGGTCGTGCGCCAGCCCGGCGGCAACGGCTCGCGGTGCAGGTACCACGCCAGCATCATCGGCAACGCGATCTTCAGCAGTTCCGACGGCTGCAGGTAGAAGAACTTCAGGTCGATCCAGTGCGCGCCGTGCTTGCCGGTGCCGATGAACAGCACCAGCACCAGCGGCAGCAGCGCCACCGCGAACACACCCGGCGTCCACGCGCGCAATCGCACGGGCGTCACCCGCGAGAGCGCCCACATCGCCACTAGGCCCACGCCGAAACGCACGCCCTGCGCCAGCACCAGCCGCTCACCCAGGGCGTCGCCGCCGGCGCTGTACAACACCGCCAGACCGATCGCCATCAGCGCCAGCAGCGCGCCCAGCAACCACCAGTCCAGCGTGCGCAGCAGATGCCGCAGCAGGTCGAAGCCCCAGCGCAGCAGGTCGGTCATGCCTGCCTCCGCACCGCAGAAGCGGCTTCAAGCCCCTCTCCCCCCGGCGACCGAACGAAGTCCCCGAGGGAGAGAGGGGTTGGGGTGAGGGTCGGGGCAGGCGCGATGGAGGGCATCTTCGAGCGCAAAGGTACGAGCGCGGCCACGCCATGAGCATCTCCGCCCATCCCCTCCTCGCCGACCCTCACCCCAACCCCTCTCCCCATGGGAGAGGGGCTTTGAGCGGGCGCCCCGCCCGAGCGAGAGGGGCCCGGAACCTGGCTTGGATTCGGGTTAGGGTTCGGATTCGTCGGCTGCATGGGTGCCGTTGCCGGCGGTGTGGCGGGCGCCGCCGCCTCGCCCTCCTTCTCGGGCATCTTCCCCAGCAGATACGCATCGAAGATCTTGCGCGCCATCGGGCCGGCGGTGCTGCCGCCGTAGCCGCCGCCTTCCACCGCGATGGCGATGGCGATGGTCGGGTTGTCTGCCGGCGCGAAGCCGACGAACAACGAGCGATGGCGCAGGTGCATCGGCAGGCTGCGCGGATCCACGGCGGCCGTGCCGCGGCGGCTGATCACCTGCGCGGTGCCGGTCTTGCCGGCCATCAGGTAGGACGCTCCCTGCGCGACGCGCCAACCGGTGCCGCCGGGCTGCATGGTGTCCTGCATGCCGAGCCGCACCACTTCCACGTTCGCCGGGTTCGGACTGATCGCGATGGGCGCAGGCTGCGGCGTAGGCTCCCACGGCCGGTCGAAGCCGACGCGCGTCTCCCGCACCAGGTGCGGCCGCCGCATCTGCCCATTGGCGATGCCGGCGGTGGCGCGCACCAGTTGCAGCGGTGTGACCTTCCAGTCGCCCTGGCCGATGGCGACGTTGACCGTGTCGCCGGGATACCACCGCTCCTTGCGCGCCTTCAGCTTGGCCTGCGGCGACGGCAGGATGCCGCCGATCTCGCCGCGCAGGTCGATACCGGTGGGCTGGCCGAAGCCGTAGTGCTCCATGTAGTCGTCGAACTGCGCGATGCCCAGGTCCAGCGCCAGCCGGTAGTAATACGTGTTGACCGACTGCGAGATCGACTTGCGCAGGTCGGTGACGCCATGGCCGCGGCGGCTGGCATCGCCCCAGCCGCGACTGGTGCCGGGCAGGTAGAACATGCCGGTGGACACCACCGTGTCCTCCGGCTTGCGCTTGCCGCTGTCCAGGCCGGCCAGGGCGATCAACGGCTTGAGCGTCGACCCCGGCGCCACGCCGCCCAGCACCAGGCGGTTGAACTGCGGTCGCGAGGGATTGTCGTTGAGCCGTTTGAAATCCGTGCTGGAGATGCCGTTGACGAACAGGTTGGGGTCGTAGCTCGGCAGGCTGACCATCGCCAGGATCTCGCCGGTGCGCGGATCGACGGCAATGGCCGCCCCTTCCAGTTCACCGAACGAATCGACGATGGCCTGCTGCAGCTTCGCGTCCACGCTCAGGCGCAGGTCGGTGCCCGCCTGCGCCGGCACCCGCCCGACCACGCGCAGCGCGCGGCCTTCCACGTTGGTCTCGACCTTCTCGTAGCCGATCTTGCCGCGCAGCTGTTCGTCGTAATAACGCTCCAGGCCGGTCTTACCGATGTGGGTCAGCGCCGAGTTGATCTCGCCCAGCGTTTCCAGGTCCTTCTCGTCCACGCGGCCGACGTACCCCACCACATGCGCGAACAGCTCGCCGTAGGGATAGCGGCGGGTCAGGTACGGCACCAGTTCCACGCCGGGATAGCGCCAGCGGTCGACCGCGAAGCGCGCCATTTCCTCCTCGCCCACGCGCAGCTTCAGCGTGATCGGACGGAAACCGCGCGTGGCCTTGCGCGTGGCCTCGAAGCGTTCGATGTCCTCGGGCGAGAGCGCGATGATCTTCGCCAGGTCGGCGATCAGCTTGGCCGGCTCCTTGACCTTGTCCGGCGTCACGTCCAGCCGGAACGCGGGCACGTTCTCCGCCAGCAGCAGGCCGTTGCGGTCGTAGATGGTGCCGCGCCCGGGCACGACCGGTCGCGGGCGGATACGGTTCGCTTCCGAACGCGTGGCGTAGTCGGCGTGCTCGATCACCTGCAGCTTGAAGTACCAGGCGCCCAGGCCCAGCAGGCACAGCGCCACCACCACGAAGCCGGTGACCGCGCGGCGGCGGAACTGGTCGGCTTCGGCATGCGGGTTCTTGCCGCGCCGGCGGGCCCCGATCATCGCTCAGCCCCGCCTGCGGCGACCGAGCCGCAGGGCGTCCATCAACACGAACAGCGGCGGCCAGAACAGCATGCCCAGTAGCGGCGCCCACCAGTACTGCCAGGGCAGCGTCGGTTCGCCCAGCGTCAGGTGCACGACGGTGGTGACGATGCGGTCGTTGAGCAGCAGGCCGCCGATCGCCAGCGCCTGCTGCGACATCGGGAAGAAGCGCAGCCGCGCCCGGAAGCGCTGCAGGATGAAGGCCATGATCAGCAGGCGCAGCGCCTGTTCGCCCAGCAGCGTGCCGAACATCAGGTCGGCGACCAGGCCGATGATGACGGCGAAACCGAGGCCGGCGCTGTCCGGCGCCTCGATCACCCAGTACGCGACGATCAGCGCCAGCCAGTACGGACGCAGTGGCTGCAGCACGTCAGGCAACGGCAGCAGGCCCAGCAGCAGGGCCACGATGATGCTCAACGGCAGCAACCAGCCGGTGCGGGCGCGGCTCATCGCTGCGGCTCCTGCGCTGTCGGGCGGGGCGAAGGCGGAGTGCCGCGGTTGAGTCCCTCGCCGGTTGCGGGCGCGCGGCCGTTGAGCCCCTCTCCCGCCGGGACAGGGGTTGGGGTGAGGGTCGGGACGTTCGCAGTGCGCGCGGCTTGCGCGGAGGTAGTCGCGGGCACGGATGCATTCTGCGCGGCCGCACCGGTGCCGCCTTCGTTGGCCCTCACCCCAACCCCTGTCCCGGCGGGAGAGGGGCTCTGGGTCGCGGGCGCGGACGGTCCGGCTTCCACCGGATCGGCCGCGGGTGCCGCTGGCGACGCCGCCTCCGGCAAAAACCGCGACGGATCCGGTGCCGGCAACGGCTGCGGCGGCGCGGACTTCAGCAGCAGCACATGGCGGCCGCGGTCCAGGCGCGCGGCCGGGGTGACGTCGCCCACCAGGAAGGCGTGGCTGTCGTCCGGACGCAGGGCGGAAATCGTGCCGACCGGGAACCCCGCCGGGAAGCGGCCCCCCAGTCCCGACGTCACCAGCACGTCGCCGACCTCGATACCGCTGTTGAGCGGCACGTCGGCCAGTTCCAGCAGGTCGCTGCGGCCGCGGCCGTAGACGATCAGGCGCACGCCGTTGCGCGCGACCACCACCGGTACCGCGTGGTCCGGGTCGGTGAGCAGCAGCACGGTGGCATGGGCGGGCGTGGTGTCGATGATCTGGCCCATCAGCCCGCCGGCGTCGATGACCGACTGGCCCACCATCGCCCCGGCGCGGCTGCCGGCGTCCAGCACCAGCCGCTGGCGGCCGGGCGCCAGGTCGATGTCGAGGATCGGGGCCAGCTGCACGTCCAACCCGCGCGAGGTCTTCACGCCCAGCAGGGCACGCAGCTGCGCGTTGTCGGTGGCGGCGGTACGCAAGCGGGCCAGCCGGGCATTGGCCACCAGCAGGTCGTTGCGCAGGCGCCCGTTCTCTTCGATCAGCCCGGTGCGGGTGGCGGCATCGTCCTGCACCCGCGTGGTCACGCGCCCCGGCAGGCCCGCGACCCACCACAGCGGCTGCGCGACCACGTTGACCTGCGAGCGGAGCTGCGACAGCCAGCCGCCGCGATGGTCCATGACCACCAGGGCGATGGTCAGCGCCAGATAGCCCAGCAGCCGCAGCGTGCTGGCGACTTCACCGGGACGGGAGGCGACGGGCGGGCCGGCGTAGGAGGGCACGGGCTAGGGACGAGGGGAGAGAAACGAGGAGTGAGAAGTGAGGAGTGCAGCGCAGGCCAGGGCGGGTGAGTAGCTTCCACTCACTTCTCACTCCTCGCCACTCGTTCCTGCCTTCCTCATTCCGGCGCGAAGAACTCGTTGCCGTGCATGTCGACCAGTTCCAGCGCGCGGCCGCCGCCGCGGGCCACGCAGGTCAGCGGGTCGTCGGCGACCTGCACGTGCAGGCCGGTCTCCTCGCTGATCAGACGGTCCAGGTCGCGCAGCAGGGCGCCGCCGCCGGTCAGCACGATGCCGCGCTCGGCGACGTCGGCGCACAGTTCCGGCGGGGTCTGCTCCAGTGCCAGCTTGACCGCGCTGACGATGCCGGACAGCGGCTCGTGCAGGGCTTCCAGCACCTCGTTGGAGTTGATCTTGATCATCTTCGGCACGCCCTCGGCCAGGTTGCGGCCGGAGATCTCCATCTCCTGCACCTCGGCCTGCGGGTAGGCGCAGCCGATCTCCAGCTTGATGCGCTCGGCGGTCGCCTCGCCGATCAGCATGCCGTGGTTGCGGCGCACGTAGTTGGTGATGAACTCGTCGAAGCGGTCGCCGCCGATGCGGACCGACTGCGAGTAGACGATGCCGTTCAGCGAGATCACCGCCACCTCGGTGGTGCCGCCGCCGATGTCGATGACCATCGAACCGCGCGCCTCGGTCACCGGCATGCCGGCGCCGATCGCCGCGGCCATCGGCTCCTCGATCAGGTAGACGTCGCGGGCGCCGGCTTCTTCGGCCGACTCCTTGATGGCGCGGCGCTCCACCTGGGTGCTGCCGGCCGGCACGCACACCAGCACGCGCGGGCTGGGGCGCAGGAAACGCGACTTGTGCACCTTCTTGATGAAGTACTTCAGCATCGCCTCGGTGTAGGTGAAGTCGGCGATCACGCCGTCCTTCATCGGGCGGATGGTGGTGATGTGGCCCGGCGTGCGGCCCAGCATCTGCTTGGCCTCCGCGCCGACCGCCGCGACCGAACGCGAGCCGCCGATGGCACGGTCCTGGCGCACCGCCACGACCGAAGGCTCGTTCAGCACGATCCCCTGCCCGCGCACGTAGATCAGGGTATTGGCCGTGCCCAGATCGATGGACAGGTCATTGGAGAACATGCCGCGGAGCTTCTTGAACATCGGGGGACGGGTTCCTGCTGGGGGCGGATCGCCTTGACGTGGCGATTTTTTGGGCAAAAAAGAAGTCAGCTAGCCTAACAATCCGGCATGGTGCGGGCAAGGAAAAATCTCGTGAATCCCCGGGGAAAACCGCGCTTCGCGGCATGCGTCCGCATGCATGCCCCGGGCGCTCCCGCCGCCGGCATCGCCGGACCAAGGCTGGTCGGCACCGGTCCCAGCCGGTAACCTTCGCACCGGCGCGCCGGGAATGGGGCGCACGTCCCGCTTTTCCTGCGGCCCGGGACGGCCGCACCCGCTTCCAGCCGAGCCTGCCGATGTCCGCACTGATCTGTGGTTCCCTTGCCTACGACACCATCATGGTGTTCCCGGACCAGTTCAAGAACCACATCCTGCCGGACAAGGTGCACATCCTGAACGTGTCGTTCCTGGTGCCGCGCATGCGCCGCGAGTTCGGCGGCTGCGCCGGCAACATCGCCTACAACCTCAAGCTGCTGGGCGGCGATCCGATCCCGATGGCGACGGTGGGCCAGGACTTCGGCCCGTACCGCGAGCATTTCGTCGAGCAGGGCATCAACCTGTCGCAGGTCAAGGTGATCGACGAACTGTTCACCCCGCAGGCCTTCATCACCACCGACCACGACAACAACCAGATCACCGCGTTCCATCCGGGCGCGATGATGCGCAGCTACGAGAACCACGTGAAGGACGTGCCGGGCGTGAGCTTCGGCATCGTCAGCCCGGACGGGCGCGAGGGCATGATCCAGAACGCGGCCGAGTTCGCCGCGGCCGGCATCCCCTTCATCTTCGATCCCGGCCAGGCCATGCCGCTGTTCAACGGCGAGGAACTGCGCCACTTCATCGAACTGACCGACTACGTGACCGTCAACGATTACGAGTCCAACCTGCTGCAGGAGCGCACCGGCTGGAGCGAGGCCGACATCGTCAAGCGGGTGAAGGCCTACATCACCACGCGCGGCCCGCACGGCTCGCAGATCCACACGCCCGACAAGACCTACGACATCCCGCCGGCGCACGAGCGCCGCGTGACCGATCCGACCGGCTGCGGCGACGCCTTCCGCGCCGGCCTGATCTACGGCATCGAGAAGGGCTACGACTGGCTGACCATCGGCCGCATGGGCAACCTGATGGGCGCGCTGAAGGTCGAGCATCCGGGCACGCAGAACCAGCGCTTCGATTTCGACGAATTCAACGAACAGTTCAAGCAGCAGTTCGGTTACGCGCTGTAACGAAGGAAGCCTGCGGAGCGGCGGCACCGCCTGCCGTGGCGACGGCGCGCGTGCATCAGGCGCGCCCCTGCTTCTTTTCGGCGCGTGCTGCGACGTCGGCATGCGCCCCGCTCACGCACCTCCGGCGAGGCGCCAATAAATGTGACTCAATCTGCCGGGGTGCGCCTCTTCCGGCCGCCACGCGATGATCGCCACGCGGGCCTCTTTGTGACGTAAGGTTAGGGCCGGGAGAGCGGCCTGGGGCGCGCTGGCCCGCGCAGTCGGCAACGGGCAGGAGCAGCATGGTCGCGCAGCATCGGCAACCTTCTTCGCAGGACATCCCGGCCCCTGCCTCCGCCGTTGTGACGCTCCGCCAGCTCGCCTTGCAGGCCCTGCTGGTCGTGACCGTCGTCTTCGCCGCCAGTGGACTGGGCATCCTGACCCGGCCCGAGCACCAGTTGGCCGCGTTCTGGCCCACCAATGCGCTGCTGCTGGGCCTGTTCGCCCGGCACCCGGCCCTCGCCTCGCCGGCCGGCTGGGCCGCCGCCGCGCTGGGCTATGTCGCGGCCGACCTGCTGACCGGCAGCTCGCTGCTCACCACGCTGCGGCTGACCACCGCCAATCTGGCCGGCGTGGCGGCGGGCTTCCTGGTGTTCCGCCGCGTGCGCCACGAGGACCGGCAGCTGCAGCATCCGCTGTCGATGCTGTCGGTGCTGGCGGTGTCCGCCGCGGCGGCGCTGGCGGCCGGACTGGCGGGCAGCCTGACCTCGTCGATGAAGCTCGGCTTCCTGGCCACCAGCGGCTTCTGGTTCTCGGCCGAACTGGTCTGCTACGTCGCCATCCTGCCGGTGGTGTTGCTGGCGCCGGCGCCGGCCACGCTGAGGCATGCGCTGCGCGAACGCCTGGTGCGGGTGCGGCGACGCCCGCTGACCGTGATGCCGCTGCTGGCGCTGCTGCTGACGATCCTGCTGGGCGTGGCGATCGGCGGACCGGGCGCCATCGCCTTCCCGGTCCCCGCGCTGCTGTGGTGCGCACTGGCCTACCGCCTGTTCACCACCGCCCTGGTCACCCTGCTGCTGTGCGTCTGGACGCTGATGGCGATCGCCACCGGCGTGATCGACCTGCAGCTGCAGGCCAACGGCCCGCTGCCGGTGATCTCGCTGCGCATGGGCATGGCACTGCTGGCGGTGGCGCCGCTGACCGTGGCCAGCGTCAATGCGGCGCGCAACCGCCTGCTGGCCACGCTCAACCACGCCGCCGACCACGACGCCCTGACCGGCACGCTGAACCGCAGTGCCTTCCTGCGCCGCGGTCGCGAACTGGCCGAGCATGCGCAACGCACGGGCGGCACGGTGGTCGCGATGATGCTCGACATCGACCACTTCAAGTCGGTCAACGACCGGCATGGCCATGCCGCCGGCGATGCCGTGCTGGTGACGTTCGCCACCCGCATGCGCGAGCACCTGCGCGAGGACGGGCTGTTCGGACGGTTCGGCGGCGAGGAGTTCGCGGTGCTGTTGCCCGGGCTGGACGCCGACGCGGCGATGCGCGTCGCCGAGCGGCTGCGCCACCTGGCCAGCGAGCCGATCACGCTCGACGATGGCCGCACGCTCGACATCACCGTCAGCGTGGGCGTGGCGGCATCACCCGCATCGATGCACGCGGATGCGCTGGAGAAGCTGCTCAGCCAGGCGGACGTGGCGCTCTATCGCGCCAAGGCGATGGGACGGAACCGGGTGGTCGCGTAGCGGGCAACCGCTTCACGCCCGCAGCGCATCGGGTTGCCCGATGCCCACCGCAAGCCTCAGTCCACACGGTCGCGTCGACTGCGCGGCGCAGACGCGGCATCGAGCTCGGCCAGGACCGCCGCGCAGTCGGCCAGGCACCACGTGGCCTGTGCGGACCAGGCATCATCGTGGCCGTTGACCCGCAGAGTGTGCGTGCCGGCGGCGTGGCCGCATTCGATGTCGAAGCGGTAGTCGCCGACCATCACCATCTGCGCCGGCGACACGTTCCAGCGACCCGCGAGGTAATGCAGACCGTCCGGTGCCGGCTTGGGCGCCGCCTCGTCGCGCCCGATGATGTCGGCGTGGTCGAACACGTCTCCCAGACCGATGGCGGCCAGCGCCACTGTCGCCAGTACGCGTGCATTGCGGGTGAGAATGCCCAGCCGACATCCGCGCCCGTGCAGTGCGCGCACCAGTGCCACGGCACCCACCGCTGGCGTGGCGGCTTCGGCCAGTGTCCGTTCGTGCCGCATCAGCCAGTCGTGCTTCTGCCGCGCCTCGTCCGCCGGCAACGCAGCGAGGTGGCCCAGGATGTCGGCGTCCGTCGGGATGTCCAGCGCGCGCCGGATCAGCGCGAAGTCGTGCACCGGCACCGTCAGCGTGCCGTCCAGGTCGAACACCCAGTGCCGCAGGTCCGCCAGCGCCGGCAGCGCAGTGGCGACCGATCCGGGCGTCAGTCCCATCCCGGCATCTGGCTGCCGTCCAGCCCGCCGACCTCGAACACGGCCGTGCGGGGGCTGCCGTCCTTCACCAGGAACTCGACTTCCAGCACCTTCGTCTTGCGGACCAGCCGCCACAGGGCCTTTTCGTCGTCGATGAACATCGCGGTGGCTTCGTCCGTGTCCGGGCGGTTGGCCGACATGCGCTTCGGTGCGGTGCCGTCGGCCACCAGAGTCACCTGGCAGCGGCTGTAGCAGGCCTTGGCGAAGTCGCTGGCCTGCAGCACCAGGTAGCTGCTGCGCTTCCACTTTGGATGGTCGCGGAAGACCAACTGCACCGGCTTGGCGCCGCTGCCGTCCACGTCCACCGGTTCCTTGCTGTAGATCATCGCCGAGCGTTGCGTACCGCCGTCGGCCGGCACCTGCGCATAGGCCCACAGCGCTTCCATCCGCCGCTGCTCGCGAGCGGTCTCGGCCTTGCCTTTCACCTCGTCCAGCGACGGACCGATGCGCGTCGCGGCCGTGCTCTGCGGGTACTGGTCCACCAGGGCGATGCCATGGATGCGCGCCATGTCCCAGTCGTTGGAGGCCACCGCGCTGTCGTACTTCTTCGCCAGCTCATCGGCCTGCTGCTCGATGGCGGCGGCCTGCGCCGCGGCGGCGGCGGCGCGTTCGGCTTCGCGGTCGCCGCAGGCGGACACGGCCAGCGCGCACGCCAGCGCCAGTCCGAAGGAATGCGTTGCGTTCTTCATCGTCATCGGGGTTTTCCTTGCTGGATCAACAGGGCGACCGCAGCCGCCACGTCGTCGGGTTTTTCCATGATGGACATATGGCCGCAGCCGTCCAGTGAAACCTGCAGCGCCTGCGGCATCTTCTGCGCGTAGAGCGCCATCGCGCTGGGATCGATCACACGGTCCTGCCGGCACCACAGCAGCAGCGCCGGCTGGCGGATCGCCGCGGCCCGCTCGCCGGGCAGAAAGCGCTCCTCGCTGCGGCCGATACGGTCCAGCACATGCTGCTCGAACGGCGCCTGCGCGATGCGCCAGTCGATCACCGCTTTCGATGCCGGCCAGGGAATCGCGGGCTGCGCGGCGCGGTCATGGAAAACGATGTCGAGATAGCGCTGCAGCGATGCGGCGTCGTACACGCCGAACGGATTGCGGCCGGCCAGCACCTCCAGGCCGAAGGCGTTGTCGGCGAACCGCACGCCCGCCGCATCGACCAGGGCCACGCGCGCGACCAGGTCCGGATGCTCCGCCGCCGTGAGCGCGACGATCCCGCCGCCCATCGAATGCCCCAGCAGTACGACCGGACTGCGATCGCGCCGGACCGCGCGCAGGAAATCCGCCAGCCGCGCGGCCTGCGCCTTGAAGCCGTAGTCCCCACCCGCGATGCGCTGGCTTTCGCCCCAGCCCGGCAGGTCGGGGATCACCAGCCGGTAGCGGCCGCGCAACCGTTCGGCCAGCGGATACCAGTTTTCCTTGCCGCCGGTGAAGCCGTGCACCATCACGACGGTCGGTGCAGCGGGATCAGCCGACTCGCTTTCGTCGTAGACCCAGCGATGGTCGCCCACCACGACGTGCCGTTCCGACAGGCCGATCCACCAACCCTGCAGCGCAAAGCCGTTGCGCAGCGGCGCCATCGGATCGCGCCAGATCCCGACCGCCACCCCCGCGCAAACAAGAACGGCCGCCACCAGGGCGACCGTCCGTGTGCGGGTCAGGCGAACGGCCATGCCTTACGGCGCCGCCGGCGCCTTCGCCAGCACGGCTTCGACCGAGCCGGTGGTGATCGGGTGGTAGCCCGGCTTGGCGCGTTCGAAGCTCTCCTTCGCCAGCGCCAGACCTTCCGGCGTCTTCACCAGTTCCTCGTAGATCGGCATGATCAGCTTGCGGCGGCCGACGCGCTCGATGAACTTCGCGATTTCCGGTTGCGCATCGACATATCCGCTGCGGATCGCCAGCGGATACCAGCGCATCGCGATCTCGCCATTGGCGGTGCCGGTGAAGCGGTAGGCCTCGTCGAGCTGCTTCAGCTGCTCGACGGTCAGCGTGTCGCCCATGCCTTCGAGGAAATGCACCCACTGCTGGGTCACCCACGCATCGGTCAGCTGCTTGTTCGGCAGCTGGCCGCTGCCCTGCCAGGCAATGCGCGCGGTGTCGGTATTGGAGAAGCCGCGCGACTGCACCTGCGGCGCGTTGGCGGGGATGCCCGCACCGTAGACCCAGGCCTGGACCTCGGCGTCGCTGACCAGGTTGGGATGCTTGTCGAACAGGTGCTTCTTGGCGTAGTCGAGGAACTGTTCGGTGGTGATGCTCTGGAAGGCGAAGTGGTCGAAGTAGCCGCGCAGGAAGGCGTCGAACTCCTGCCGGCCGAAGCGCTCTTCCAGGAACTGCAGGAACCACGCGCCCTTGTCGTACGACACCGCACTCAACGCATCGTCGGCGTCCAGCTGCGTGCCCGGCTTGACCGCCAGCGACTGGGTCGCCTCCGGCATGCTGCCGATCTCCTTCTTCAGGCTGTTGCGGGCGATCGCATACTCCATGCTCGCCTGCTCCTTGCCGTACAGCGCCTCGACGATGCGGTTCTCCACGTAGCTGGTGAAGCCCTCGTTCAACCAGCCGTGCTTGGCGCTGGAGAACGTCACCAGGTTGCCCGACCAGCTGTGCGCCAGCTCATGCGCGATCAGCGAGACCAGCGTCTTGTCGCCGACGATCACCGTGGGCGTGATGAAGCTCAGGCGCGGGTTCTCCATGCCGCCGTACGGGAACGACGGCGGCAGCACCAGCATGTCGTAGCGGTCCCAACGGTAGGGGCCGTACAGCTGCTCGGTGGCGACGATCATCTTCTCGGTGTCTTCGAATTCCTTGGTGGCCTTGTCGACCATCGCCGGCTCGGCCCACACGCCGCTGCGCGCGGAGATCGGCTTGAACACCAGGTCGCCCGCGGCGATCGCCATCAGGTACGAGGGGATCTTCTGCGGCATCTTGAACGTGTAGTCGCCGTCGCGCGCGGCGGCCGGATCGTTGTCGGCGCTCATCAGCACCATCACGTCCGGACGCGAGGTCACGTGCGCGCTGTAGGTGTAGCGCACCTGCGGCGTGTCCTGCAGCGGCACCCAGCTGCGCGCGTGGATCTGCTGCGACTGGCTGAACATGAAGGGCAGCTGCTTGCCTTCGGTCATTTCCGGCGTCAGCCACTGCAGGCCGGAGGCCTCGGGCGAGCTGGTGTAGGTGACCTTGACCTTGGCGTTGCGCGCCGGGGTCTCGATGGTCAGCTTGCTGCCCAGCACCGCGTCTTTCGGCGCGAGGGCGTACTGCAGCGGCGCCCAGGCGCCGTTGGCCTCGCCCTCCACCTTGGCGATGGTCAGGTCGCGCGTATCCAGCACCAGCTGGGTGGCGGTCTTGTCCTTCCAGTCCAGCGTGTAGGTCGCGGTGCCGCCGATGGTCTTCGCGTCGAAGTCGACGGCGATGTCCAGCGCCAGGTCGTCGATGGCGACCTTCTGCGGCTCGGCATAGGAATGTTCGTCGCGGTCGACGGGCGCCTGGACGGCAGGCTTGGGGGTGGCGGCCACGGGGGCGGGTTCGGGTTCCTTGGAACAACCGGCCGCCAGTACGGCGGCACAGGACAACAGCAAAGCCAGAGAACGCATCAGGGGACTTCCAGCGCTACAGGGGAAGGGCCCAGTTTACCGCGCCGGGGCGCGGCCGCCCGGTTCAGACCTTGTAGCCGGTATGGATGGCCACGATGCCGGCGGACAGGTTCTTGAAACTGGTCCGGGCGAAGCCGGCTGCGTCCATCATCCCCTGCAGTTCGGCCTGCGGCGGATGCTGGCGGATGCTCTCGGCCAGGTACTGGTAGCTGCCGGCGTCCTGCGCGAACAGCTGGCCCAGCTTCGGCAGGACCTTGAACGAGTGGAAGTCGTAGACCGGCTTGAACCAGTCCACGGTCACCTCCGAGAACTCCAGCACCCGCGCCTGGCCGCCGACCTTCAGCACGCGATGCATCTCGCGCAGCGCGGCTTCCTTGTCGGTGACATTGCGCAACCCGAAGGCGATGGTCACCAGGTCGAAGCTCGCATCGGGGAACGGCAGCGCCTCGGCGTTGCACTGCACGTATTCCAGGCCCTGCACCACGCCGCGGTCGGTCATGCGGTCGCGGCCGACCGACAGCATGCCGGCGTTGATGTCGCCCAGCACGATCTGGCCCGTCTCGCCCACGCGCTCCTTCAGCAACGCGGCGATATCGCCGGTGCCGCCGGCCAAGTCCAGCACGCGGTCGCCGCGCTTCACCTGGCAGGTGCTGACGAAGTAGCGCTTCCAGACCCGGTGGATGCCCAGGCTCATCAGGTCGTTCATCAGATCGTACTTGCCGGCGACCGAGGTGAAGACCTCGCCGACCAGCTTCTGCTTGTCCTTGGCGGCGACATCGCGGAAGCCGAAATGGGTGGTGCCGCGTTCGTAGGGGGATTCGCTCATGGCCGGATTATCGCACTCCCCGGCCAGCCGGTCCCGTCCCGCCGCTCAGCGCGCCTGCCGCAAGCATGGGCGCGGCCGCGCGACGCCTTTCTCCGCACTGCAGATGCGCGGCGGAAGCGCGGGCATCGGCAGGCGCAAGCGTTGCGTGGATGAGGGCGTGGCGGGCGCCGACGCCGGCAGGACGGACCGTTCGCGCGCCGGCATCGGGGCACTCATCAGGCGCGGACGCGGCCCGATGCGCACGATGAAGCCCGTACTGGTGGCCGACAGCACCTGCAGGTGATGCCGGCCATCGGGCGTACTCCACGCCTCGCCCGGCTTGAACATCGAGCCTTCGTTAGCCGCCAGGTCCGCCGCGGGCACGTCCGCATCGACGCTGCGGGCGATGCCGTAATCCTGCAGCCCGTGGATGATCACCGCGTCGCCGGCGAGCGCGGCTTCGTAGTGGCCACCGCGTCGACGTGCCTCGACGACATGGACGACCGTGCGGTAGGGATCGGGCTGGGGGACGCCTTCCAGCACGATCATCTGTACGCCGTCGGCATTGTGCAGGCCGGCCGCATCCAGGTGGATCTCGTGCACCTGCTGGTTGTCCATCGGCAGCACGCGCTTGCGCGCGGGCGACACCCAACCGAGTCGGTCGCGCTGGACCATGCTCGGGTGCTTGGGCAGCAGGCCGTACACGGGGTCGTGGGTCGCATGTCGCCACGCGTCGCTCATCACGTCCCAGGGATTGTCGTGGGTGTCGGCGTCGCCGTCGGTGTTGTCCGAGTGCGGCAATCCGTAGCCATGCCCCATCTCGTGCGCCAGTCCCGCCAGGCTGGCGAAGGCCCAGGGCGGGCTCCAGGTGGTGCGCATGCAACGGTAGACGCCATCCAGGTCGGCACAAGCACCGCCGCCCCAGGCGCGGCCATCGAGTTCCGCGTTGAACATCAGGTTGATGCCCTGCACGCCGTTGAAATCGACCTCGGCGTCGGCCCGCGCGGTGCACTCGGCGAACAGCGCGTTCAGATCGACCCGGGCCACGCCGTTGACCGTGGTGACGTAGGCGGCACGCACGCGTGGCAGCGCGTACCAGCCATGGGCGGTGCTGCCGGCCAAGTCGATCCGGCCATACGATGCTTCCGACCAGTAATGCCCGAGCTGCCCGGGCTCGGCCCCGTACTGCTGCTGGAAGAAGGCGTGCGGCTTCGGCTCGGCCACCACATCGGCGAACCGGCACATCAGCGTGACCCAGCGTGTGCTGCCCTGCACCGCTGCGGCCGCGAGCACGCGGCCGCTGACATGCCGGACGGCGTCGCGCGGGAACGGCGCGTCCACCGGCACGATGGCGTCGATCAGCCCGCCGTGGAGGCCCGTCGCATACGACACCGCCACCCGGCGATGGGCGAGTGCGTGCAGGTCACCGGCCGCGCGCCGCGACTGCGCCGTATCCAGCGGCAGGCGGATGCCCGAGCCGACGTCGAGCCAGGCCTCGAAACGCGGCGCCGGCCGCTCGCCCGCCGCTACCGGCCGTGCATCCCCCCACTGCAACTGCAGTACGCCCTGCACGATCTGCTGCGCCGCACCGCCCGCAGGCAGGGACGCCAGCACCAGCAGCATCCCCGCCAGGCGGAGGGCCGAAGGCGCGCAGCGTCTCGCGGGCGCACGGAGGGACATGGCCCATGCCTCAACGCGCCAGCACCGCGCACAGGGTGGGCAGGCGCAGCACGCGCGGCAGCACCTCGCAGGTCCGTGCGCGTGCCTGCCGCACGGACTTCGGCGCTGCCGGCGGGACCGGCGTCCTCACCGACGGCGTGGCCGCCTGCGCAGCCGACACGTTCGACCGGACCAGCACCTGCGACGGCGTACTCATCGCGCGTGGGCGCGGCCCCACGCGCACCAGAAAACCGCTGGCCGTCATCGACACCACCTCCACCCAGTGCCGCTCGTCCGGCGTCCGCCAGGTCTCGCCGGCGCGCAGCATCGAGCCTTCGTTGCTGGACAGGTCCGCCACCGGCGTGTCGGTGTCGATGCTGCGGGCGATCCCGTAGTCCTCCAGCACATGCAGGATCACCGCATCGCCGGCCAGCTTGCCGTCATAGCTGCCATGGCGGCGGCGCGCTTCGAGCACGTAAACCACGGTGCGGTACGGATCGGGCTGCGTCGACAGCGACAGCACCAGCATCTGCGTCGCGTCCGTGGCCGCGCCACCGGCCCAGGCCAGCATCACGTCGTGGGTGCTCGCGTTGTCGGCGGCAATGATCTGCTTGTTGGCCGCGCCCACCCATCCCAGCCGGTCGCGCTGCGCCATGTTCAGCTGCTTGGGCAGCAGGCCATGCGTGGCGTCGCTGACGGCGTTGCGCCATGCATCGCTCATCAGGTCCCAAGGATTGTCGTAGGTGTCGCCATCGCCGTCGGTGTTGTCCGAATGCGGCAGGCCATAGCCATGCCCCATCTCGTGCGCCAGCGGTGCGAGGTTGCTGAACGCCCACGGCGGATTCCAGGTCGCGCGCGTGCACTGGTAGCTGCCGTCCAGGGTGCCGCAGGCACCGCCGCCCCATGCGCTGCCATCGAGCTCGGTGTTGAACATCAGGTTGATGCCCTGCGCGCCGCGGAAATCCACGTCGGCATCGGCCAGTGCGGTGCAGTCGGCGAACAGCTGCGACAGGTCGGCCTTGGTGCGGCCGTTCACCACCGACAGGTACGAGGCCCGCGTGCGCGGCAGCGTGTACCAGCCATGCGCCGTGCTGCCGGCCAGGTCGATGCGGCCGTAGGAGACGTCGGACCAGTAGTGGCCCAGCTGTCCCGGCGCATCGCCGTACTGCGCCTGGAAGAACGCGCGGGATTTCTGTTCGGTCGGCACGTCGGCGAACTTGCACATCACCGTGACCCAGCGCGTGCTGCCCGTCAGCGGCGTCACGGTGCGCGCACCCACCACATCGCCGCGCGCCATCGTCCTGGCCGGCGCAAGGTCGGCCGCGACGATCGCGCTGATCTCCGGTGCCGACTGCACCGGCACCGTGGCCGCAGCCCCTGCCTTCACCCCTGCCTTCACCCGTGCCGGCGCACGGTACGCCACCGCCACGCGGCGATTGGCCAGCGCATACAGATCACCGGCAGCGCGGCGTGCCTGCGCCGCATCGAGCCGGTAGCGACGGTCCGGTCCGGCATCGAGCCATGCTTCGAAATGCGCCGCGCGCGGCGTGCCGCGTGCCGCCGGCGGCGCGTCGCCCCACCGCAACTGCAATACACCCTGCACGATCTCGTCCGCGCGCGCCTCCATCGCCGGCGTGGCCATCAACAACAGGCACGCGACGACACGCGACATGTTCGCGCGTACGGCGCGAATCGATCGGCCCGGGTACATTCCTCTCTCCGAAAACGCGCGTTGTTGCGCGACTACTTCCGACATCGCCTCGCGACGCCGAATGCGGCAAGCGGATGTGCGTTTGCGACGGGCAGTTTCGCGTTCTGGAACGCAGGTCGTCGTTCACGTGCGTCGCGCTGCGCACTCCAGCGTGACGAATACGAATGCAGTCGTGTCCTGAATTTCCGTCGCTGTCACACCCGAGTGCGACGCGGTGCGCAGATGCGGCGCCCTGCGCGCCAAGAATATGGCGCGATCAACGTTCCAGCAGGGCACACAGCGGTGCCCGCCGCAGCAACGCGGGCAATGCACCACAGGCGCGGCGATGCAGGTTGGCTGCCGAGCGGATCACGGGCGCCGGAGGAACCGAGGGCGTCGGCGCCGCCGGACGCACGCCTGGCGACGAGGAGGCCGCGACACTCGCCGGACGCACCAGCGCTGGCGCGGGCGAACTCATGGAGCGCGGCCGCGGCCCGACCCGCACCACGAAGCCCTGTTCCGTGGCCAACACGACGTCCACCCAGTGCAGTTCGTCGGGCGTGTTCCAGCGCCCGCCGACCTTCAGCATCGAACCTTCGTTGCTCGACAGCGTGGCCGCCGGCGTATCGCGATCGACGCTGTAAGCAATGCCGTAGTCTTCCAGCTTGTGGATGATCACCGCATCGCCGGCCAGCTTGGACTCGTAGGTGCCGGTGCGACGGCGCGCCTCCAGTGTATAGATCACCGTCTTGTAGGGATCGGGCTGCGACGGCAGCGCCAGCACCACCAGCTGCGTATTGGACGTCTTCAGCACGCTGCCCGCATCCAGCACGAACTCGTGCGTCTCGCGGTTGCCGGCGTCGATCACGCGCTTGCGCGACGCGGGCAACCACCCCAGGCGTTCGCGCTGGTACATGTTCGGATGCTTGGGCAACAGCCCGTAGGCGGCGTCGCTGGTGGCGTTGCGCCAGGCATCGCTCATCACGTCCCACGGATTGTCGTAGGTGTCGCCATCGCCATCGGAGTTGTTGGAATGCGGCAGTCCGTAGCCATGCCCCATTTCATGCGCCAGCGGGGCGAGATTGGCGAACGACCACGGCGGGCTCCAGGTCACGCGCGTGCACACGTAGGCACCATCGAGGGTGGTGCAGGCACCGCCACCCCAGGCATTGCCATCCAGTTCGCCGTTGAACATCAGGTTGACGCCCTGGATGCCGGCGAAGTCGACCTCGGGATCCGCCGCGTTGGCGCAGTCGGCGAACAGCTCCGACAGCTGCGCCTTCTGCTTGCCGTTGACATCGGCCAGGTAGGCCGCGCGCGGCTTCGGCAGCGTGTACCAGCCATGCGCGGAACTGCCGGCAAGATTGATCTGGCCGTAGGACACCTCGGACCAGTAGTGGCCCAACTGGCCCGGCGCATTGCCGTACTGTTCCTGGAAGAAACTGCGCGGCTTCTGCTCGGCGGTGATGTCGGCGAACTTGCACATCAGCGTGATCCAGCGCGTCGCGCCCAGCACCGGTGCGGAGGCCATGACGCGGCCATCAGCCCCCATCGCCAGCGCGCGCTGGGGCAGGCGATCGGTCGGCACGATGGCGCTGATCGACGGCAGCGCGCTGGCCGCCGACATGACCTTGGATGACGCGGCGATGTCGGCGCGCATCGCGTACGACACCGCGACGCGCCGATTGGCCAATGCGTAAAGGTCACCGGCTGCGCGCTTTGCCTGCGTCACGTCCAGCGCGACCCGCCGCCCGGGGCCCATGTCCAGCCACGCATCCAGCTGCGGTGGCGCCTGCACGCGGCCCGGCAACGCCCGCGGCGGATCCGCCCACTGCAACTGCAAAGTTCCCTGCATCACCGTCTCCGCCCTCAGCGGAAGATTCGGAAAGATGCATGCCACCACCGACATTCCCACCGCAAGGAGCACCCGCATGCCCCTGCGACGCATGTCGGCTGATCGGTACTTGACCACGCGCGACCCCATTCACGATGGACGGGTCGAAATGACGCCGTCATCGGGGGTGTCGGCTACAAATGTGAGTCCTTGAGGGCCAAGGAACGTGACAGGACACGTTTTCCACCCGGATGTTGCGAACTGGGATGCGGGTCAGGATTCGCCTGCGAACCCCATGCGTTCTACCCCCTACACCACGTCATCGCGCGATGTGGGGGACACCCGCACCGTGTAGGAAAAACCCCTACGAATCAGCGCTCGCGAAGCGCGCAGGACGCCACCTTTCCATCGCGTCGCGTACCGCATCGCGAGGGCGTCGCGCGACGCGGAGGATCGCTTGCCGTGTTCGTTGCCGAGGTGGCGGGCACGGCGATCGAAGACGACGGCGCGCTTACCGCCGCCGGCCTCACCAGCGCCGGCAGCGGACTGCTCATCACCCGCGGCGGACCGACCGTCAGCACGAAGCCGGTCGCCGTCTGCGCCTTGATCGTCACCAGGTGCGAGGCCTCGGGCGTGATCCAGCGCTCGCCCACCTTGAACATCGAACCTTCGTTGTTGGAACGGTTGGCGGGCGGCACCTCGGCGTCGATGCTGTAGGCCGTGCCCGACCGTTCCACCTTGTGGATGATCACCGCGTTGCCGGCCAGGTTGCCTTCGTAAGTGCCTTCGCGCTTGCGTGCTTCCAGTGTGTACACCACGGTCGCATACGGATCGGCCTGCGGCGACAGCGACAGCACCAGCATCTGCGCATTGGCCGAGCCGGTCAGATGCGCGTAGTCGAGGGTGATGTCGCGCGTGGCCAGGTCGCCCAGCGGCACGACCCGCTGCCTCGCCGTATCCACCCAGCTCAGGCGGTGGCGCTGGAAGATGTTGATGTGCTTGGGCCGCGTGCCATACGTGGCATCGCCCACCGCGTTGTTCCAGCTGTCGCTCATCACGTCCCACGGGTTGTCGTAGGTATCGCTGTCGCCATCGGAGTTGTCCGAATGCGGCAGCCCGTAGCCATGCCCCATCTCGTGCGCCAGCGGCGCGAGGTTGCGGAACGACCACGGCGGATTCCACGTCACCCGCTTGCACAGCCGCGCGCCGCGCACGGTGGCGCAGCTCTGTCCGCCCCAGGCGAACCCGTCGAGATCGCCGTTGAACATCATGTTGATGCCGACCGGCGCATTCAGGTCGACGGTGTCCGGCGCGGCGGAGGCGCAATCGGCGAACAGCTTGTTGAGGTCGGCCTTGTCCTTGCCGTCCACCTTGGTGACGTAGGTCGAACGGGGACTCGGCAACGTGTACCAGCCGTGCGCGGTGCTGCCGGCCAGATTGATCTTGTTGTACGACACCTCGCGCCAGTAGTGGCCCAGCTGGCCGACGCCTTCGCCGTACTGCGACTGGAAGAACGCCAGGTCCTTCTGCTCGTCCGCGGCATCGCTGAACTTGCACATCAGCGTCACCCAGCGGGTGACGCCGTTGATCGGCGCCGCCGCCATCACGCGCGCGTTGGCCGCATGCACCGGCGCCGACTGGGTGACGCGATCGGCGGGCACGATGGCCTGGATCGCGGGCGCGGACGACATCACGCGCCCCGGCGGCGCGAATGCCACCGCCACGCGACGATTGGCCAGCACATACAGATCGCCCGCCGCCAGCCTCGCCTGCGCGGGATCGAGCGGGATGCGGCTGCCGTCATCCTTCAACAGCGAGGCATTGAAACGGGGCGAAAGACGGGCTTGCCCGGCCGCCACAGGCGGCGGATCGCCCCACTCCAGTTGCAGCAAGCCCTGCTCGATGGTCTGCGCTTGCAGCGCGGTCGCGAACGACAGTCCGCAGGCCACGGCCAGCATCGCCGTGATCCGCGCACCGCGCGACATCTTGTTGAGCTTCCCTTTCACGATCCCCACTCCCCTGACCTGAACGCGCACCGCGCACCGCACTTCGCGTTCTAACGGGTATGCGGCCCGCGCGCCGTGCGTGGCATCACACTCCCCGCCTGTATGATCCTGTTCCCCCCGTACACCCTCGATGCAGGCCGCCATGAGCACTTCTCCCGATTACCGTGCCCTCCTGGAAACCGCAATCAGTGAAGCGCGGCAAGGCCTCGCCGAAGGCGGCATCCCGATCGGCGCGGCGCTGTACCACCAGGACGGGCGCCTGCTCGGCTGCGGCCACAATCGCCGCGTGCAGGAAGGCGATCCCTCCGTGCATGGCGAAACCGATGCCTTCCGCAAGGCCGGCCGCCAGCGCCGCTACCGCGACACGATCATGGTCACCACCCTGGCCCCGTGCTGGTACTGCAGCGGCCTGGTGCGCCAGTTCAACATCGGCACCGTGGTGGTCGGCGAATCGGTGACCTTCCAGGGCGGCATCGAGTGGCTGCGCGAATCCGGCGTCAACGTCATCGACCTGCAGAGCCAGGAATGCATCACCCTGCTCGGCGACTACATCCGCGCCAACCCCGACGTGTGGAACGAGGATATCGGCGAGGATTGAATCGCTGCGCCGGTCTTAGGCCTTGCGCACGAACTCCGACTTGAGCTTCATCGCGCCGATGCCGTCGATCCTGCAGTCGATGTCGTGGTCGCCGTCGACCAGACGGATGTTCTTGACCTTGGTGCCGACCTTCACCACCAGCGACGAGCCCTTGACCTTCAGGTCCTTGATGACGGTGACGGTGTCGCCGTCCTGCAGCAGGTTGCCGTTGGCGTCCTTGATGATGCGCACGTCGTCGCCGGGAGCCGGCGCATCGGCCGACCACTCATGGCCGCACTCCGGGCAGACCAGTTGGCCGCCGTCCTCGTAGCTGTACTCGGACTGGCATTGGGGACACGGCGGCAGCTTCGACATGGCGGATCGGGAAGCGGATACAGCCGCGATTGTCGCATGCGTAGCGTGCGCTGCGCGCACGACCGCGTGTTGATGGGTTCATGCGGTCGTGCGCATGGCGCACGCTACGGGACGTGCCAGCTCGGCCGTGGCGTGCGCTGCGCGCACGACTGCGTGTCGATGGGTTCATGTGGTCGTGCGCATGGCGCACGCTACGGGATGTCCCGGCCCGGTCGTAGCGTGCGCTGCGCGCACGATCACGTGTTGATGAGTTCATGCGGTCGTGCGCATGGCGCACGCTACAGGATGTAGCGGCTCAGGTCGGGGTCCTGCACCAGTTCGCCGAGATGCGCATCGACGTAGGCGCGGTCGATGACGACGCTCTGGCCGTCGCGATCGGGCGCCTCGTAGCTCAGCGTATCCAGCAGCCGTTCCAGCACGGTGTGCAGGCGGCGGGCGCCGATGTTTTCCTGGCGTTCGTTGACCAGCGCGGCGATCTCGGCGAGGCGGTCGATGGCATCGTCGGTGAAACTCAGCGCCACGCCTTCGGTCTTCATCAGCTCCACGTACTGCTTGCTCAGCGCGGCCTTCGGCTCGGTGAGGATGCGGATGAAGTCCTCCTTGCTCAGCGCGGACAGCTCCACGCGGATCGGGAAGCGGCCCTGCAGCTCGGGAATCAGGTCGCTGGGCTTGGCCAGGTGGAACGCGCCCGAGGCGATGAACAGGATGTGGTCGGTCTTCACCGTGCCGTACTTGGTCGACACGTTGCTGCCTTCGACCAGCGGCAGCAGGTCGCGCTGCACGCCTTCGCGGCTGACGTCGGCGCCGCTCATGGTGCCGCTGCGCTTGGCGACCTTGTCGATCTCGTCGATGAAGACGATGCCGTGCTGCTCGCACGATTCGATGGCGGCGGCGCGGATGTCGTCCTCGTTGACCAGCTTGGCGGCCTCTTCCTCGATCAGCTGCGGGCGCGCGGCCTTGATGGTCACGGTGCGCTTGTGGGTCTTGGCGCCGCCCAGGTTCGAGAACATCTGCCGCAGCTGCTGGCCCATCTCCTCCATGCCCGGCGGCGTCATGATGTCCACGCCGACGTTGGCGGCCAGTTCCAGTTCGATCTCGCGCTCGTCCAGGTCGCCGTTGCGCAACTGGCGGCGCAGCTTCTGCCGCGTCTCGGATTCCTTCGAGGACGGCTCGGCACCGATGTCGACGGTGGTCGTGGCGGCGCCGAAACCGAAGCCGTTGCCGCCGGCCGCCTCGCGGCGCGGCAGCAGGGCGTCGAGGATCCGTTCTTCCGCACGCTCCTCGGCCTGGGTGCGCATGCGCGCCTTGGCCTGTTCGCGGTACATCTTCACCGCCGTGTCGGCCAGGTCGCGGACGATCTGCTCGACATCCTTGCCCACGTAGCCGACCTCGGTGAAGCGCGTGGCCTCGACCTTCACGAACGGCGCGTTGGCCAGCGTCGCCAGCCGGCGCGCGATCTCGGTTTTGCCGACGCCGGTCGGGCCGATCAGCAGGATGTTCTTCGGCATCACCTCGTTGCGCAGCCCGTCATCGAGCTGCATGCGACGCCAGCGATTGCGCAGCGCGATGGCGACCGCGCGCTTGGCGGCCTGCTGGCCGACGATGTGGCGGTCGAGTTCCTGCACGATCTCGCGCGGGGTCATGGTGTGGGCGGAGGTGTCTGGTGTGGGCATTGGGGCGGGGGATAGGAGTGAGCGGAGAGGAGTGAGGAGTGAGAAGTACGCGGAGTTGGGATCGAGGCGGGACGGCGAATGCTTTCCCTCATTCCTCACTCCTCTCCGCTCACTCCTAGAGCTCCTCCACCACCACATTGCGGTTGGTGTAGATGCAGATGTCGCCGGCGATGTTCAGCGACTCCACCGCGATGGACTTCGCGTCCAGCTCGGTGTGTGCAAGCAGCGCGCGCGCGGCGGACAGCGCATAGGAGCCGCCGGAACCGATGGCGATGATGCCGTCCTCGGGCTCGATCACGTCGCCGGTGCCGCTGATGATCAGCGAGGTTTCCTTGTCGGCGACCGCGAGCAGCGCTTCGAGCTTGCCGAGGCGGCGTTCGGTGCGCCAGTCCTTCGCCAGCTCGACCGCGGCACGGGTCAGCTGGCCGTGCTTTTCCAGCTTGGCCTCGAACAGCTCGAACAGGGTGAACGCATCGGCAGCCGCGCCGGCGAAGCCCGCCAGCACCTGGCCATCGCGGCCGAGCCGGCGCACCTTGCGCGCATTGCCCTTCATCACCGTATGGCCCAGCGTCACCTGGCCATCGCCGGCAACGGCGACATGGCCGTTGCGGCGCACGGACAGGATGGTAGTGGCGTGGAAGACGTGGGGATTCTGGCTGGGGTCCATGGAGGCCTCCGGGGTGTTCCCACAGAGGTGGGGATGGGGGTAGCGAGTTCAAGAGCCAGGAGTGAGGGTAGAGGAGTGAGGAGTGAGTGACAGCAAACGCAAGGCCGCTCTGCTTTTACTCACGTCTCACTCCTCTACCCTCACTTCTCGCTCTTCCGCCTCGCCCGCGGATGCGCGGCGTCGTAGACCTTGGCCAGGTGCTGGAAGTCCAGGTGTGTGTAGATCTGCGTGGTGGCGATATCGGCGTGGCCGAGCAGTTCCTGCACGCCGCGCAGGTCGCCAGAGGATTCCAGGATGTGGCTGGCGAAACTGTGCCGCAGCATATGCGGATGCACGTGCTTGAACAGCCCCTGTCGCTGCGCGAGCTGCTTGATGCGGATCTGCACGGCGCGCTGCGAGATGGGTCCCTCGCCACGGCCGGGGAACACGAAGGCCTCGTTGCCCGACGGCCGCTCCTGCCGCCATTCCACCAATGCGTTGCGCGCATGCGAACCGACCGGCACCTTGCGCTCCTTGTTGCCCTTGCCCAGCACGGTGACCATACCGCCGGCCATGTCGAGGTCGCGCCAGCGCAGTGCGCACAGTTCGCTCAGGCGCAGGCCAGAGGAATAGAACAGCTCCAGCAGGGCGCGGTCGCGCCTGCCCAGCGGCGCATCGGTCGGCACCTCGACCAGCCTGACGGCTTCATCCGCATCCAGCACCTGCGGCAGCTTGCGCGGCGCCTTGGGTGCGCGCAGCGCCGCGGCAGGACTGGCGGCGATGCGGCCATGCTTGAGCAGCCACTGGTAGAAACTGCGGCAGGCAGACAGGCGACGCTGCAGGCTCTTCGGCGACAGGCCGCGCCGGTGCTCGCTGGCGACGAAGCCGCGCAGCTGCTCGGCCTGCACGTCCGCCGGGTCCGTGATGTGCTGGGCTTGCGCCCAGTCCGTCAACGCGGCGAGATCACGGCGATACGCATCCAGCGTATGCGCGGAGACACGGCGCTCGACCTCGAGATGGGCAAGGAAGTCGGCGACGGTATACATGTCCAGGATCCGTCATTCCGGCGAAAGCCGGAATCCATCTTGCTGTTGCCGCAGTCTCGACCTCGAACAGGCAAGGACAAGATGGATTCCGGCTTTCGCCGGAATGACGACGGGAAAGGCGAGCCTCCGCTCAACCATCGAACCGCTTCAACGCCGTCACCAGGGTGTCGCCCATCATGCGCAGGAATAGCGTGCCCATGCCGGGATAGAAGCGGTTGCCGTCACGGCTGCCGACGGCGACCAGGCCGATGCCGGGCAGCGGCAGCAACGCGGACGATGCGACTTCCTCGGCACGCGACCCGTACAGCAGCACGTGCTTTTCCGGCTGCAGGCGCCCGCAGATCGGCTCGCCGTCGCGCAGGCAGTCGCGGAACGGCGCCATGTGCGGATTGTCCGCCGGCACCACCTGCAACCACTCGCCTTCCTCCAGGCCGGCGATAGGCTGCAACAGCACGATGCTGACGCGGTCGCCGTTGAAGTCCTCGGCCAGCGAGGCCGCCATCGCACGCACGGTGTCGGCGGCGGTGCCCTGCTTCATCAACGTCAGCGCCAGCTGGTGGGTGCGCACGGCCAGGCGCTCGTTCTCCTGCGCATTGGCGAACAGGTCGCCCAGGCGCTTGGAAAGTTCGCGGTTCTTGTCGCGCAGCACTTCCAGCTGATAGCTGGCCAGCGATGCCGTCGGACCTTCGTCGCGCGGCACCACCATGCTCAGCGCCAGGTCCGGGAACTGCTTCAGGAACGTCGGATGCCGCCGCAGCCACGCCGCGACCTCGTGCGCACCCAGTTTTTCCGCTGTCTCGCTCATGCTGTCCATTCCCCTTCGAATACGAATGCCGCCGGCCCGGACATGATGACCGGCGCGTCGTCGGACGGCCAGCGGATGCGCAGTTCGCCACCGGGCAGCGCGATGGTCACGTCACGGTCCACGCGGCCGCGACGGATCAGCACGGCCGCGGCCGCACACGCACCGCTGCCGCAGGCCAGCGTCTCGCCGACACCACGCTCGTAGACACGCAGGCGCACACGGTCGCGCGCGACCACTTCGGCGAAGCCGACATTGACCGATTCCGGGAAGTGCCGCGCCCGCTGCAGCAGCGGGCCGTAATGCTGCACCGGGGCGGCATCGACGGAAGGCACTTCGATCACCGCATGCGGATTGCCCATCGACACCGCGCCGAAGCGCAGCCGGAGGCCCTCGTCCACGTCGGCGTCGTACTCGGCGCGCGGCTGATCGAAGCCCTGCAGCGGAATGCGGGCCGGCACGAACTCGGGCACGCCCATGGCGATGGCATAGCGGTCATCGCCGATGCGTTCCACCGCATGCGTGGCCAGCGGACTGTCGACCGCAAAGGTGTCGCCGTGGGCGGCGCCATCCCGCACCAGCCAGGCCGCCACGCAACGTGCACCGTTGCCGCACTGCTGCGAGGGCGAACCGTCGGAGTTCCAGATGCGGTACGCCGCGACGGCGTCGGGACTGCGCGGCGGCTCGATGGTCAGGATCTGGTCACAGCCCACGCCGCGGTGCCGGTCGGCCAGCGCCGCGGCCAGCGCGGCGTCGGGGGGCGACAGGCCATCGCGCAGGTCCAGCACGACGAAATCGTTGCCGGCCCCGTGCATCTTGGTGAAACGCATCGCCGTGGACCGCGGGTACGGAGACTCAGCCATTCCCGTCGGTGGCCGGCACCGTGGCCGGATCGATCGGCGGCTCGGCGGGGACGCTGTCGGCCGCGGGCGGGGCGGCCTCGGCCGGCGTCACCGGCGCTTCCTCCACCGGCTTCTCCGGCATGAACAGCGGGCCCTTGGCACCGCAGGCGGACAGGACCGCCATCAGGGCGGCAGCGAGGACAAGACGGGCGTTCCGGTTCATGCCGCGAGTATAGCCACAGCGGGATGAATGCGATGGCCGTCTACGCCGCACGCGGCGGTTCGGGACGCCGCCACAACCAGGCGGCGACCGTGGCCATGCAGGCGATCGGCAGCGCCACCATCCACCAACGGTGCGAACCGGTCCACAGCATCAGCGCCAGCAGGATCACCGCACTGGCCAGCATCGTCCATGTGGCCGCCCACTTGGCGCGCCGCGAGACCGCGCGGTGCAGATGCCAGTCGTGGATCATCGGGCCGAAGCGCGGATGCGAGAGCAGATAATGGTGCAGCCGCTCGGAGCCGCGCGACGCGGCATAGGCGGCGATGAGGATGAAGACCGTGGTCGGCAACCCGGGAACGAACACGCCCACGATGCCCATGCCCAGGCTGGCGTAGGCCAGCAACCACCACGCCCAGCGGAAGCGCACGGGGCGCGCCTCGGGCAGGTCACGCGGCGGCGGGGGAGACGTGTCGTGCACGGCGACCTTGTACCGCAAATCCGTGGCGGACGGCGCAAAGACCCTCTGTGCCGACCGGATACCCGCGCCCCACCCTGCCATGGCACCTCATCCTCGCGCGACGACCTGCCGGGTTATCGGCGATGGCGGCACCTCCCTGAAGTGGCCTGCACCGGACGGCGACGGAAAAGCAAAGAGCCGGGTTTCCCCGGCTCTCCGATGCCCTGCCTGCCGCGCTTACTTCGACGCCACGCCCAGCTGATCCAGCATGAACGCGTACATTTCCGCACGCTCGCGGTACTGGCGGAAGCGGCCCGACTTGCCGCCGTGGCCGGCTTCCATGTTGGTGCGGAACACGACGGTGTTCTTGCTGGTGTTCAGATCGCGCAGGCGGGCGACGTACTTGGCCGGTTCCCAGTACTGCACCTGCGAATCCCACAGGCCGGTGCCGACGAACATGGCCGGATAGGCCTTGGCCTGCAGGTTGTCGTAGGGCGAGTACTTCAGGATGTAGTCGTAGTAGCCCTTCTCTTCCGGATTGCCCCACTCGTCGTATTCGTTCGTGGTCAGCGGAATGGTCGGGTCGAGCATGGTGGTGACCACGTCGACGAAGGGCACCAGGGTCAGGATGACCTTGTACTTCTCCGGCGCCAGGTTCGACACCGCGCCCATCAGCAGGCCGCCGGCGCTGCCACCCATCGCGGCGACGCGGTCCTTCGCCGCGTAGCCTTCCTTCACCAGGTAGTCGGTGACGTCGATGAAGTCGGTGAAGGTGTTGATCTTGTTGTAGAGCTTGCCGTCGTCGTACCACGCGCGGCCCATTTCCTGGCCACCGCGGATGTGCGCGAGCGCATACACCACGCCGCGGTCGAGCAGGCTGATGTTGGTGATGCTGAAGTTCGGGTCCATCGACGAGCCGTAGCTGCCGTAGGCGTACTGCAGCATCGGCGCCTTGCCGTCGCGCGCCACGTCCTTGCGGTACACCAGCGTCACCGGGATCTTCGTCTTGCCGTCGCGGGCCGGCGCCCACACGCGCTCGGTCACGTACTTCGACGCGTCGTAGCCCGGCACCGGCTGCTGCTTCAGCTGGCGACGCTCGCCGGTCTTCGTGTTGATCTCGTAGGTCGTGGCCGGCGTGGTCATCGACGTGTAGCTGTAGCGGATCCAGTCGGTGCCGGTTTCGGGATTGGCAGCGAGGCCCATCGAGTAAGCGGCTTCGTCGGCCTTGATGTAGTCGCTGCTGCCGTCGGCCTTGATCACGCGCAGGCTTTCCAGCGCGTTGGCCCGCTCGGACACCACGCTGAAGCCGGCGAACAGTTCGACGCCCTCGACGAAGACGTCGTCGCGGTGCGCGATCCAGTCCTTCCAGTCCTTGCGCGAGGTGGAACCGGTCGGCGCGGTGACGACCTTGAAGTTGGTGGCGCCATCGGCATTGGTGCGGATCACCCAGCGGCCACCCAGGTGGTCGGCCTGGTACTCGACGTCGCGCTCGCGCGGCGCCAGCACGGTGAACACGCCCGGATCGGCGGCCGGCGTGCAGCGCATCTCCGAGGACACCGTGCTCTCCACGCCGATGCAGATGAATTCATCGTCGCGGGTACGGCCGATGCCCATGTAGAAGCTGTCGTCTTCCTCTTCGTAGACGAGCTTGTCCTGGCTGGCCGGCGTGCCCAGCACATGCGACTTCACCCGCTTGCTGAGCAGGGTTTCCGGATCCTTGTCCACGTAGAACAAGGTGCGGCCGTCGTTGGACCAGACCAGGTTCGGCTCGGCGTTGGTCACCGTGTCCGGCAGCATCTCGCCGGTGTCCAGGTTCTTGAAGCGGATCGTGTACTGGCGGCGGCCGTTGGTGTCGTCGGCGTAGGCGAGCAGGCGGTTGTCCTGGCTGACCTCGTAGTCGCCGACGCTGTAGTAGTCTTTGCCCTCGCCCAGTGCGTTGACGTCCAGCAGCACCTGCTCACCGGCGAAGTCGCCGGCCTCGTTGGCCTTCTGGATCGAGACCGCATCCACGCCCGGGCCGTCCTTGCGGCGCGCGTGCACGGGGTAATCCTTGCCGGTCACGAAGCGGGCGTAGTACCACCAGCCGCGCTCGCGGTACGGCACGCTGGCGTCGTCCTGCTTGATGCGCGCGACCACCTCGTTGTAGAGCGTGTCCTCCAGCGGTTTCAGCGGCGCCATCACCGTATCGGTGTACTTATTCTCGGCTTCGAGGTAGGCGAGCATCTCCTTGTTCTCGCGCTTGTCGTCGCGCAGCCAGTAGTACTCGTCGCTGCGCTCGGCGCCGTGCGGCGCCTTCACGACATGCGGCTTCTTCGCCACGTCGGGCGGGGTGGTGCTGGCGGCAAGCGCGGAGGTGATCGGGGTGCTCATCAGGACAGTGGCGGCAAGCAGGAAGGACGTCGGCTTCATGGATGGGGTCCGGGAGTGCGGGATGCAATGGCAGCGGGGATCGGGTCCCTCCCCCGCTTGCGGGGGAGGGTTGGGGTGGGGGCGAGCGACTCCGTTTGACGTCGGCGCTGCCCCCATCCGCCCTTCGGGCACCTTCCCCCGCAGGCGGGGGAAGGGAGCAAACACTTACTTCGACAACTGCTGCCAGAGGAAGGTGTAGGCCAGCGCGCTCATGTGCGCGGCCTGGGCGTTGTTCGCCGCGCCACCGTGGCCGCCTTCGATATTCTCGTAGTAGCGCACGTCCTTGCCGGCGTCCAGCATCATCGCCGCCATCTTGCGGGCATGGCCGGGATGCACGCGGTCGTCGCGCGTCGAGGTCATGAACAGGGTCGGCGGATAGTCCTTCTTCGGGTCGAACAGGTGGTACGGCGAGAAGGTCTTGATGAACTCCCAGTCGGCCGTGTCGGGATTGCCGTATTCGGCCATCCACGAGGCGCCCGCCAGCAGGTGGCTGTAGCGCTTCATGTCCAGCAGCGGCACCTGCACGACGACCGCGCCGAACAGCTCCGGATACTGCGTCAGCATGTTGCCGGTCAGCAGGCCGCCATTGCTGCCACCCTGGATGCCCAGGTGCTTCGGCGAGGTGATCTTGCGCGCGATCAGGTCCTGTGCGACCGCCGCGAAATCCTCATACGCCTTGTGGCGGTTGGCCTTCAGCGCGGCCTGGTGCCAGCGCGGACCGTACTCGCCGCCACCGCGGATGTTGGCGACCGCGTACACGCCGCCCTTCTCCAGCCAGCCCTTGCCCACGCCGCCGGAATAGCCCGGCGTCATCGAGATCTCGAAGCCGCCGTAGCCGTACAGCAGGGTCGGCGTGCTGCCGTCGTACTTCAGGCCTTCCGGACGCACCAGGAAGTACGGGATCTTGGTGCCGTCCTTGGACGTGGCGAAGTGCTGCTCGATCTTCTTGCCGGAAGCGTCGAAGAACGCCGGCATCGACTTCAACTGTTCCGGTTGCTGACCCAGTTCGACCAGCGACAGCGTGGTCGGGGTCAGGTAGTCGGTGACGGTCATCCAGACCGCGTCGCTGCTGTCGGCATCGACCGCACTGATGCTGACGGTGCCGAAGCCTGGTGCACCGACGAAGTCGCTGCGCTTCCAGCCGGTCGCCGACGGCGTCAGCACGCTCAGCCGGTTCTTGACGTCGTCCAGCACGTTCAGCACGACATGGTTCCTGGTGACGGACATGCCGGCGAGCGAGGTGCTGGCCGTCGGCTCGAACAATACGTCGAACGTGCGCTTGCCGGCGATGAAGTCGTCGAACTTCTCCGCCAGCAGCGAGCCGGCAGCGTAGGTCTTGCCGCCGACGGTCCACGGCTCGCGCAGTTCCAGCGTCAGCCATTCGCGGAACACGCCCTTGTTGGCGGAGTTCGGCGCGTCGATCTTGGCCAGTGTGCCGTCGGCACGGCGCAGGTACAGCTCGTCGTTGTAGAAGGCCAGCGTGCGGCTGACGAAATCGCGCTGGAAGCCCGGCGTGTCGTCGTGGTACGCGGCGATGTACATGTCGTCGGACTTGCCTTCGTAGACGACCTTCGCGCTGTCCAGCGGCGTGCCACGCTTCCATTCCTTGACGATGCGCGGATAGCCGGAGCTGGTCATGCTGCCGGCGCCGAAGTCGGTGTAGACGTAGACGGTGTCGGCGTCCTTCCAGCCCAGGCCGCCCTTGGCCTCGGGGCGGTAGAAGCCGTCGGTCAGGAACTTCTTGTTGACCAGGTCGAACTCGCGGGTCTCGTCGGCATCGGCGCCGCCGCGCGACAGCGCGACCAGGCAGCGGGTGTAGTCGGGCTTGCGGCAGTCGGCGCCATGCCAAACCCAGTTCTTGCCCTCGGCCTTGTTCAGTGCGTCCAGGTCGAGCACGGTTTCCCACTGCGGCTGCGCCTTGCGGTACTCGGCCAGCGTGGTGCGGCGCCACAGGCCGCGTTCGTGCTGCTTGTCCTTCCAGAAGTTGTAGTAGTGGTCGCCGATCTTCTGCACGCCGGGAATCTTGGCGTCGGAATCGAGGATGGCGCGGATGTCCGCTTCCAGTTGCTTGAACGCCGGGGTCGAGGCGATTTCGGCCTCCGCCTTCGCGTTCACACCCTTGACCCAATCGAGCGGCTTCTGCCCTTCGACGTCTTCCAGCCAGGCGTACGGGTCGTTGGACACGTCAGCCTCCGCGGCGTTGACGGGGGCGGACAGCGCGCCCGCCATGGCAAGGCCGGCGGCCAGGCAGGCATGGGTGAGTCTGGGCATCGAGGGTGGCTCCGGAGGTGCAGTTCATGAACATGTCACGCTAGCACAAGGGCCGGAGGCCACCCCCTGCCGAAGGTCAGGCTGCCCGGGACGGGCCAACCGGGCCCAGACGCAGGCGCCGCGCCTGCGGTCCGCGGCGACGCACGACCTTGCGCACCAGGACGGCCCGGCCGGGCATCCTGAACCGGTGCAGCGCCCACCACGCCACCGCGGGCATGCCGACCAGCCAGAGCGGCAACCAGCCGAGTGCATCGGTATTGGCGCGCGCCAGCGGCACCAGCAGCACCAGCGCCAGGCCGGTCAGCACGACCCGGCGCAGCAGGCGGTCCAGTGCCGCGTCGGGGCGTTCGGAGGAAGACGTGGCGGAAGAAGCATGCGGGAGGAAGAACATGGCGGTGCACTCCTGTGAGTCGATGTCGGCGGTGCGTCACAGTCGCGCAGCCGCATCTCACGGGTTGCGACATCACCGGTTAACATCTCCCTCGCATCCTGATGACTAGCGTGTCCGTATGACGGGGAGAAAGGAGTTCCACATGCCCATGCCGTTGTGTCCCCGCGTGGCCCGCCTCGCCCTGCTGGCCTGCCTGCTGGCGCTGCTCGCCGGCTGCGGCCATCGCGGCGCCGTCCGGGAAGGCCCCGCCGCGCTCGACCTACCCCGCTTCATGGGCACTTGGCACGTGGTGGCGCATGTTCCCTACTTCGCCGAACGTGGCCATGTGGCGGCGCGCTACGAATACGCACTGCGCGACACCGACAAGGTGGGCGTGACCTATCACTACCGCGAGGGCTTCGACCAGCCCGAACAGGCGCGCGAAGCCCGCGCTTCGGTGAAGAGCGAGTCCGGCAACCGCGAATGGACCCTGTGGTTCGTCGGCGTGGTGCCGGCGAAGTGGCGCATCCGCGAGGTGGCGCCGGATTATTCGTGGGCGCTGGTCGACTACCCCGGCCGCGACATGGGCTGGATCATCGCCCGGGACCCCGTGATGGCCGATGCGCAGTACCAGGACCTAGTGAAGCGCGCCCGCGACCACGGCATCAACGCCCGCCAGCTGGTGCGCGTGCCGCAGGTGCGGGAACAGGTGGGCGCGCCGGGGTTCGGGGAGCCGAAGGCGCCGTGACGGGCAGACCGACGGAAACCGCGGCTGTGGGAGCGACGTAAGTCGCGAAAGCCTTTGGAGTGGGCTGAAGAGCTTCGCGACTTACGTCGCTCCCACACCCACGCCCACACCCATATCGGCACCTACGCCACCTGCGGCGTTACTTCTTCTCGTAGTTCGACAGCGCCAGCTCCAGCAGCGCTTTCGCCTGTTCGCGCAGCACGGCAGGCTCGATGATCTCGGCGTCGGCGCCGTAGTGCAGGATGTCCATCAGCAGCTCGCGCGAGACGCTGTAGGGAATCTTCAGTTCGTAGCGGCCATCGGACAGATGCCGGCCCTGCTGCTTGGAATGCCACTGTTCGTCGGCGACCCAGCGCGCGGCCTTGGCGCTGAACAGGATCGTCGCCCACCCCTTCGGTTCGCCCGAGAAGATGCCGTAGCTCGAGGCCAGATGCTGGTTCAGTTCCTCGTTGGGGAGGTCGCGCGCGGGTTCGTCGCCCATCCTCGCTTGCCCGATGCGGTCGACGGCGAAGCTGCGCAGCGCGTTGCGCTCGTGGTCCCACGCGTCCAGATACCAGTTGTCGCGGTAGTGGGTGATGCGCTGCGGCGACACCGTACGCCTGGTGCGTTCGTCGGTGGAGCGGGCGCGGTACTCGAACTGCAGCTGCTTGCGCTCCAGCACGGCGGAGGCGACGGTGCGGAAGCTGGCTTCGTCGAGCGTGCGGCCGCGATGCGGGATGACGCGCACGCGGTCGACCGGCCACTGGTCGACGCCCGCGTGGTCGGCCAGCAGGCCCTCGATGCGCTTCTGCAGCGGCGCCAGCGCACCGGACAGCACGCCGCCGCCGGTGCGCACCAGCAATTGTTGGGCGGCGAGCAGCGCGTACAGTTCCTCCGAACTCAGCCACAGGCCGGGCAGTTCGAAACGGTCGCTCTCGGCGGCGTGGTAACGGAAGCCTGCTTCGCCATCGCCCTCGATCGGGGCCATCAGCGCATCGCGCAGGTAGGCCAGGTCACGGTAGACCGTCGCGCGCGAGCAGCCCAGTTCTTCCTGCAGCCGCTTCACCGTCACTGGATAGCGGGCCGCCTTGAGGAGTCGGTGCAGGGCGGTGATGCGTTCGATCTTGTCCATGGGGCGGCACGGCAGGGGGCGTGCCCGGATTATCACCGACGGGTGGCCGTTTTCGTCGCCCTGCCGCCGTTGGAATAGGCACGGGGGACCTGCGCCGACGGCGACTTGGGCCCGTGCGGTGCCTGGTGCCAAGGCGTGTCCTCACCGTCGTGGCGCCCTCAACGCGCGGACCCAAGTCGCTGTTGTGGCGCGACGCTCCGGCAAGGAGCGTGCACCGCTCTGCCCGCACCGGCTCACCGACGCACGCCTGCTGTGGGCGCATACGCGTGAAGCCTTCTTGACCCTCAAGGCAACGGTCACCTGTCTGCGCGCAGCCGATGGGTGCAGCACGACGCCAGTGGCTCGCAAGGCGAGCGCCGTCGATCGTGACGACCATCGCGAATCGGACACATGCGCCTGCCAGAATGCATGTCGCAAACCTGAATCCGAACAAGCACTTGGGTTGTGGTGGCGTGGGTGTCTGCCTACCATGTAACCGGTTTCAGTCATTCACCTCCCCGAGAGTCGCCATGTCCGCCCGGATGTCCTTTTCCCTGCTCGCCCTCGCCCTGCTGGCTGGCGGCGCACTCCCGGCGCATGCCACCGAGGTGCTGCTGCCGCGCAACGACAAGGTCGACGCCCCGTCCTCCGGCAAGGGCTTCTCCAAGCAGGAAGGAATGGCGCTCCCGGTGGTCGCCATGGCGGTGCGCCCGATCCCGGAAACACCCCCGCCGCCTGCGCCTCCCGCGCCGACCCTGACTGGCGGCGGCGAGCTCGGGTTTGCCGCCGCCAGCGGCAACAGCAACAACGAAAGTTTCAATGGGCGGCTGGACCTGACCTACCAGGACGGCGGCGCGTGGCGTCACAGCGCCAGCCTGTTCGGGCTGCATTCCCGCTCCGAATACAACCGGCAACTGGACGACGGCAGCGTGGTTCGCGACCGGCGCACCACCGCCAACCGCTACACCGTGACGGCCAACAGCGCCTACCTGATGGACGACCGCGGCACGCTCAACACGTCCGTACGCCATGAACAGGACGACTTCGGTACCTACAGCCGCCAGCAGTCGGTGAGCTTGAGCTACGGCAACCGGGTGATCGAGAACGAACGCGCGCACCTCGACCTGCAGGTAGGCCCGGGCTTCCGCCGCGCGTACGACACGCTGGATGACCGCAACGAGGCCAGCTTCATCGGTCGCGGCCTGATCGACCTGCGCTATGCACTGAGCGAGAACACCGAGATCGTCAACAAGCTGCTGGTGGAATCGGGCGAGTACAACACGTTCGCGCAGAACGACCTGGGCGTGTCGGTGACGATGAACTCGCACCTGGCGCTGAAGGCCGGCTGGCAGGCGCGCCACAACAGCGATGTCGCGCCCGACATCAAGAAGACCGATACCCTGACCACGATGAACGTGGTCTACCGCTTCAAGTAAGCGCTGTCCCGTCAGGCGAGGAACGCGCCCGCGCCCTGCTCAAGCAGCTGCGCGGCGACCCGGCGCCCCAGTGCGTCGGGATCGGTGGCCGGTCCACGCCCTTCCGTGCGCAGCACCTGACCATCCGCCACCGAGCCCACCAGGCCCGACAGCACGAGGTCGTCGCCATCGCGCTGCGCGAACGCGGCCACCGGCACATGGCAGCTGCCGTGCAGGGCACGGTTCATCGCCCGCTCCGCCTCCACGCAGACGCGCGTGGCGGCATCGTCCAGCGCGGCGAACAGGGCCTGCACGGCGGGATCCTCGGCGCGGCACTCGACCGCCACCGCACCCTGCGCCGGCGCCGGCAACCAGTCCGGCGCGTCGAGCCGCGCGCGGATGCGCGAGGCGAAGCCGAGCCGGTCCAGGCCCGCGCAGGCCAGCACGATGGCGTCGTACTCACCTGCATCCAGTTTGGCCAGGCGCGTGTTGACGTTGCCGCGCAGGTCGCGCAGTTCCAGATCGGGACGCACCGCGCGCAACTGCGCCTGCCGACGCAGCGACGAGGTGCCCACGCGCGCGCCCTGCGGCAGTGACAGCAGGCCTTCGTGGTGGTTGGAGACGAAGGCATCCGCATGGTCGGCGCGGGTGAGGATGGCCGGCAACACGAACGGCCCCTCCAGTTCCATCGGCACATCCTTCAGCGAATGCACGGCGCAATCCGCATCGCCACGCAGCATCGCCAGTTCCAGTTCCTTCAGGAACAGGCCCTTGCCGCCGATCGCGGCGAGCGAGCGGTCGAGCACTTCGTCACCGCGCGTGCTCATCGGCACCAGCTCGACGGCCAGACCGGGATGCGCGGCGCGCAGGCGGTCGGCGACATGTTCGCTCTGCCAGAGGGCGAGCGGGCTCTTGCGGGTGGCGATGCGCAGCGTGGTCATGCGGGCATTATCCCGCATGGCGCGTCCGCCACGGAAACTCAGAGCGCCTTGACCGTCTCGCGCAGGCCGGCCACACAGCGCCGGCTGACCTCCAGCGGCGCCTTGCCGTGGCGCAGGATCGCCTGCACGTGGCCATCGCCGACACGCTTGATCTCGACCAGTTCGTGCCGCGCGACCAGGCAGTTGCGGTGGATGCGCACGAAGCGGCCGCCGAACTCCTCTTCCAGCGACTTCAGCGACTCTTCGATCAGGTCCTCGCCGCGCGCGTGGTGCACCACCACGTATTTCTCCTCGGCCTGCAGGTAGTGGACTTCATCCACCGGGATCAGGCGCAGGCTGCCGCGCAGGCGTGCGCAGAGATGGGTGCGCGGCTGGCTGTTCGATGCCGCCGGCGGATGGTTCTCCCGCCCGGCGATGAAGGTGCGGGCGCGCTCCAGCGCCGCCGCGAGCCGTTCTGGACGGATCGGCTTCATCAGGTAGTCGATGGCGGCGGCCTCGAACGCGGAGAGCGCGTGTTCGTCGTACGCGGTGCAGAACACCACGGCCGGACGTGGATCGAAGGCGGCCAGGTGGCGGGCGGCTTCGAGTCCGTCCACGCCGGGCATGGCGATGTCGAGCAGGACCATGTCCGGCCGATGCTCCGAGCAGGCCTGCAGGGCGTCGAGGCCGTTCTCGGCTTCGGCGACCACCTCGATGCCGGCATGTTCGGCAAGCAGGGCGCGCAGGCGCTCGCGTGCAAGGGATTCGTCGTCGGCGATGACCACTTTCACGGCAAAGGCGTCCTCGGTGAACGTTGGCGTGATCCCCCGCGGCCTAGGGTACTCATGGCGACGTCAGGCGTCATCCACGGGGGCACGTGGGGATTACAACGCAAATCGCCGTGCCATCCAGTCACCCAGGTCACGGATTTCCTCCGCGCAGACCTGGTGCGCCATCGGATAGCGCTGCCACTGCACGTCGAAACCGAGCTCGCCCAGCACGCGGGCACTCTGTTCTGCGTGCACCAGCGGGATCACCGGATCGCCGCTGCCATGCGCCATGAAGACCGGTTGCGCGGTGGCCGCCGGCTGCAGGTGGCCGGCGGCCTGTCCGGCGCCGGGCAGGTAGGTCGACAACGCGATCAGCCCCGCCAGCGGCACCTGCCGGCGCAGGCCGGCGGCCAGGGTGATGGCACCGCCCTGCGAGAAGCCGGCCAGCAGCAGGCGCTCCGGCGCGATGCCGCGCGCCTGCTCGCGTTCGATCAGTGCTTCCACCTGGACGATGGATTCCTCGATGCCGGCACTGTCCGCGCGGGTGGGGAAATCCATGCCGACGATGTCGTACCAGGCGCGCATGCGCACGCCGTTGTTGATGGTCACCGCACGCACCGGCGCATGCGGGAACACGAAGCGCAATGCCGGCCAGCCCGGCCGCACCAGTTCGGGCACCAGCGGCGCGAAATCATGGCCGTCGGCGCCCAGCCCGTGCAGCCACAGCACGGACCACTGCGGCGCCGGGCCGGTTTCCTGTTCGACGGTATCGAGTACGGCGGAAGCGTGGGAAGTCGTCATGCCGCCATTCTGGCCGCAGACGCGCGCCGACACCACTCAGCCGCCGCGGGCCTCACCGGCCGGCAGGCGGAACCGCACGGTGCGGCTGGAGGCGTGTGCCTGGCCGGTCGCCTCGAAGCGCCAGCGTTGCGCCACCGCGAGTGCCGAGGCATCGAACATGCCGTCCGCCGTCGACGACAGCAGGCGGACATCGCGCACGCTGCCATCGGGCTGGATGGTGAAGGCCACTTCCGCCTGTCCTTCGATGCGCGCACGCAGTGCCGGCAGGGGATAGCGTGGCTGCGCATCCTGCAGCAACCGCGGCGTCGTCGTGCCCTGCGCGATGCGCGCTGCCGGCTGGGGCGTGCTGACCGGTCGGGGCGGTTCCTGCGCCGCGGTCGGCACGACCGGCGTAGACACGGGATCGGCTTGCGGCGCAGCCGTCGCGGTCATGGGCACGACGGCGGGTGGTGGCAACGCGGGCGTCGAAGCCACGGGTGCGGATGCCAGCGGTTGCACGGCCTCCTGAGCGACCGCCAGCTCCCGTGCCGCCTGTTCGCGCACGAGGGCGGCCACCGCGGTCCGCAACCGCGGCAGGGCCGGCGCACGGGCATCGATGCGCTCGATCAGTCCCTGCAGCCGCAGCGCCTCCGGCGCGTCACCGCGCGCGATCGCCTGCTCGGCGGCAATCAGCACGTACGGCTGCAGTTCGGCCAGTGCGGCCTGCGCGCGCGCCTGCTCCGGGGCCTGTGTGCGCGCGGCGAGATAATGTTCCACCGCATTGTCGCCCACGGGCGACAGCATCCGGCCGGCGGACAGTGCACGCGTCGCCCGCTCGTACGGCGTCGCGGGTTCGTCCCCGGTTGCGACGTCGATCGCCACCGCTTCTTCCCGGCTCGCCGCGGGTGCAGCCGCATCGCCGCACGCCGTCATCCCCAGAGCGATTCCCACGCCCATCCACATCCACATCGTTTTCATGGCCACCCCTGTCCTGCGGTCGGCAAATCTAGGCGGCGTAGATGACGGGGATGCGTCAGCGGCATGGACGCCAACGGGGGCACCTGCGGGAGCCGGGGAGTCGGCCACGTCCCCCCCTCCCGGCTGCACCACCGTGGCGCATCTGGTCCACCGGTGCCATTGGAAGCGTTTGCAGGCGCGCCGGCGGCCCGCGCGCCTCGAAAACTCGGGTACAGTGAGATGATTCGGGGCCGATACCACTGCGTACCGTCCCCTTCGGGGCGGCTCAGCAGGGAATGCCGTAGCGGACCCTGTCCATCATGCGGCAACCGTTCTTTTGGGGAAGAACCGACCGTGAGGCCCACCGCCATCACCATGCCCTCGCACATCGTCGATGGCGATCCGGACGTGTCCTGGGTCATCGACCACAGCGACAACGCCATCGTCGTCTGCGACGATTCCGCGCGCATCACCTGGACCAACCAGGGCTTCACGCGGATGCTGGGCTACACGCGGGAAGACGCGGTGGGACGCCGGCCCAGCGATTTCCTGGCCGGCCCGCATACCGATCCGGAAACGGTCGAATGGGTGCGCGGACAGCTGCACACGCAGCAGGGCTACCGCACCGAACTGCTGGTCTACGCCAAGAACGGCGTGCCGCTGTGGATCTCCGCCGTGGTGAACCCGGTCTTCGATCCCGAGCGCAACATCCGCTACCTGCTCGGCGTCTACACCGACATCACCCACAGCAAGCTGCACGAAGAAATGCACCGCAAGGTGCTGGGCGCCATCGTCCGCGAACAGCCGCTGCGGGACGTGCTGACGCTGATCTGCCGCGAGGTGGAGAAGGTCATGCCCGAAGCCGTCGCGTCGGTGATCGGCGTCGACGAATATGGCCGCCTGCGCCCGCTGGCTGCGCCCAGCCTGCCGGACGCCATCGCCTCGGTGATCGACGGCGAACTCGCCGGTCCGATGGTCGGCGCCTGCGGCTCGGCCGCATGGAGCGGGCAACCGGTGGAATGCCGCGACATCGAGCGCGACCCGCGCTGGCAGGCCTACAACGCGCCGTTCCTGGCGCTGGGCATCCGCGCGTGCTGGTCCAGCCCGATCAAGGACAACGACGGCCGCGTGCTGGGCACGTTCGCGCTGTACTACTGGGAAAACCGCGCGCCGGACGATTTCCACCAGCGCGTGGTCGATGTCTGCCTGCACCTGTGCGCGCTGGCGATGGAGCGCGAGCGCGCCCACGCCCGCATGCACCAGCTGTCGTTCTACGACACGCTGACCGGCCTGCCTAACCGCGCGCTGTTCAACAGCAAGGTGGAACAGATGCTGCTGGGCGCCGCCCGGCGCGACGCCCACGTGGCGCTGCTCTTCGTCGACATCGACCGCTTCAAGATCGTCAACGACACCCAGGGCCACACCGCCGGCGACATGCTGCTGCGCGAACTCGCCAAGCGGCTCGGCAGCGAACTGCGCGAGGGCGACGTGGTAGCGCGGCTGGCGGGCGACGAGTTCGTGCTGGCGGTGCCCGACCGCACCGCGGAGGAAGCCGCCAACCTCGCCGATCGCCTGATGGCGCGCCTGTCCGAGCCGGTCAGCGCCGGCCGCATGATGCTCACCCCGCAGGCCAGCGTGGGCGTGGCGATGTTCCCCTCCGACGGCTGGGACGTCGACTCGCTGGTGCGGCATGCCGACATCGCCATGTACCGCGCCAAGTCCGAAGGCGGCGGGCGCATCGTGTTCTACAGCCTGGAAATGAACCAGGCGATGCAGGAGCGCCTGGCGCTGGAGAACGCCCTGCGCGAAGCGATCCGCAGCGGCCAGCTGCGCCTGCACTACCAGCCGCAGGTCGCGCTGGACGACGACGCCACGCTGCACGGCGTCGAAGCGCTGCTGCGCTGGCGGCACCCGGAGATCGGCGAGATCTCGCCCTCGACCTTCGTGCCGATGGCCGAGGAATGCGGCCTGATCGACGAACTGGGCCGCTGGACGCTGGAGGAAGCCTGCACGCAGATGGCCGACTGGCGCCGTCGCGGCGTGCCGGTGCCGCGCGTCTCGGTCAACCTGTCGGCGATCAACTTCGAACAGCAGGACCTGCCCACCTTCATCGGCAACGTGCTGGGCAAGTGCGGGCTGTCGCCCGACCACCTGATGGTCGAGGTGACCGAAAGCGTGATGCTGGCGCAGAAGCCTGAAGTGCTGGCGAATATCGATGCGATCCACCGGATGGGCGTCAGCCTGTCGATCGACGATTTCGGCACCGGCTACTCCAGCCTGAGCCATCTGCACCGCCTGCCGATCAGCGAACTGAAGCTGGACATGAGCTTCGTCCGCGACCTGGAGCACAGCGAGTCCGCGCGCGCACTGACCACCTCGATCCTGCGCATCGGCGAGAGCCTGTCCCTGAAAGTGGTGGCGGAGGGCGTGGAGAACGCCGCCCAGCGCGCCGTGCTGGCTTCGCTCAACTGCGACCTGCTGCAGGGCTACTACGTCTCCCGTCCGCTCTCGCCGCACTCGCTGGAGCGCTGGGTCAGCCTGCAACCGCCGGCCGAGTGAGGGCCGGGCTTCCTGCATCGTCCAGCAGGAAGTCGAGCGCTTCGCCGCACGGGGCCGCCAGCCGGAACTGCAGCAGATCATCGGCGCGCGTGCGACCCAGGCCTACCGCCGCCACCGGCAGCCCCAGGCGGACAGCCGCGTGCACAAAGCGCAGCCCCGAATAGACCATCAGCGACGAACCGACGACCAGCATGGCGTCGGCGTGCCCGAGGTGCGTCATCGCGGTCTCGACACGCAGCCGCGGCACGTTCTCGCCGAAGAACACCACGTCCGGCTTGAGCAGTCCGCCGCAGGCCTCGCAGGCGGGCACCTCGAACGTGCCGAAGTCCCGGCCCTCCAGATCGGCGTCGCCGTCCGGCGCCGTACCCGCGTCCAGCGACAGCCACGCCGGATTGGCCTGCGCCAGCCGCTGTTGCAGCTGCGCACGGCCTGATACCGCAGCGCAGCCCAGGCAGACGACCCCGCCGAGCCGCCCGTGCAGGTCGATCACCGACACGCTGCCGGCGGCCTGGTGCAGGCCGTCCACGTTCTGGGTCAGCAGCACTTCGCAACCGCCCTTGGCTTCCAGCGCCGCCAGGGCGACATGCGCCGCATTCGGCCGCGCCGCGGCGACGCGCGGCCATCCGAGCAGGCTGCGCGCCCAGTAGCGCTGGCGTGTGGCGCGATCGCCGACGAAGGCCTGGTAGGTCACCGGCGGCGTGCGCTTCCAGGCGCCCTGCTCGTCCCGGTAGTCGGGGATGCCGGACGCGGTACTGCAGCCGGCGCCGGTCAGCACGAACAGGCGCCGGTGCGCCGAAACGAAGTCTTCCAGTCGCGTGTCGATCATGCCGGCAGCATAGGCCATGCCGCGCCGGCGTGGCTCAGGGCTTCGGCGCGGGACAGTAGCTGCGCAGGTAGTCCATGTGGGCCGGCATCTGCCTGGCCGTGTCCAGGACATTGCGGCGGATGTCGTCGAGGAAACGTTGCAGGTCCGCCGGCGACATCACGTCCGCAGTCGGGTGGTAGCGCTTCGGCACGATGCCCTGGCCCATCATCACCTGGATCCAGGAATTCTCGCCGAACAGTTCGCCGGGAACATGGAACACGGTGCCGGTCTCGCGGAACAGGTCGATGCGATGCCGCAGCGTGGACGGGATTTCCATCTCGGCGATCTCGCGCCAGTACGGCGAGTCGCGCCGGTCGCTGACCTTGTAGTGCATGATCACGAAGTCGCGGACATGCTGCAGCTCTTCGTCCAGACGCGCGTTGTACTCGTCGATCGCCGGCTGGGTGATGGTGTGCGGAAACGTCTGCAGCAGGCGCACGATGCCGCGCTGGATCAGGTGGATGGTGGTCGATTCCAGCGGCTCGATGAAACTGCCGGCCAGGCCGAGCGCCACGCAGTTCTTCGCCCAGCACTGCTGGCGCTGGCCGGGCTGGAAGCGGATCGGCCACGGCTGCTTGATCACCTCGCCCTCGACGCTCGACAGGAACTGCTCGCGCGCCTCGTCGTCGCTGATGTGCCGGCTGGAATACACGATGCCGTTGCCGACCCGGTGTTGCAGCGGGATGCGCCACTGCCAGCCGGCCGTGCCCGCGATGGCGCGCGTATACGGCACGGCATCGCGCACGGCGGTGGTCTGCGTGGCCAGCGCGCTGTCGTTGAACAGCCACTGCGACCAGTCGGTGTAGCCCACGCCCAGCGCCTTGCCGATCAGCAGGGCACGGAAGCCGGTGCAGTCGATGAACAGGTCGCCTTCGATCACCTCGCCACGCTCGAGCTTGATCGAGGAGATGCACCCCTCGGCGTCGGTGGCCACGTCGACGATCTTCCCCTCCACGCGCTTGCAGCCGTGGCGCGCGCTGAAGTCGCGCAGGAACCGCGCGTAGAGCGCGGCATCCATGTGGTAAGCGTAATTGACGTGGTAGCGCGGCAGGTGCGAGAAGCGGTCCTGCAGCGCCGCCTGCAGTTCGATGCAGTAGTCGCTGTACTCGCTGGCCAGGCCTTCGGCGCGTCCACGCAGCCAGAAATGCTGGAAGCCCGCCGACCAGTGGTCCTTGCCGCTGATGCCGAACGAGTGGATATAGCGATGGTCGACGTCCTTCCAGTTCTCGAAGGAGATGCCGAGCTTCACCGTGCCCTGCACGGCGGACATGAAGTCCTGTTCCTTGATATCGAGCAGGCGGTGGAAGACCACCAGGGTCGGAATCGTCGCTTCGCCCACGCCGACGGTGCCGATCTCTTCGGACTCCACCAGGGTGATGTCGAGCACCTTGCCCAGGGTCTTCGACAGTGCGGCGGCGGCCATCCAGCCCGCGGTGCCGCCACCGGCGATGACCACGCGCTTGACGGGACGGGGGGTGGCGACGGGTTCTGGCGTTTGCATGCGGTGGGCTCTATCGGTTCAGGCGCTGCACGAGCAGCGCACGCAGGTGGCGGACACGGTCTTCGTCGAGCGACGCCAGCACGCGCCGCGCGGATTCCGGAATATGGCCGGCGTCGACGGCCTCGTCGTAGCCGAACACGTAATGGTCGAACACGTCCTTCCAGATGGCGCGCTCGTGCGGCGGAAGGTCGCGCAGGCTGGTGATCGCCAACATCAGCGCATTCATCGGCGTGTCCATCCACGCGGGCGAACGACGCCACCAGTAGTTCACCAGCACATTGAAGGGTTCCAGGCCCTCCATGTGATGCCACCACATGGAAGGAATGAACACGGCATCGCCGGGCGCGAGCACCGCAGTGCGTGCATGACGCATCGCTTCGGCAAAGCGGGGAAAGCGCTGCAGATCCGGCGCGGCGAAATCGACCAGGCTCACCGCCTGTCCCGCCGGCGTGTGATCGAGCGGACCGATGTAGAGGTTTTCCAACTGATCCGGCGGGAACAGCGTCACCCGTCGCCGACCCACCACCACGCAGGCCAGGTTGTCCGGCACGTCCTGGTGTGCCGCGATACGGCTGCGGTTGCCGATCCAGATGCTGGCCAACGGATCGCGCGCCCCCAGATCCATCGGATTCTCTGCGCGGAATCCTGGCAGGAAAGTATCCAGCGTGGTCGAGGCGATGTAGATCGAAGGCGGCGCGGACGTATCGAGATACTTGCGCAGGGTATCCAGCGCGACCGTCAGCGGCACCTCTTCGCGCCGGAAATTGAAACCGCTCAGGTCGTCGTTGTAGAAGACACGCCCGCCGGCCTCCGGTGGTGCCACCGTGGCGACGACGGGCATGCTGCCGTGGTCGAACCGCTTGAGATACGCGATCGCATCGTGCGCGGATGCGTGCGCCGCGCGCACGGCGGGCCATGCCGATGCCAGGCCGCGCAGCACCACGGGACGGCTCCCCGACAGCAACGATTCCGGTACGGCGGCGGGGTCGTACCCGCTCACCTCTTCGATGGCATCAGGCTGCGGCAGCACGACGTCGATTGGTCCGTTCGATCAGGTCGCGGAAGCGCGACATCGAGGCCAGCACCATGTAGATGGGCAACAGGTAGCCCTCGTGCGCCAGCCGTTCCAGCGCCGCGCCCGGCAATGCCTGCAGGCGCGCTTCGTCGATCGTGTGGAAGCCGGCCAGGCGATTATGCGAGCCGTCGTCCAGCTTCACGTCCAGTACGAACGACTCCAGCAGTCCGTGCTGCAACAACGCGTCGATGAAGGCGGGTGTGGCCATCACACCGTCATGCAGGGCCAGCAGCACGGACTTGACGCGCTCGAGGTATTCGGTGGCGACGCCATGGTCGTGGAAGAGCGTCTCACCGCCGTCCGTGGTGACGCGCGGATGCTCCAGGTCGACGTGCAGCAGGCGCTCCTCGCCCGAAACGCCGACGAGAAACGGCTGCCGCCGGATCGACAGCGGCACGTAGGTCGCATCCCAACGCGCGCCGTCGAGGAAGAGGTTGTCGCCATCCTCCAGTCCGAACAGCGCAAGCGGTACGAAGCGGCCCTCGCCATCGCGGGCGAACACGATCGGATAGTGCGCCTGCACGTCACGGAACTCGGCGGGGAACGTCAGCGCACGCATGACCGCATCGCCGAGTGCCGCGCCGTGTCCGGCGTGCACGCGCAGCGTGCGATGTTCGACGTTGTTCAACAGCACATGCTGGCTCATCGGCTCTCGCAGGCTATCTGTAATGAGAAGCGCAGCCCCCGGGCATCGTGCCCGAACGGATGGCACAAAGAAAGACGGAGCCGCCGGACACGCCGACGACTCCGCCCTGGATCACGCAGCAAGGATCAGAACTTGTACCGCAGACCGAACATGTAGCGCGGGCCGGTCTGGGTCGCGTACCGCACCATGTTCTCGTGACGGGCGTGGGTACGCATCGTCTCGTCGGTGAGGTTGATGCCTTCCAGGCTGAGGGTCAGCTGCGGCGTCACCTGGTAGCTGACGTTCATGTCGAACTGGCCGTAGGCTTCGGTGTAGTTCGGGTTGTTGCCCTGCCCGCCGACGCCGCTGAAGAACTCGTCGCGCCAGTTGTACGCCGCACGCACCTGCCACGGCCCCTTGTCGTAGAACGCCACCAGGTTGGCCGAATCGCTCAGGCCCGCCAGCGGATACTGGTCGCCCAGGTCGGTGTTGTCGAACGTCAGGCCCGAATCCACCTTGGTGTAGTTCGCCGCCAGGCCGAAGCCGCTCTCGCCGAACAGGTGCTGCACGTTGATCTCGAAGCCATCGAGCGTATCCGAGCGCTGGTTGGCCGGCACGGTGATGTTGAACCCGGCGATCGGATCGCCCGGCTGGCCGGTGATCGTGCCCGCCGCGACGTCGACGCCCGGATCGTTGGCATGGTTGGCGAAGATGTAGGTCCGGATGCAATCGCCGTCGGTCGGCAGGCAGCCGGCCGCCAGCGCGTTGTTCCAGTACGTGCCGCCCACCGGCGTATGCAGGGAGAACGGCTCCTCGCGCACCACGGTGTCGCTGATGAAGTTCTCGATGTCCTTGCGGAACCAGCCGACCGAGAAGTAGCTGCCCGAGCCGTAGTACCACTCGAACGACAAGTCGAAGTTGTCGGACAGCAGCGGCTCGAGCGCCGGATCGCCGCGACTGCCGTCGCCGCCGCTGATGCGCACCACGTTGGCCAGCTGCTGGCCGCCACGGATGGCGCCCCAGCCGGGACGGCCGATGGTCTGGCTGTAGCTGCCGCGCAGCACCATGCTCTCGCTGAGATCCAGCTTCAGGTCCAGGTTCGGCAGCAGGTAGTCGTACTTGCCCTCGCGACGGCCGAACGACTGCCCGTCCGCGTAGTTCACGTACAGTTCGTTCGCCGCCACCCAGCTGATGGTCTCGCCGACGCGCTCCAGCGCGGTGGAGACGACTTCGGTTTCCTCGTAGCGGACACCCAGCGCCAGGTGCAGCGGCATCGACCAGTCGAACATCGTGGTCCACTGCACATACGCGCTCTTCGACTTCTCGGTCGTGCGGATGTCGTCGGTGAACTGGGTCGGCATCTGGTAGCAGGTGGCGCAACCGGATTCGGTGATCGCGGCCTGGCGCAGGCGCTCGAAGTCGAACACCAGGAAGGCGTCGGTCCAGTTCGGATTGTTATGGTTGCCGAACGCGTCGAAGTATCGCGACATGTGGTCGGTGTACCAGATGCTGTCGTCGTAGTCGGCCGGCGTGCCCACGCCGCCCCACGTATCGCGCTGCATCACCGCCGAGGCCGAGCGGTTCTGCACGTCCATGGCGGACACGCCGAAGTCCAGGCCCGAGTACTCGCCGAACTCGAAGCGGCCCTTGGCCTGCATCTGCTCGACTTCGGACTTGTTGTAGCTGTTCTGGAACACCGAGCCGGTGACCAGGGCCTGCGAGGCCAGCACTTCGGTCTGGCCCGGCGGCAGCACGACGTTGACGATCGGGATCTCGCCCGAGTAGTCGACCGTGGTGGTCCCGCGCACGTAGGCGGCCACGCCCAGCACGCCGGCCGAGCCAAGCGGGCTGTCCGGCTTCGATTCTGACTGGGAGTTGTGGTAGTCGAACTCGAGGTTCAGATTGTCGCTGACTTCCCACTCCACGTTGAAGCCCAGCGAATCGCCCTGCGTCTTGGTGGCCAGCTGCATGCCGCCCATCGACAGGTCGGCGCCGGTCATGTCTTCGGAGTAGATGATCGGCGCCGCCACGGGACCGTCGGTCCACGAGCTGTCGCCCGGGCCGTAGTTGAACCACACCGACAACTCGCTGCGCTGCTGCTGCACCTTGTTCTCGATGTAGTTGTAGTCCAGCGTCGTGGTCACCCGATCGGTCGGCGCCCACTGCAGGGTCACCTGGCCGTTGGTGCGCTGGCGCTGCACGCCGTTGACGCTGTAGCCCGTGTTCTGCGGACGCGCGTACACGTCGTCCGGGCCGGGACGGTTCTCGATGCGGTCGTAGTAGGTCTCGCCGGGCAGCGGCAGGCGCTGCCAGCTGTTCGAGTTGTCGCCGTAGAACGTCAGCCAGCCATCGGCCACCGACGCCTGGTTGAAGCCGGAATCGCGCTCCTGGTAGCTGCCGCTGAGGGTGACGCCAAAACGACCATCGGCATAGGTCTGGCTGAAGATGCCGGACATTTCACCGGTGAAATCGCTGCCCTGCAGGGTATCGGGCAGGTTGCGGTTGGAACTGTCGTTGACCGCCTTCAGGCCGAACGTCGCCACCGGATCGGCTTCCAGCGGACGCGCCGTGCGCACGTCGATGGTGGCGCCGATGCCGCCGGTGGGATTGTCGGCGCGGCCGGTCTTGAAGACGCGCACTTCCGAAACCGATTCGCTGGCCAGGTTGGCGAAGTCGAACGAGCGCGAGGTGGAGTTGCCTGCGCCGCCGCTGCCGAGATTGGACGCCGGCATCTGGCGGCCGTTGAGCAGCACCAGGTTGTAGTCCGGACCCATGCCGCGCACGGTGACCTTGGAACCTTCGCCGCTGGACGTGCGATCGATCGACACGCCGCTGATGCGTTGCAGCGATTCGGCCAGATTGGTGTCGGGGAACTTGCCGATGTCCTCGGCGACGATGCCGTCGACCACACCCTGCGCGTCGCGCTTGAGGTTCATCGACGACTCGAGGCTGGCACGGATGCCCTTGACCACGACCGTGTCGAGCTCCGTGGGATCCACTTGGTTGGTGGTGGCGGGCGCGGCACTGGTGTCGCCCTGCGGCTCGGCTTGCTGTGCCCACGCGGGGCCGGCGAGCGCCAGCAACAACGCGGATGTCAGCACCCGCTTCCTTGGAACGGACTGCAACTGCTTCATGGACTTTCCCCTCTCCGGAAATTCACGAATGGTGGTGGTGTACGTGCGCGTGGCCCCTTCGCCCCGTGCATGGGGCCGCATTGGACGCGCGATTGACAGCGTTGTCAACTTTTCGTGATTCTGGGCCTCGCGATCACAAAACCCCTTGTTTTCAGCTATATCGAGCATGCTGCATCGCAGCTGAAATCGTTTTCTGCATTGCAGCCATGACACGACGCCGGACGAAATTTCCAGCCGAACCAGACCTGAGGTTTTCTATTGGTATGGAAGATGCCGCGCGCGACGGGCACGTGCGAACCGGCGCATGGCGCGCCAACGGAATCCGGCAGTGATGCCCTCAGCGCGTGGCGGGAGGCTGCGTCGACTCGCGGAACAGCACTTCGTGCTCCACCTGCACCATGCCGCCCGCTTCGGCCGCGCGGATGCGCGACAGCAACTGCAGCGTGGCCAGCTTGCCCATCTCGGAGGTGGGCTGGCGCACCGTGGTGAGCGCCGGATAGATATGGCGCGCGATCGGCGTGTCATCGAAGCCGCAGACCGAGATGTCGCGCGGCACCGCCAGCCCGCGCTCGCAGGCGGCGCGGATCACGCCGGCCGCCATGTCGTCGTTCGCCGCGAAGATCGCGGTGGGAGGCTGCGCGAGGTCGAGCAGCGCATCGCCGGCCTCGATGCCGGATTCGAACGAGAATGCGCCCTGCACCACCAGCGCGGGGTCGTATTCCAGTCCGGCCTTCTTCAGCGCATCGCGATAGCCCTTGTAGCGCCACTGGCAGGCGCCATGGGCGGGCGGGCCTTTGATGTGCGCGATGCGGCGGTGGCCCTGTGCGACCAGTCCGGCCATCAGTTCCAGTACGGCCGAGGTCTCGTCCATCATCACGCCGATCCGCCCATCGGTGCGCTTGGGCGCGATGCAGGCGAACGGCACCTCGTGCTGCTCCAGGAATTCCAGCACCGCCGGATCGTCGGTCAGCGGGGGGATCAGCACCACACCATCGGGAGCGAAGTGCTCGAACACCACCTTCAGGTCTTCGGCCTTGCGCTGCCTGGCCGAACCCACCGGCGCCAGCACCAGGTTGTAGTGATGGTCGCGGCAGGCATCCAGCATGCCGCTCTGGATCTCCATCAGGTAGTTGCGCGATGGATTGTTGTAGACCAGCGCGATGACATACGACCGCTGGCCGGCCAGGCTGCGTGCGGACAGGTTCGGCCGGTACTGGAGCTGCTCGACGGCGGCCATGACGCGCTGGCGCATCGCGTCGCGCACGTTCGGCTCGTCGTTGAGCACGCGCGATACGGTCTTCATCGAAACGCCGGCGGCGGCGGCCACATCCTCGATCCGACTACGCATATGACGGTTCCCGCTCCACTTCGCCCATCCCTTCCGGCAACGAGGCCGGATTCTGACAGCGCCGCGCGTCGCTGGATACTGCGCCGTCCGCGCGCGAGGCGGCGCCGCCGACGCATCCTTCATGCTGCATGGCAACAGACCGCGCGCCGCGCAGGACCGGCATCCGCACCGTGCCGCGCCTCACCGTCGCGCGCCTCGCCTCCGGTTGACAGCATGGTGTAGCAACTGTATGACAGCGCTGTCAACCATCCCGCTCCGACATCAGCCGCGCAACACGCGGGATACCATCCCGCGCCCACGAGGATCACGCCGATGCGCCACACGCCCCTGTTTGCCGCCGCCCTGCTGGGATTGTCGATGATGAGCGGCGCACCGTCCGCGCAATCGGCCGACACGTCCACCACCGTCACCATCTATACGACGGCGCAGGACAGCACGCAGCGGCTGGCTCGGACCGGCACCGCCACACTGCAGCCGGGCCACGCGCTGACCGAGGTGGAGAACTCGGTCTTCGTCGATCCGACCAGGAAATTCCAGGCACTGCTCGGCATCGGCGGCGCGATCACCGACTCCACCGCCGAGGTCTACGCCAGCCTCTCGCCGGAAAAGCGGGCCGAGTTCATGCGCGCGTACTACGACACCCAGGATGGCATCGGCTACTCGCTCGCGCGCACCACCATCCACAGCTCCGACTTCAGCCCCGCCAGCTACACCTATATCGAAGAAGGCGACAAGGCGCTGACCACCTTCTCCATCGACCACGACCGCAAGGCGCGTATCCCGATGCTCAGGCAGGCCATCGCCGCCGCCGGCGGTGCGCTGCCGCTGTATGCCAGCCCATGGAGTGCGCCCGCCTTCATGAAGACCAACCGGCACATGCTGCGCGGCGGCGCCTTGTTGCCGGAGTATCGCGATGCGTGGGCGAACTACTTCGTGAAGTTCATCCAGGCCTACGAGCAGGAAGGCATCCCGATCTGGGGCATCACCGTGCAGAACGAGCCGATGGCGAAGCAGACCTGGGAGTCGATGCTGTACACGGCCGAAGAGGAGCGCGACTTCCTGAAGCTGCACCTCGGCCCGACCCTGCATGCCGCCGGCTACGCCGACAAGAAGATCATCGTGTGGGACCACAACCGCGACATGATGCTGTACCGCGCGCAGGTGATCCTGGGCGATCCGGAAGCGGCGAAATATGCCTGGGGCCTGGGCTTCCACTGGTACGAGACCTGGGCCGGCTTCGACCCGATGTTCCGCAACGTGGCGGCGGTGACCGAGGCCTTCCCCGACAAGCCCGTGCTGCTGACCGAAGCGGCGGTGGAGAAGTTCGACCCTGCCCGCTACCAGCACTGGCCGAACGCGGAGCGCTACGGCACCTCGATGATCCACGACTTCAACAACGGCGCGGTCGGCTGGACCGACTGGAACATGTTGCTGGACCACACCGGCGGCCCCAACCACGTGGGCAACTTCTGTTTCGCGCCGCTGCACGCCGACACCCGCACGGGCGAGCTGATCTACACCCCCAGCTACTACTACATCGGCCACTTCTCGAAGTTCATCCGGCCCGAGGCGCGCCGCGTCAGCACCGCCACCAGCCGCAGCACGCTGCTGGCGACCGCCTTCGTCAACCCGGATGGCCGCCTGGCGACGGTGGTGATGAACGCGACCGACAAGGCGATCGACTACAACTTCTATGTCGGGCAGGCCTCTGCGGTGGTGACGATTCCCGCACGCGCCATCCAGACGCTGGTGCAGTAGGCATGCGCGGCGTACAGCGTGTCCTCCTGTCGCTGCTGGTCATGGCGACCGGCGCGGCACAGGCGAGCGAACCCTTTCCGTGGCCCGGCGGACGCAAGGCGGCAGTCAGCCTCGCGTACGACGATGCCATCCCCTCGCAGCTCGATCACGCCATCCCCGCCCTCGATCGCCACGGACTGAAAGGCAGCTTCTACCTGACGCTGGCCTCCGACACGCTGCGCACGCGCCAGCGGGAATGGATCGCCGCTGCGCGCAACGGCCACGAGCTCGGCAACCACACGCTGTTCCACCAGTGCTCGGCGTCGCAGCCCGACCGCGCCTGGGTCGAGCCGCACCGCGACCTCGACACCACCACGGTGGCGCAGATGGTCGACCAGGTACGGCTGGCGAACGCCATGCTGGCCGCGCTCGACGGCAGAAGCGAACGGACGATGACCGTGCCCTGCGGCGATACGCGGGCACGCGACGGCCATTACATCGACGCCGTCGTCGCGGACTTCGTCGCGATCAAGCGGGGACAAGGCGGCGTGATCGAGGACATGGCCCGGGTCGATCCCGCTGCGGTACCCGTCGATGTTCCCGTCGATGCCACGGGCGACCAGCTGATCGCACGCGTGGAGGAAGCGGCGCGACGCGGCACGATGGTCAGCTTCACCTTCCATGGGATCGGTGGCGATTACCTGGCCGTCTCGAACGAGGCGCACGACCAGCTGTTGCGCCACCTCGCCGCACACCCCGACATCTACTGGGTTGCGCCCTTCGTCGACATCATGCGGCACGTCAGGTCTCACCAACGCGCAACGCCAGCCTCGCGCCCCTGACGGGCGCGACGCGTCAGCCGCCGCCGGCCCAGTGCCAGCGCACGCCGACGGTGAAGGTGCGGTCGGCACCCGGTTCGTAGAAGCGGCCATTGCCTTCGTTGACGATGACCGAGCCGATGTGGACGCGGTCGAGCGCGTTGTCGATGCGGGCGAACCCCTGCAACCGGCCATGGCCTGCCAGCCAGGCGCGGGCCACTTCCAGGTTGAGCAGGCCGTAGCCGGGCGCACGTTCGCTGCCGGTGTCGTTCACGGTGACATCGCCCACGGCCAGCAGCTGCGCGGCGGCATGCCACTGTTCGCCCTGCCATCGCAGCCGTGCCGAGGCCTGCTGCCGTGCGACACCCGGGATGCGGGTGCCGGCGGCGACCTGCACCACGGGCGAGGTACAGCCGCTCGCCGTGCAGATAGGGAAGGCGTCGCGGAACGTCGCGTCCAGCCAGGTGTAGGCCAGCTGCAGCTGCCATGCGGCCTGCAGCGGCAGTTCGGCCTGGAGCTCCACGCCCTGCCGGCGTGCGGCGCCCACATTGCGGAAGCTGCTGCGACCGCCGACGTTGCGCGCGACCGCGAGTTCGTCGTCCGTGTCGGCGCGGAACACCGCGGTTTCGACGCGCAGTCCCTGTTCGCCACGCCACTTCATGCCCAGGTCGGCATTGCGGGTGGTCGCCGGCCTCAGGTCGAACGCCAGTCCGGCGCCGCCGTCGGCGCGGTAGCCGACCTCGTTGAACGTCGGCGTCTCGAAGCCGCCTCCGATCGACGCGTACAGGCGCAGCGCGTCGGAGGGAGAAAACACCAGGCCGGCCACCGGCGTGGTGCGCGCGTACACCACCCGGCCGCTGTCGTCGGGATTGGTGGCGGTGACGTAGGCATCGTTGGAGCGGAAGCGCACGCGACTGTGGCGGGCACCGACCAGCAGCGACCATCGCGGCGCGAAGCGCCACCATGCCTGCGCGTACTGGTCCGCATTTGCCACCTGGTTGCGCTCGTCCCGCCGCAGGTCGCCGCGTACGCCCAGCGCGGTGCCGACGAAGTTCTCGTAGCCACGCCGATGCTGGCGCTGGCGGTCGGCATTGGCGCCTGCGCTCAGCTCGAACGGGCGCCCGGCGAGATCACCGGTCCATGACCAGCGCAGGTCGGCACCGCCATAGTCGTTGTCCAGATCGATCACGCCGCCCGAGTTGAGCGGATTGGCCTGCGCCGCGATCGGCAGCGACAGGTACTGCTCCACCTCGCGGCGACCGCCGTAGGCCATCGCACGCAACCGGTGGCCGCCGGCGAACGGCCATTCGTAGACCGCGCCAAGCTGGTCCTGGCGAACGGATTTGCGAGTGTCGTACTGCGTGGCGACCGGCGACGCCTGGCGCGGGTCCTCCCAGGCCTGCGCGCGCGTCAGCCCCAGCGGATCCTGGGCGTCGGGCGCGTCGAAATGGTTGAGCAGCACGTCCAGCGTGCCGGCACCGGGCTGCAGGCGCAGCTTCGCGTTCAGCGATTCGCGCCGCGCCGCACTGTGGTCGCGGTACCCCTGCGTGTCCAGCACCGACGCCGCCACGTTGTAGCCGATCGCATCACCGGCACCCCGCAGGCGCGCGCCCAGCAGCCGGCTGTCGTGGCTGGCCACGCTGGCCTGCACGCGGGCTTCGTAGCCTTCCTCGGGGATCTCGCTCCACAGTTGGATCACACCGCCGGACGAATTGCCGTGCAGGGCCGAGAACGGGCCGCGCAGCACCTCCACGCGATCGGCGCCCAGCATGTTGAAGTGCGACACCTGGCCCTGCCCGTCCGGCATGGTCGCCGGCACGCCGTCGGCATACAGCCGCAATCCGCGCACACCGAAGGTCGAGCGCGCACCGAAGCCGCGGATCGACAACTGCGTGTCCTGCGCGAGGTTCTGCCGTTCGCGCGCGAGCAGGCCCGGGATGCCGTCCAGCACCTCCGACAGTGCCGCCTGTGGCCGGGCGCCGCCCTCACCCAGCGAGACCACATGGGTGGACGCGGGCGTATCGAAGGCGCTGACCGCTTCCAGGCGGGTGGCGGTGACGACGACGCGGTCCAGCGTTTCCGCGGATGCGGCCGACTGCGCGCGGGCAGGTATGACGAAGGACGATGCGAGCAGCGAACCCGCCAGCATCCCGTAGAGCGAAGACTTCACGTGCATGCATCGAGCCGAGGGAGGGCCCGATGGTACAGGGTGCACCGCCCGCGCGGCCGGGTCGGCCGCCAAGCAACGGCGTTCTACTTCGCCGGCTCGAAGAGCAGGTCCGGATAGTCGTAGCTGAAGTCCGCCAGCGGCGAGACCGCCTTCATCGTGATGCGGTCCACGCGGCCATCGGCATCGAGGGCGAAGGTCATGTAGGCGGGCTCGATGGCGGTGTCGTCCCAGTCCACGCGGAACGTGTCGTACTGCCAGTGGCGCAGCGTCCCGGCCATGTTCGGCGTCTGGCTGAAATCGACGCGCAGCGTACCGCCCTGTTCGGCGACACTGATCGGGCCGTACCAGGCGTCGCGGTAGGCGCCTGCGTAGCCGGTGACGGCAAGCGAGGGCCGTGATGCCGCGCGCGCGGCGGTGGACGCACTCTTCAGCGCGTCGAGTCCGCCAGCCAAGCGCGCCTGGTTCCACGTCGCGAACGCACCGACCCAATCGCGCGATTCCAGGCCGAGATAGTGGTCCAGCAGTTCGTAGCCGAGCCCGCGCATCACCTCCACGTCTTCGGCGTTGATCTGCAGCGCGATGCCCAGGTTGCGCTCGGGTACCAGCACCACGAAGGCGAGCACGCCGAAGACCGCACCGCCATGCTGCACGACCTTGACGCCACGGTAGTCCTGCACGTTCCAGCCATAGCCATAGCCGGAGAACTGCGGCGTGATGTCGGAGATCGGCGCCGGATAGCCGCGGATCGGGATGGTCACCTGCGGCGTCCACATCGCGCGGGCCGACGCTTCGCTGTAGAGCCGCCCCTTGCCGTCCGGCAGCGCGCCCAGCGCCAGCTGCACCTGCAGCCAGCGGGCGAAATCGTTCGCGCTCCACGACAGTCCCCCCGCAGGCGCGCCGACTTGTCCCAGGCCTTCGCGTTCGGGCAGCACCTGTTGCGCACCGAGTCCGCGCAGGCGCGGATCCAGGCGCGCATGCGGCTGCGCCCGATTGGGGTTGGCGAAGCGGTCCTTCTCGTCGCTGACTGCGGTCGTCATGCCGAGCGGCTGGAAGATGCGCGTGCGCACGAAGTCTTCCCACGGCTGTCCGCTGGCCTGCGTGACCAATTCGCCGGCGACGATGTAGAGGATGTTGTCGTAGGCGTAGCCGCTGCGGAAGCTGGTCGCGGGTTTGATGTGCCGCAGCGCGCGTACGATGTCGGCGCGGCTGCGCGAGGTGCGCGGAATGAACAACAGGTCGCCGGCGCCCAGTCCAAGTCCGCTGCGGTGGAGCAGCAGATCGCCGACGGTCATCTCGCGCGTGACCCAGGCGTCGTACATGCGGAAGTCGGGCAGATGGTCGATGACCTTGTCGTCCCACGCCAGCTTGCCGTCGTCGATCAGCATGGCCAGCGCCGCCGCGGTGACCGCCTTGCCGGTCGAACCGGTAGGAAAGATCGTGTCCGCGTCGACCGGCTCGGTGCCACCCAGCCGGCGCACGCCATAGCCCTTGGCATGCACGATCTGCCCATCCTTGACGATGGAGATGGCCATGCCGGGCACATCGCGCGACCTCATCGCCTGCTCGACCCGCGCGTCGAAGCCGGCCGGCAGCTGCGCCTGCGCTTTCGCGTGCATTGCCATGCCCGGCAGCGTGGCCATCGCGGCCGTCATCAGCAGCTTCAGAAACAGGCTCATGGGCGATCTCCGGATAGGATGGGCGCAGTCGAAGCGCCGGATGCGGGGCGATGCCGCAGTCGCCAGACGCCGACCGTCAGCAGCGGCACGATGTAGACCACGAGGAACAGGTACGCCAGGCCGCGGTATCCCTGCGCGATCAGGTCCACCAGGCCGACGCGGTCGGCAATGAAGATCGAGCCGACCAGCAGCACGGCGGCCACCGCCAGGCGCGCAGCACGGCCCATGCCGGCGCCACCGCGCGCGCGCCAGGCATGCGCGATGCGCTCGTTGCAGGCGTGGATCACCGCCGTGCCGCTCTCCAGCAGCGCACTGAAGATCATCAGCTGGAACAGCAGGTGGAATACCGGCAGCTGCAACTGGCGCAGGATGAAGTCCGAGGGCAGCGCTTCGTCGCCGATCCGCGGATACCAGGCCAGCATGCAGAGGAAGAACAGCAGGCCCGGCAGCATCGCCAGCGGCCCCGACAGCACGCCGGCCACCACGGCATCGCGCCGGCTCAGGAAGTGCCGCACCAACGGCAGCACGATCACCGCACCGACGATGTTGTAGCCCGCATACGTCAGCCCGCCCTGCAGCCAGCCGGTGGTCGGATGCGGGATGGCCAGCGTGGCCATCGCCGGCTCGCCGAACCTGGCCAGCACCAGCACCACGAACAGCGCGTAGGTGCCGTACAGCAGGATCGACACCCACTTGAACAGGGCCTCGACCGTTTCATTGCCGAAGGCGACGAAGCCCCCGATCGCCACCATCAGCAGCAACGTGCCGGCCAGCGTGGGCCAGCCCAGCATCGCTGCGAAGATCTCGCCCGCGGCCGCGCCGAACACGGCCAGGATGAGCACCATGAAGACCAGGTAGGCCAGCTCGAACAGGAACGCGAACCGGCCCAGCAGCATGACGAAGAAGCGCCGGTAGTCGAAGCTGCGTGTCGCATGGGCGACGGCGAAGGTCAGCGCGCAGATCGCGCTCCAGCACACCATCGCCACCAGGATCGCCAGCAGGCCGCCCTGCGGACCGCTGGGGATGAAGTATTCGGCCAGTTCGCGACCGGTGGCGTATCCGCCGCCGATCACCGCGGCCTTGAAGGCCAGTCCCGGCAGGATCCAGCGCTGGAAGCGCGTGGCCGCCATCGCCTCAGCCGGCCTGCCGGGCGAGGCAGGCGGCTACCAGCGCGGTGAACGTGTCGCCTCCCCGCACCGGATCGGCGACCGGCATGCCGAGCCGGTCGGCCAGCGCGTCGATCGCCTCGCGTGCGGCCTCCGCGTCCAGCATGCCGGTGTTGAGGCTGACGCCGCCGCAGCGGATCGCCGGATTGGTGCGCGCGCCGAGACGCAGTGCCAGCTCGATGGTCTCCTCGATGGACGGCAGCAGGTACTGCGGATAACCGAGCACACGCTCGCGGCCATGTTCGTGGCAGACGACGATCACGTCCGGCTGGCTGCCGTGCAGCAGCGCCAGCGACACGCCCGCGTACGCCGGATGCGACAGCGATCCCTGGCCTTCGATCACGTCCCAGTGCGACGGGTGCGCATCCGGCGACAGCATTTCGGCCGCGCCTGCGGCGAAGTCGGCCACCACGGCATCCATCGGAATGCCTGCACCCGCGATCAGGATGCCGGTCTGGCCGGTGGCGCGGAAATCCGCGTCGATGCCGCGCGCCCGGAACGAGCGCGCCAGCGCCAGCGCCGTGTACTTCTTGCCGAGCGCGCAATCGGTGCCGATGGTCAGCAGCCGGTGCCCGCTGCGCTTGGCCCCGGTGGCCACCGGGATCTCCGCCGGCGGCTCGCGCACGTCGATCAGACGTCGACCCAAGGCGCGCGCGGCATTGCGCAGCGGCTCGATGCCGGACAGGCGCATGTGCATGCCGCCGATCAGGTCCAGCCCCGCTTCCAGTGCCTGCACCAGCAACGGAGTCCATGCCGGCGGAATGCGGCCGCCGGGATTGGCCACGCCGATCACCATGGCACGCGCACCGGCCTGGCGCGCCTGTACCGGCGTGAGGAACGGCAGGCCGGCGCTGACCGCTGCCGTATCGCAGGCGAATTCACCGACACAGCGTTCGCGCGCCCAGTCGCGCAGGCCGAACGCGGTCTTGGCGTAGCCGGGCTCGACGGTGTCGCCGAGGAACAGCAGGTACGGTTGCGGAAGCGCGTCGACGTCGGACGACGCCGGAAGAGCGGTCTGCATGTGCGGGGTCCGGATCGCGGGGAGAGCGGACGCCATCCGCGGCAGGCGGATGGCGCGCGGTCAGAAGCGGACGTCGAGTTCCAGCCCGAAGGTCCGCGGCTGGATGGGCACGCCGGTCACATGCGACCTCGTGCCCGACAGCGCGCCGTCCATCGGCGCCAGGGTCGACCACGCCTGTTCGCCGGTGACGTTGTTGGCATACAGGCGCAGCTCCCAGTTGTTCCTGCCGATGCCGGCGTACAGGTCCAGCGCGTGGTAGCTGTCCAGTTCCAGCGGCACCGTGATGTCGTCCGGCGCCAGCAGCGTGTCCGGATCGCCCGGCGCGGTGACACGCTGCCGCTCGGTGGTGTCGTTGACACGGTCGTCGACCCAGCGCAGCGCACCGCCCACCTGCCCGTCGAGGCCGCCCACGGAGAAGGCGTACTCGGCCGTCGCGGTCCACGATTGCTTCGGCGTGTAGGGCATGCGGTCGCCGGCGAGGCCCGTCCACAGGATCACGTCGAACGCACCCTGCGGAATCACCGTCGGCTCGAAATCGTTCTTGATGCTCGCATCGGTGTACGCGCCATTGAGACCGAGGGTCAGTGCATCGGTGATGCGGAACTGCGAGGACAGTTCCAGGCCCTCGCTGGTGGCCTTGCCGCCGTTGACCAGGCCGCCGACGCCGTTGAACGACGACGCCACCTGGATGTCTTCCCAGTCGATCCGGAACGCGGACACGTCGAGGGTCACGCGACGGTCGGCGAACTGCGACTTCATGCCGATCTCGTAGCTGTCGAGCATGGAGGAATCCACCTGCGGCGGCACGCCCGCCAGCGCGACGTTCGGACCACCCGGCTGGTAGCCGGTAGCCACGCGTGCATACAGCATGACGTTCTCGGACAGCTTGAACTGCGGGCTCAGGCTCCAGGTGAACACGTCCTCGCTGGAGTCGCCGGGCGATTCGCCGATGGGCGCCAGGATGCCGGTCGGCACGTTCTGGCTGAACCACTGGTCGTTGCGCGCCTGGCGCAGGCCGGCGTCGATCTTGAAGCGCTCGCCGAACCGCCACGAACCGTTGGCGAACAGCGCGTATTCCTTGTACGTGCTGGGCAGGTTGATGATCGCCAGCGTGCCGAACATCTCGTCGAGCGGCGCCGGCAGCGCCGTGCCATCGCGCTGGCCCAGCCAGGCGAACTGGCTCTGCAGCGCGTCTTCCTTGGTGTAGAACGCGCCGACCATCCACTCGAAGGTGCCGCCGCCCTTGGATTGCAGGCGGAATTCCTGCGTGACCTTGTCCAGGTCGAAGCTGTAGCGCACGAACGAACTGCCCGGCTCCGGCAATCCCAGCAGCAGGTCGGCCACTTCGCCGAACTGCACGGTCGAGTCGATCTGGTCGACGGTGTCGGTCTGCGACCAGCCGGTCGCCGAAATGAAGTTGGCCCAGCCCAGGTCCCAGTCCAGGCTCAGCGATGCCAGCGTCAGGTCCTTGGAGAACGGCCGCGGCTGCCAGGCCAGGTCGTCGTCCTCGCCGAACAACGGATCCAGCGTGTCGCCGTCCAGCGCCACGCCGGCACGGTCGTCGCTGCGGATGCGCTGGTGCAGCACCGACAGGCCCAGGTCGAACGCCTCGCCATCCCACGACAGCGCCGTGCGCGCACCGATCTGCTCGCCCTTGTTGATGTCCTCGCGGCCGTCCACCGCGTTGTCGGTGAAGCCGGCGATGCCGTTGCGCGCGAAGCTCATGCGCAGGCCCAGGCGGTCCTCCTTCAGCGGCAGGCTGGCGCCGAAGCGGGCATTCCATGCGTGGCCGCCGTCCTGCACGGCGCGCAGGCCGAGGCCGACGCGCGCCTCTTCGCCGAACATGTCCGGCGCACGCGTGACGTACTTCAGCAGGCCGCCGACGGCACCGGCACCGTACAGCGTGCCCTGCGGGCCGCGCAACACTTCGACGCGGCTGATGTCGTACGGCAGCAGGTCGAGCATCAGCGTGCTCGCGCCCTGGTAGATGCCGCTGGAGCCGACCGGCACGTCGTCGATGTAGGTGGACACCGTCGCACCCGAGGACAGCGCGGCGATGCCGCGCAGCGACACGCGGGTCAGGCCCGGGCTGCCATCGTTCTGCACCTGCAGTCCGGGGATGTAGGCGGCGTAGTCGGAGAGCGACACCGCGCCGATGTTCTCCAACTGCCGCTCGCCGATCACGCTGATCGAGGCGGCGACATCGCGGATGTTCTCCACGCGCTTGTTGGCGGTCACCACCACCGTGTCGAGATTGGTGGCGGACGCGTCGTCGGCCGGCTCGGCCTGCTGCGCCAGCGCGGGTGCGGCGCAACAGGCCAGTGCGCCTGCGATCGCCAGTGAGAGTTGCTTGCGGTACCACGGCCGTGCGGACTGGGACTGGTTCATGCCTGCGCTCCCGGGCGATGTTGGGAAGGAGGGATGGGGCGCCGGCATCGACCCGGCGCGCGAGGACTATCCTGATTGGCGATAATGATCCCAATCAGAGAATTGTCAACACATTTGGAAAATCCGCGACCGCGCCCTAGTCCGCCGCCGGCACCCAGCCCGGCCCACGCACCACGCGGCCCGGTGTGGCGCCGGTGTGTTCGCCCGCGCGCAGCACCTGCACGCCATTGACGAACACCTCGCTGACCCCGCTGGCGTACTGCTGCGGCCGCTCGTAGGTGGCGTGGTCGGCGATGGTGGCGGGGTCGAAGACGACGATGTCGGCATGGCAGCCGACGCGCAGGCAGCCGCGGTCCTTGAGTTTCCAGTTGGCCGCCGGCAATCCGGTCAGGCGGTGGATGCCCTCTTCCAGCGGCATCAGCCTGCGGTCGCGCACGTAGTGACCGAGGAAGCGCGCCACGTTGCCGTAGGCGCGCGGATGCGTACTGGATTTCAGGAACACGCCCTCCGGCGCCGACGACTCGGCATCCGAGCCCAGGCTGACCCAGGGCTGCTTCAGGCCGAGCTCGATGTTCTCTTCGCTCATCAGGAAGTAGGCGGTGCCGATGCGGTGGTTGTCCTCGATGATCAGATCGATGGCGGTGTCTTCCGGCGAGGTGCCGCGTTCGCGCGCGATGGCCGCCAGCGTCCTGCCACCCAGCGGCTTCAGCGCCTCGCTCTTGAATTCGATCAGCAGCAGCCGCTCGTCCGAGCCGGCGAGCAGGCGCAGGTTCTCCCACGGGGCATTGGGATCGCGCATCTCGGCGATCACGCGCGCACGCGTGGCGGGATCCTTGAGGCGCTGGATCATCGCGTCATGGCCGCCGGCCTGCACCCACGGCGGCAGGCTGGCGGTCAGGCCGGTGGCCCCGGCGGTGTAGACGTACATGTCGGCGCTGACCTGCAGACCGTCGGCGCGCGCCGCGGCGATCCGGTCGATCGCCTGCTGCATCTTCGGCCAGTTCTTCTCGCCGGCGGCTTTCAGGTGGTAAGCCTCGGCGCGCTGGCCGGTGGCGCGTGCGATCGAGATGGTTTCATCGATGGCCTCGAGGAAGCGATCGGCCTCGCTGCGCATGTGCGACACGTAGCCGCCGCCGGATTCGGCCGCCGCCTGCGCCAGCGCGATCAGTTCCGGCGTCTCGGCGAATGCCGCCGGTGGATAGATCAGCGAACTGCCCACGCCCAGCGCGCCTTCGCGCATCGCCTGCCGCACCACGTCCTGCATGCGCGCAAGTTGTTCCGGTGTGGGGTCGACATCGTCTTCGCCCAATTCGTGGATGCGCACGGTGGTCGCACCGATGAAGGAGGCGACGTTCGGCGTGATTCCGCGCTGCTGCAGGTGCTCCAGGTAGCCGCCGAGCGTGGTCCAGGGAATGTCGTAGCGGATATCGCCCTGCTGCTTCAGCGCATCGGCCTTCATGCGCGGATTCACCGGTCCCATCGACCAGCCTTCGCCGAAGATCTCCAGCGTCACGCCCTGCTTGGTATCGCTGACGCCGCGGCCGTCGGCGATCAGCGATTCGGTGGCCCAGCTCAGCACGTTGATGAAGCCCGGCGACACGGCCTTGCCCTTCGCATCGAGCACCTGCGCTGCGTCGGCGGACTGCCCGGTAGGCAGCAACGCCACGATGCGGTCGCCGCGCACGGCCACGTCGACGCGCTGCGGCGCGCCGCCGCTGCCGTCGTACACCACGCCGTTGCGGATCAGCAGGTCGTAGCGCTCGACAGGTGCCGCCATCGCCGGCCCGCATGCGGACAGTGCGAGGAACAGCAGGGCGGGCTTGAGTCGCGGCATGGGCGGATCTCCGTCGGGTCAGTGCAGTGAGCGGATCGGGCGGTCCAGCCGCCACAGCAGGAACGCGGCGACCACGGCCAGGCCCGCGAGCAGCAGGAAGAAACCGGCATGGCCGGTCTTCGACCACAGCGTGCCGACCAGGCCAGCCAGCAGGCTGCCGCTGAACACTGCCAGGAACCAGGACGCGACCGTCGTCGCGCCCAGCCGCGGCGGCGCCAGTTTCGCGAACAGCCCCAGGCCGGTCGGCAGGATGTACAGCTCGCCCAGCGTGAGCACGACGAAGAACGCCACCAGCCATCCCCAGCCGATGCGTGCCTCGCCCGCCGATGCGGTCAGCGCCGCCAGCAGCACATAGGCGGCCGCCACGATCAGGGCGCCGATCGCCATCTTCAGCGCCGGCGATGTGTCGTGCCCGGCGTCGGCGCGCCGCCGCCAGTGCAGCAGCAGCAACGGCGTCATGCTGATCACCAGCAGCGGATTGAGCGACTGGAACCAAGTCATCGGAATGGTGAAACCGGCGACCACCCGATCCACGCCGGTGTCGATCAGCAACGGCAGCGTATTGCCGACCTGCTCGTAGGCGCCGCGGAAGATCGTCGCCGCAATGCCGACACCGAGCAGCAGCCACCACACCCGGTGCGCGTGCCCGCCACCCGCCCGCACCTGCGCGTCCGCGACGGGTGCAAGCAACACGCGCGAGGGTTCCGGCGGCAGATAGTGCCGGCCGAACACGTAGATCATCAGCCCCAGGAACATGCCGATGCCCGCCGCACCGAAGCCGTAGTGCCAGCCATACAGTTCGCCCAGCGTGCCGCACACCAGCGGCGCGAGGAAGCCGCCGATGTTCAGGCCCACGTAGTAGACGTTGTAGGCACGGCCGCGACGCGGATCGTCGGCGGCGTAGAGGTCGTTGATCTGGCTGGGCAGGCTGGGCAGGAACAGGCCGTTGCCCAGCGCGATGGTGGCCAGCGCCAGGTAGAACATCGGCTCGAACGCCATCACGAAGTGGCCGAACGCCATGATCGTGCCGCCGAGGATCACCGCATTGCGCTTGCCCAGCCAGCGGTCCGCGATCACGCCACCGATGATGGGCGTGAAGTACGCCAGCGCGGTGTAGGTGCCATAGATGAAGGACGCCTTCTCCTGCGCGAACAGCAGTTGCTTGGTCATGTAGTAGACCAGCAGCGTGCGCATGCCGTAGTAGGAGAACAGCTCCCACATGTTGGTGAGGAACAGGATGGTCAGCCCGCGTGGCTGGCCGAACCAGGTCTTGTCCGACATGCCGGCGGTAGCGCTCATGCGGCGACCCGCGGCCCCCAGACCTCGTCACCACAGCGGATATGGCCGTCCCCGTACTGCACCGAGGGCGTCCGGTCCTGTTTCAGGAAGATCGGACCATCGAGATCGACCACGTCGCAGAACTGCCCCAGCACGAACGCCGGCGCCGCCGCCAGACTGGTGCCGCACATGTTGCCCACCATCACCTGCTTGCCGAGTTCGCGCGCGCGGCGCGCCATCATCAGCCCTTCAGTCAGGCCGCCGCACTTGTCCAGCTTGATGTTGATGACATCGAAGCGGTGATGGCGCGCTTCCAGTTCGGCCAGGTCGAGGACGCTTTCGTCGGCGGCGAACGGCAGCACGCGCTCGATGCCGTCCAGTTCGTCCTCGCGACCGCGCACGCAGGGTTGTTCCAGCAGCGACACGCGCGCCTGCACCAGCGCGGGCAGCAGGTCCGGCAATGTCGCGCCGCCATAGCCCTGGTTGGCGTCGACGCCGATCCAGGCCTCCGCACAGCGCGCCCGCACCGCCTGCACGCGCGCAGCGTCCAGCGCCGCATCGCCGGTGAGTTTCAGCTTCAAGGCGCGCGCCTGCATCGGGCCCTGCACGTAGGCGGCGGCGCGATCGGCCATCACGCCGGGATCGTCGGCACCGACGGTGAACGTGGTCAGCAGCGGCCGCACACCGTCGAGCCCGGCCAGCTGCCACACCGGCGTGCCGGTCCGCTGCGCCTCCAGTTCCCACAGCGCGGCATCGAGCGCATTGCGGGCGCCGCCGGGCGGCAACAGGTCGCGCAGCGATGCGCGATCGAGGCCGGCTTCGATACGCGGACGCAATGCTTCCAGCGTGACGATCATCGTGTCCGGATGATCGTCGTGGTAGTAGACGCCGGCCGCTTCCCCGCGACCGGTGAGATCGCCGTCGCGCAGCGTGACCACCGTGGCCGGCATGGCCTCGAACACGTGCCCGGCGATGCGGAACGGCGCCGACATCGGCAGGGGTTCGTTGTGCAGTTCCAGTCGAAGGGACACGCCAGCCTCGTGCAGGCAGAAGGACACGGGAGCGGCCGGCGACGGATGCCGCCGGCCGCCGGGGATCAGTAGTTCGCGCCGAAGCCGATGACGTGGTGGGCGATGCCGATCCACAGCAGGAACAGGCAGGCCAGCGCCAGCAGCAGGGCCCACAGCTTGGCCAGCCACGTGCGGCGCCCGCGCAGCACATGCCACGCGTTCCAGACCGCGATGGCGGCGCCCAGCGGCAACGCCACGGTGGCGAACAGGCGCATCGCGATGATCAGGCCGTCGGTGTCCGGGCTGGTCATCTCCAGCTTGCTCAGCATGCCGACCACCAGCCCCAGCGCTGCCGACGTCGCCAGCAGCGACAGCAACGCGCCGATCCGCACCAGCCGGTGCGCGCGCGCATCGATCCCGCTCAGCGCGTAACGCACGCCGTAGTAGCGGCGCACCAGCGCCGACACCGGCCATGCGATGACGGTCAGCAGCAGGACAGCCAGGCTGGCGATGAGCAACGGCATCGACAGCGCGCGCCAGGCCGACAGCCGCTCGAACACCATGATCGGCGCGTACGGCTCCATGCTGAAACGGGTGACCTTGCCGTCGACGACATCGGCGGCCAGGCGGTCGGTGCTGGTGGTGTCCTGCCACAGGTAAGGCGCGATCTCGCGCCACTTCTTCGGCACGCCGGCCGGTCCCATCGCGGCGGTCACGCTGACGGTGCCGTCCTCGTTGGCGACGACCTTGATCGGCCCCAGCAGGTTGGCCAGCGAGACGAAATTGCTGTCGGGACGGCGGCTGCTGGTGTACGTGCCGGCGAGCTGTCCCGCGTGCAGCGCGGCATCCTCCTTCGACACGCCCGCCGCCTTCGCCGGCGTACCGGGCAGGTAACGGTCGGCGAAGCCACGCGACAGCGCATAGCGGATGTGCCCGGTGGCGCCATCGCGGCCCGAGCTGTTCATCGACACAAACACACCGATGCCGTCATCGAGGAACAGCTGCAGGTCGCTGTGGAACCACTGGGTGTCGCCGCCGTGCGAAATGGCGCGATGCCCGTTCACCGAGGTCTCGTAGAAGCCGAGCATCATGCGGTTCAGCGGGCCGACCGAGGCCTGCCCGGTGCCGTGCATCTTCTGCGCGGTGGGGGCATCCAGGATGCGCGCGTCGCCGAAGGCACCGTCCTGCAGGTGGGCGATCATGAACTTCGCCATGTCGGTGCCGGTGGCGGCCAGGCTGCCGGCCGGCGCCAGGCTGATGAACTCGTACTCCTTGGCTTCGCCGTCCGACGCCTTCGCATAGCCCTTCGACATGCCGGCGAGCAGCGCCGGCGGCAGCGGCTGGCGGAAGCTGGAGCGGGTCATGCCCAGCGGCTTGAAGATGTGCGCGTCGAGGTAGTCGTCGAAGGACTGGCCCGAGACGCGTTCGACGATGTAACCGGCCAGCGCGGTGGCGTAGTTCGAGTACGCGGGCGTCGCGCCGGGTACATGGATGCGTTCCGGCGTCCAGTGCTTCAGCGCATCGCCGAGCGGCGTGATCTCGTCCTGCTGCGCGGTGATCAGCCCGCGGATCTGCTCCTCCATGCCGGTGGTATGCGTCATCACCTGGCGCAGCGTCACCGGCTTGCCATCGCGTTCGGGCAGCTTGAAGTCGAGGTACTGGTTGACGTCGGCGTCCAGGTCCAGCTTGCCCTGCCCGACCAGCTGCATCACCGCCGTCCAGGTGAACAGCTTGGACACCGAGCCGGGACGGAACAGGGTGGCGTCGGGATCGACAGGCGTGCGCGTGGCCAGGTCGGCATAGCCATAGCCCTTCTGCACCAGCACCTGGCCGTCCTTCACCACCACCACGACCGCGCCGGCGATATCGCCGTTGGCCAGCGCATACGGCATGAAGCCGTCGAGCCAGGCGCCGACGTCGTCGCGGGTGAGTGCCGGCGTGCCGGCGGGCGCGGCAGGCGCGTCGCTCGCGGCAGGCACTGCGGCGGCGGGCGACGGCGACGTTGCGGGAACCGGCGCGGGCGGCACGGCAGCCGGCGACACGGCGGCGTCCTGCGCCAGCAGCGGCACGGCCACCAGCGCGGTCAACACGGCGCCGCACAGGATCTGGTGAATCGAACGCATCGAGTGATCTCCCGACTGAGGCGATGGAACGGATGGCCGGCGACGCCTGCGGCATGGCTGGCGGATATATCCTGATTCGGCGATAATGATCCCAATCAGAGAATTGTCAACCCGTGCCGAAAGTCGGGGGCGGGCGGTCGTTGAGCCCGCTGCTCTTTCCACTGACCATGGCGGAAGGCGATCATGCCGCCATGCTGGATACGCCAGCAGAAGTGCATGGGTCCCAGGAGATCCCGCAAGGATGACGTCACAACACCCCACCATCGGCGGACTGCTGCGCTCGCTGCGCGCACGCAAGGGATGGACGCTCAAGCAGATGAGCGAGCATGCCGGCATCCCGCTTTCGACCCTGTCCAAGGTCGAACACGACCGCCTGACGCTGACCTACGACAAGCTGCTGCAGCTGGCGCAGCGGCTGCAGCTGCGCATGTCCGAGCTGTTCGCCGAAGACGTGGAGACCGTGGAGCCGCCGGTGACCGCGCGCCGCAGCATCGGCCGCATCGAGGACGCGATCCGCGTCACCACGCCCAACTACGATTACTACTACCTGTGCCCCGAGTTGCGGCGCAAGCGCATGATCCCGGTACTGACCCGCGTGCGCGCCAAGACCATCGAGGAGTTCGGCGCGCTGGTCCACCACTCCGGCGAGGAATACATCCACGTCCTGGAGGGCAGGATGGAAGTGCACACGGAGTTCTACGACCCGATCGTGCTGGAGACCGGCCAGTCGGTCTACATCGACTCCAACATGGGCCATGCCTACATCGCCGCCGAAGGCTGCGACGAGGTGCTGCTGCTCGGCGTGTGCTCGAGCTCGGACGAGCAGCTGATGGAGTCGCTGATGACGCTGCACGGCGAAGAAAGCCTCGCCCAGCAGGGCAAGGCGCAGCGGCTCCGTCCACCGGCCGCGACGCCCGCGAAAACTCCGCGGAAGAAAGCGGCGCCTAAGCCGAAGGCCTGACGTTCGATGGCATTGCATGGTGCCTGCGTGCCGATGGCGCCGCGCTTGCCACCTCATCCACTCAGGACATCAGCGTTTCCTGCGCCCATTCGATGAACGCCCGCAGCCGCGGCGAGGGCAAGCGCGTCTTCGGGTAGACGATGGACACTGGGCTGGGTAGCGGCGGATACGAATCGAGCAACGGAACCAGCCGGCCGTCGCTGAAGTAGCTGTCGAGCCGGTAACGCGGCGCCTGGAGGATGCCGAACCCGGCGAAGGCAGCGCCGACGTAGGAATCGGCACCGCTCACGCGCACGCGGGTCGGCAGCGTGACCAGTTCCACTTTCCCGTCGCGCTGGAATTCCAGTGGCAGCAGGCCTCCCAGCGACGACGACTTGAAGCCGACCATGACATGGCCACTGGCCTGCAACGATTCGATGGTGTCCGGCGTGCCATGGCGTGCACAGTAGGCCGGCGATGCGGCGGTGGCCTCCGGCAGCGCGGTCAGGCGGCGGGCGATGAGGTCGCTGTCGCGCAGCTCTCCCACGCGCACGGCGCAGTCCACGCCCTCGCGCACCAGGTCGACATAGCGGTCGCCTTCGCCGATATCGAGCTCGATCTCGGGATAGCGTTCGAGAAAGGCCGGCAAGCGGGGGAACAGCAGGTGGCGCGCGAGCGTGCCGTGCACCTCGATGCGCAGCGGACCACGCGGACGCACATCGCGGAAAGCGCTCTCGGCATCCTCGACATCGGCGATCAGGCGCAGGCAGCGCCCGTAGAAGGCCTCGCCTTCCAGCGTGGGCGTGACCGTGCGGGTCGTGCGCTGCAACAGGCGCACGCCAAGCCGGGCCTCCAGCGCCTTGATCGCGTCGGTGACGGTGGCCCGCGGCAGTCCCAGGTCGTCCGCGGCACGGGTGAAGCTGCGCCGCTCCACGATCCGCGCGAACACCCTCATGGCATCGAAGCGATCCATTAGCCGGATATCCGAATTGTGATATCGGATTATGCAGGATTATCCGGCCAATGAATGCCAATAAGGTGGCCACACGCCCATTCCGGCGTGCAATGGAGCCTCCCATGAACCTGTCATCCAGGCCGGTCGCCATCGTCACCGGCGGTGCCCGCGGCATCGGCGCGGCGATGTCCACGCGTCTGGCCGCCGACGGTCATGCCGTGATCATCAACTATGCGGCGCGTCGTGAAGACGCGGATCGGCTGGCCGAGCGCATCCGTGCGACCGGCGGCGACGCGATCGCCGTGCAGGCCGATGTCAGCGATCCCGCCGCCATGCGCACGCTGTTCGATGCCGCCGAGGCGCGCCACGGCGCCATCGATGTGCTGGTGAACAATGCCGGCGTCCTCGATCTCGATCCCATCGCCGACTACAGCGACGACCGCTTCGATCGCATCGTCGCCATCAACCTGAAGGGCAGCTTCAACGGCATGCGCGAGGCGGCCCGACGCCTGCGCGACGGCGGCCGCATCATCAATGTCTCGTCCAGCGTGCTGCCGCTGCGGCTGGAGACGTACGCGCCCTACGCCGCGACCAAGGCCGCGGTGGAAGCGATGACCACGGTGCTCTCGCGCGAACTGCGCGGGCGCTCGATCACGGTCAACGCGATCGCGCCCGGCCCGACGGCCACCGACCTGTTCCTCGACGGCAAATCGCCCGAGCTGATCGAACGGATGGCGAAGATGAATCCACTCGAACGTCTCGGCACCCCGGACGACATCGCGGCGGTCGTGTCCTTCCTCGCCGGCCCGGAAGGCGGCTGGATCAACGGACAGGTCGTCCGCGCGAACGGCGGCATGGCCTGAGCACCCGCCTCCCGTACCGATGGATGCGCACATCGCCGAGGTAACGCCCCCCTCTTCTTCCAGATCCGACTCCCACCCCGCCTGGAGTACCCCATGAGCATCACCACGACGTCCAGCAACACCTATCTCCTGGCGACCCTGGTCGCCGCGGCAACCGCCGCGGGTGCCAGCGCCATCAGCCTCTCGCTGGCCCTGCCCGTGTGGGCGATGTTCATCGGCTGGATCGCGTTCTATATGCGCGGCCTCAGCCTGCGCTCGACCATCGAGAATCTCGCCTGCGTGGGTACGGGGTTGTTGCTCGGCCTGGTGGCCACACTCACCCTGCAAGCGCTGTCAGGCACCACGGGGCCCGCTTGGGCGCTGCCGCTGGTCGTCTTCGTCGTGGCCATCGTGGTGGTGTCGCTGCGCGGATTGCCGGTGATGAGCAACCTGCTCGCCTATTTCCTCGGCCTGGTGGCGTGGTTCGCCGCGCATCTGGAGCCTTCGTTCGAGAGCGTAGGCAAGCTGTTCGGCGCCGGCGCGCTGGGCAGCACCGCCGGCTGGATCTCGCACACCGTATCGACGCGCCTGTCGCGTGCAGCCACAAGCCACGCACATTGAGCCGATAGCGCTTCGCCATGACGAAACCGAAACACCCCGAGGAGACATCGTGATGAAAACCCGACACTACGCTGCACTCGCCCTGCTGGCCGTCGCCCTGCTGGTCAACGGCACGCCACCGGTACACGCGCACGATGCCACCACCGAGCGCAATCGCCAGTTCATCACCCAGGCCTTCGCGCAGTGGAGTACGGGTGGAAAGAGCTTCTTCGACGACGTGCTGGCGCCGGACATGGTGTGGACGATCAAGGGCACCAGCCCGGTGGCGGGCCGCTACGAAGGACGCGAGGTCTTCATGGCGAAGGCGGTCACACCCTTCGCCGCACGCCTGTCGTCGCCCGTGCGGCCGACGGTCAGGCACGTCTGGGCCGATGACGACCACGTGGTCGTGCATTGGGATGGCGAAGCTACCGCCATCGATGGGCAGCCGTACCGGAACAGTTACGTATGGATCTTCCGGATGGAGAACCTGCGTGCCGTCGAGGTGACTGCATACCTCGACCTCGTGCCCTATGACGATGTCATCCGGCGGATTCCGCTGGATTGAGCCTGGCAGCGGAAGCACGGCGTCGCGCCCGCGCAGCGTGCGCTGGCGCGATGCCGTGTGGCAGCAGCGGTTGCACGACCGTTGTTCAAAAGGTTCCAAGCACCACGCAACCTCGGCGTGCCGTACTCGCAGTCGTGGGTCGGGCATCACCCACGCCGATCGGCATGTGCATCGCGTGAACTTTCCCTCTGGGCTCACGCAGCCTTAAACGCTTCTTAAAGTCCGCGCCGCACAGTGCATCACCTGCTGATCGTACGCAGGCCTCTCCCCCATCGTTTCCCTGCGAGGTACCGACCGTGGCCGACCGGCTTGTATCCGATGTGCTTGCGCATCCCGTTTCTTCCTCGTCCGCTGGCAATGCGATGCATCGCAGGCGCAGCCACTGGACGGCGATGCTCGCCATGGCCGGCGCGTTGTTGCTCTCCGCCTGCACGGCCAGCGGCACGGTCGCGCAGCCGGCGCCCAGGCCGGACTGGAGCGCGGCCGACATGCCGTCCCAAGCGGGACGCATCTTCGTGGTGACGGGCGGCACCAGCGGCATCGGGCTTGAAAGCGCCAGGGCACTGGCCGCCGCCGGTGCAGAGGTCATCATTGCCGCACGCAATCCGCAGCGCGGCGAGGAAGCGATCGCCGGCATCCGCCAGCAATCACCCGGTGCCAACGTGCGCTTCGAAGCGCTCGACCTCGGCGACCTGGCCTCGGTGCATGCGCTGGGAAACCGTCTCGCTGCGTCGCTGCCGCGCCTGGACGGTCTGATCAACAACGCCGGGGTCATGGAACCGCCCCAGCGCGACATCACGCCGGACGGGTTCGAGTCGCAGTTCGCGATCAACTACCTGGGTCACTTCGCGCTGACGGCCGACCTGCTGCCGCTGCTGCGCAAGTCCGACGCGCCCCGTGTCGTCACCCTGTCCAGCATCGCGGCACGACGCGGCGCGCTCCACTTCGACGACCTGCAGTTCGAGCGCGAATGGGATACGGCGGCAGCCTACCGGCAATCGAAACTGGCGTGCCTGATGTTCGCGCGTGAGCTGCAGCGGCGCAGCGATGCGCAGGGCTGGGGCATCACCAGTATCGCGAGCCATCCCGGCCTGTCGCGCACCAACCTGCTGCCGTCGCAGGGACGCAGCACGCCGCTGTGGCGCTTCTTCCAGACAGCGGAAAGAGGTGCCGTGCCGACGCTGTACGCCGCCACGGCGCAGGATGCGCAAGGCGGACGTTACTACGGGCCGACCGGCCTGCTGGAAGCACGCGGCGCGCTGGGTCATGCCCGTGTGCCCGACGCCGCCACCGATGCAGAGGCCGCCGCACGCCTGTGGGATGTCAGCGAGACGCTGAGCGGCGTGCACTATCCGTCGGGCACGGCCGAATGACGTCCACGGACCGCACACCCCAGGGCCTTCACCAATGAACCGGAATGCGACGCCGACGTCCGACCGCCGGCACCTGCCGTATCGCTTGCTCAATCTCCATCGCGAAGAAGTCGCGCCGGTCCTGATTGCCGCGCTGTTCTTCTTCTGCTTGCTGACCGCCTTGATGCTGCTGCGGCCAGCGCGCGACGCGCTCGGCATGGAACGTGGCATCGAAAGCATCCGCTGGTTGTTCATCGGCACCGCGCTGGCGACGCTGGCGGTGAACCCGGTGTTCGGCTGGCTGGTCGCGCGCCTGCGGAGGTTGCAGTTCATCGGCGCGACCTACGGGTTCTTCGTCGCGAGTCTGGCGGGTTTCTGGGCCTTGCTGGTGTTCGCGCCGGGCGCGGTCGGCGAGCGCAGCGGCCAGGTGTTCTACGTGTGGTTCAGCGTGTTCAACCTGTTCGTGACCATGGTGTTCTGGGCACTGTTGGCGGACCGCTTCACCAGCGACCAGGGCAAGCGCTTCTTCGCACTGATCTCGGTCGGCGGCACGCTGGGCGCGATCTTCGGACCGTGGCTGACGTCGCGCCTGGCGGTGCCGTTGGGGACGCCGAGCCTGTTGCTGGTCGCTGGCGGCTTCCTGCTCGTGGCGCTGGGCACCGCCTGGCTGCTGCTGCGGGTGGTACCCGACAAGGCGGCCGGCGCTGCCTCGACATCCGCAACGTGCGCGGCAGTGGAGCCGGCGCGCATCGGCGGCAGTGCCTGGGCCGGTCTCGTCGCCGTGTTCCGCTCGCGCTACCTGACCGCCATCGCCGGCTATGTGGTGCTGATGACGGTGATGGCGACCTTCATCTACTTCACCCGCCTGCAGATGGTCGCCGCCGTCACCGACGACATGGATGCGCGCGCGGCGATCCTGGGCAGCATCGACATGTGGACGCAGGTCGCGGTGCTGGTGCTGCAGGTCACGCTGACCGGCAAACTCATCCAGCGCTTCGGTCTGGGCGTGGCGCTGGCGATCCTGCCCGTGGCCACTGCGCTCGGGTTCATCGGACTGGCGATCTACGGCTCATTCGTCGTGCTGGTGCTGCTGGAGGCGACCAATCGCGCCGTGCAGCGCGGGATCACCCGGCCGGCACGCGAGGCCTTGTTCACCGTGGTGAGCCGCGAAGACAAGTACAAGGCCAAGGCCTTCGTCGACACCTTCATGTACCGCACCGGCGATGTGGTCGGCGCACAGGCCGAAGGCGTACTCGGCCGGCTCGGGCTGGCACTGGGCGGACTGGCCAGCGTGGTGGTGCCGCTGGCCGTTGCCTGGGCCGCCCTCGGCCTGTGGCTGGGACGCGCGCAGGCGCGCCATGCCGTCGCTGCGGAACACGAGTTCTCCTCCACGCCCGGACACCACCGTGCGCCGTCGTCTTCCGGAAAAGAGGCATGACGGCGACAGCGACACCACGCATCCCTGCACACGGCGCCGTGCCTGAGCTGGCGCTTTCCATACCGACGCACGACCCACTCTCCCACGAGGACATGCCCATGATCGACACACGAAACACCCCATCCCTCTCCGCACCGTCCGCCTGGCGCGGGCGCTTCGCCGCCCTCGGCCTGCTGCTCGGCGGCGTGGCCGCGCTGGATGCCGCGGCGCAGACACCGCCGCCGACCTGGAGCACGGCCGACATGCCCTCGCAGAAGGGACGCATCTTCGTGGTCACCGGCGGCACCAGCGGCATGGGTTTCGAGGATGCGAAGGCGCTGGCCTCCGCGGGCGCACGCGTGGTCATCGCCGCGCGCAACGCACAGCGCGGCCAGGAAGCGATCGACAAAATCCGCCAGGACGTACCCGCGGCACAGGTGGAGTTCCAGGCTGTCGACCTGTCCAGCCTGTCCTCGGTCCGTGAGCTGGGCGAGCGCCTGGGCGATTCGCTGCCGCACCTGGATGGCCTGATCAACAACGCGGCGATCATGGCGCCGCCGGAGCGCGGCATGTCGGTGGACGGGCTGGAGATGCAGTTCGCCACCAACTACGCCGGCCACTTCCTGCTCACCGCCGAGCTGCTGCCGCTGCTGCGCAAGAGCGAGGCGCCGCGCGTGGTGACCCTGTCGAGCATCGCGGTCCATCGCGGCACCCTCAATCTGGACGACCTGCAGTCGACCGGCGCGTACGAGCCCATGGGCACGTATGCGCAGTCGAAGCTGGCCTGCCTCTCCTTCGCGCTGGAACTGCAGCGTCGCAGCGATGCCGGTGGCTGGGGCATCCAGAGCATGGCCGCCCACCCCGGCGTCGCGGTGACCGAACTGGTCGCACGCGGTCCCGGCCTGGACAGTCCGCAGGGACGCCAGTGGGCCAGCAATCGCGCGAATCTGCAGACCGCAGCCCAAGGCGCCGTTCCCACGCTGTACGCGGCCACAGCACCCACCGCACAGGGTGGCGTCTACTACGGACCGACCGGGCCGAACGAGATCGCTGGACCGCTGGGCCTGGCCGCCATTCCCGCCATCGCCCGCGATGCCACCGTCGCTGCACGTCTGTGGGACCTCAGTGAGCAGATCACCGGTGCGCGTTTTCCGTCGCCACCTGCCCGCTGAGCGCGCTTGCTCCCCACCTTCTCATCCACTAGCAGAGCCTCCGCTCGCAGCGGGCACCGCACGGGACCCTGTCCCGTGTCGGACCGCGTGCGCGGATGCGGGTCGCCAGCGCCTTCATCGCGGCGCCGATCTGGCGCTTCATCCACGACACGTGGGTCGACGCCTGGCGAGCGACCTGATGTCGATATCGCTCTACGCGCGCAACACGCGCTCTCCCTTCCCCACATCAACGAGGCACGCGTCATGGCAGGCTGGACAACATCCGATATTCCGTCGCAGATCGGTCGAACCGCGGTGGTCACCGGAACCGGAGGTATCGGTTTCCACATCTCCGCGGCATTGGCACGGGCCGGTGCCAACGTCATCGTGGCGGGACGCAATGCCGCGAAAGGCGCGGCGGCGGTCGAGCAGATCCGCCAGTCCGCGCCCCGCGCGCATGTGCGGTTCGGCTCGCTCGACCTGGCCAGCCTGGAGTCCATCGAAGCGTTCGCCGAGACACTGCGTCGCTCGCACGGCAGCCTGGACCTGCTGGTGAACAACGCGGCGGTGATGGCGCCGCCGCAGCGCAAGGAAACCGCCGACGGCTTCGAGCTGCAATTGGGCACCAACCATCTGGGGCATTTCGCGCTCACCTCCCGGTTGCTGCCGCTGTTGCGCCAGGGACGCGGCGCGCGCGTGGTGTCGCTGTCCAGCGTTGCGGCACGCAATGGCACGATCAACTTCGAGGACCTGCAGTCCAAGCGCTACTACACGCCGATGGTCGCCTATGGCCAATCGAAGCTGGCCTGCCTCATGTTCGCCTTCGAGTTGCAGCGTCGCAGCGCGGAAGCGGGATGGGGCATCCAGAGCATCGCCGCGCACCCCGGCATCTCGCGCACCGACCTGCTCCCCAACGGCGCCGGCGCCAGCAGCCTCCCCGGCCTGGCACGGCGATACCTGTGGTTCCTGTTCCAGCCCGCCGAACAGGGTGCGCTGCCGCCGCTGTTCGCCGCGACGGCATCGACCGCGCAGGCGGGTGCGTACTACGGCCCCGACAGGCTGGGCGAAACGCGCGGCCATCCGGCACCGTCCAAAGTGCCGCCGCAGGCCGTGGACACGGCGGTCGCCGAACGCCTGTGGCAGGTCTCGGAGCGCTTGACCGGCGCGGTGTTCGGCACGGATGGAATACGCCGCCCGGCGCCTTGACGACGTCACGCGCGGTCCGTCGTGCCCGGTCGTCGCGCTTCCCGCGTGCTGCATCGACACCGTCGCCGCGCGGGTGAGATGGCTTCGCTGGAAAGCACCCTGACGCCGCCCGCGCGGCGAGCGCCGCGGCGATGGGTGGCGGGATGGACGAAGACGGTCTTCGATGTGCGTCGGGGAGACCTCGGTCCGCTGCTGACCGCCGCGTACGGATTCTTCTTCGTACTGACGGCCCTGATGCTGCTGCGCCCCGTGCGCGATGCCGTCGGCATGGCCGGCGGCCTGGACAGCGTGCGCGGATTGTTCATCACGACGGCGCTCGTCACGCTGGCGCTCAATCCTGTCTTCGGCCTGCTGGTGGCCCGCGTCCGCCGACCGCACGCCATCGCCATGACGTACGGCTTCTTCGGACTGACGCTGCTGGTCCTGTGGGCGCTGATGACGTTCGGTTCCGCAGCCGTGGGACTGCGCAGTGGCCAGGTGTTCTATGTCTGGTTCAGCGTACTCAACGTGTTCGGCACCATGGTGTTCTGGGCGCTGGTCTCCGACCGCTTCACTCGCGAACAGGGCACGCGCCTGTTCGCACTCGTCGGCGTGGGCGGTACCGTGGGTGCGATCTTCGGCGCCTGGCTGACGTCTCGGCTTGCGCAATCGCTCGGCGCATCCAACCTGTTGCCGCTCTCGGTGGTGTTGCTGGTGCTGGGCATCCTGTCCGCATGGTGGTTGATCCGTCTCACGCCGGGCGGCAGCGAGGTGCGCGACGAGACGGAAGAACAGCCCGCCGATGATGCGGCACCGATGGGAGGCGGCGCATGGGACGGCGCGCAGGCGGTCGTCCGGTCGCCCTATCTGGCTGGCATCGCCGGCTACGTGTTGCTGATGGCGGTGATGACCACCCTGGTCTACCTCACCCGACTGCAGCTGGTCGCCGGGGTGGATGCAGGACAGGATGCGATGGCGGCACTGCTGGCGAACATCGACATGTGGACCCAGCTGGTCTTCCTCTTGCTGCAGCTCGCGATGGCCACCCGCCTCGGCCACCGCGTCGGCCCGGGGCATGCGCTGGTGGCGCTGCCCGCGGCCACCGCGCTCGGCTTCGCGGGGCTGGCGGCACACGGCGGCATCGCGATCCTGTACGTGCTCGACGCCGCCAACCGGGCGGTGCAGCGCGGCGTCGCGCGCCCGGCCCGGGAACTGCTTTTCACGCACGTCCGGCAAGGGCACAAGTACAAGGCCAGAGCCTTCATCGATACCTTCGTCTATCGGCTGGGCGATGTGCTGGGCGCGCAGATCGAAGCGATGAGCGGGCGAGCGGGCACGGGGCCAGGAAGCCTGCTGGGCGTGGCCCTCCCCCTCACGGCCGCGTGGGCGCTGCTGGCCGTCTGGCTGGGGCGACGCTATCGCAAAGGCCAGCACGAACCCGCCGCAGGCAGCACAACCTGAGTGCGTGGCAGCTTGCCTGCGCCGCGCAACGGTTCACATGGACTTAGTGTCGGCCGGGGCATCGTTCGTGCTTCGGCACACAGGCCCACCCTTTCCGTGGACGGGACGCTTGCATGCACGTCCCTCTGCACCACGCGCCCCGGTTCGGCCCGGGCGCCTTGAGCCGCTACCGGAAGGACCGCCCAGATGAAACCCAAACCCGCCGCGACCGCGGCTTCCGCCCAACAGGCCAGTGGAGGTAGCGACGGCAGCGGTGTCCGTACCGACTGCATCATCATTGGCGGAGGTCCCGCAGGTCTGACGGCCGCGACCTACCTGCGCCGATTCCACCGGCGCGTGCAACTCTTCGATGATGGTCGCAGCAGGGCCCGCTGGATACCCGAAACGCACAACTGCCCCGGCTTCCCGCAAGGCGTGTCGGGTGAAAGCCTCCTCCGGAAACTGAGGGAGCAGGCCTCGACCTATGGCGTTGTTCCACTGCGACGTCGCGTTGTCGGCCTTTCGACCGGTCCCGATGGCTGGGAAGTACGGGATGAAAGTCAGACCTGGCATGCCGGGAGCGTCATACTGGCTACGGGTGTTCGGGATCTACTCCCTGAACTGGAGCACGGCTCCATCGACGACGCGATCGCGCGCGGACTGATCCGGTTGTGCGCGATCTGTGACGGATACGAGGCGACAGACAAGAACATCGGGGTGGTGGGGCCGTTGCTGCACAGCATCCGCCACGCCTGCTTTCTGCGCTCGTTCTCGCCCCATGTCAGCGTGGTTCCCGTGGCCGAGGCCGCGCCGGTCCCCGCGGATCTGCGGGAGGCCGCGGTGCTCCGTGCGAACGAACTGCGTATCGAGGTGTTGCCGGAACTGGCCCAGCTCACCTGCGGGCGCGATACCTGCGAAGCACGCGATGTGGCGGGCGGCATTCACCGATTCGATACCCTCTATGCCGCCATGGGTGCACCGGCGCGCAGCGACCTGGCGGCCATCGCCGGCGCGACGACGGACAAGGACGGCGCCATCGTCACGGATGACGATCTGCAGACGTCGCGCCCGGGCCTCTACGCCATTGGCGATGTGGCCACGGATCTCAACCAGATATCGGTGGCGTTCGGCCACGCCGCCATTGCGGCCACGGCGATCCACCGGCGCTTGGACGCGATCCTGCGTTGAGGCCAAGGCGTGTCAGGACAGGAAGCACGCTGGAATGAATGAACGGCGTGCCGGAACGGCCAGGGCTGCGCCCGCCTCGCTCGGAGAGAGACGCAGGCGATTGTCAGAGTCAGAAAAGCGCCTGGCAGCGCGTGCAGAAGAATGACCGGCGTTTGAGTACGCCCAGGTATTCCTTGATGATGCGCTGGCCGCACTGCGGGCACGTGGACCTGGTATGGACCTGCCAGTGCTTCCTCAAGACGAACTGCCTCTTCCATTCGAGAAACTCGAAACTGTACTCGCGCGCCTGCGCGATCATCTGGCCCAGCTTGCGCGGGGGAAGCGCGCCCACTTCAGTGGCGGGATGGACGCCGATGCGGAAGAGCACCTCGTTCTTGATGATGTTGCCGACCCCCGCAAAGACATCCTGGTCCAGCAGGGCATCGCAGACCAGTACCGAAGGCTTTGATTTCAACCTCGTCCTGGCGATACGGGGACTCCATGCCGGGCTCATCACGTCGATGCGCCAGTCATAGGTATCGTCCAGCGATCCCTCGATGTACTTCAGCGATGACGCGTAGAAGTTCAGTACGCCATTGTCGAACGCCAGCGACATGCGGGGATTGGCGGGCTTTTCTTCATCGATCAGATAGGACCCGAACATCAGCATGTGCACGCGCATGCTGAAGCCACGGAACTCGATGAGGAAGTGTTTTCCCCAGCTGCGCAGCGCAACAACGCGCTTGCCTTCCATGCGGCCCAGGTCGAGCTTGCTGTTGCCCGACGCCTTGCGGACGGTCTTGCCGCTGAAGTGGGCCGCCGCTTCCTTCAGGATGACGATGGAAGGACCTTCAGGCACGGGCACGTCCCGTCGCAGGGCGCGATGACGTTTCCCGCAGCAGATCCTGCAGGCGAGCCGCATTGGTGGTCGCGTGACCGTGGGCGGTATTGTCGAAGATGACCCACGGACGGGCAGGCGACTTGCCTGAAACGACCGCGGCCGCCAGTTGCTGCAGGCTGTCTTCTGTGTACGCGCTGTAGTACATCCGCGGCGAACCGTGCCAGCGCCAGTACGGCCAGGGCGATCGCGCATCGGGGCGGCCTGCGTCTTCGACCAGGGCCGGGTCCGCGCCGACGCGGCCGACGCCGTACCGCTGCAGCACCGCCTCCGCGGCGCCCGAGAACCAGCTGGTGTGGCGGGGTTCGCAGACAAGTGGCGCGTCCGAGCGACGGCGGAACAGGCGGAAGAACGTCGAGGCGACACGGGCGTCGAGCACATGGCTGGGAGGAAGCTGCAGCAGGAACCCGCCCAGTTTGCTGCCAAGCGCCTCCGCCTCACCCAGGAAGCGGTCGAGCACCGGACCGCACTGGCGAAGCGCCCGTTCGTGGGAAATCATCTTGGGGAGCTTGACGGAGAAACGGAAATCCCTCGGCACCGAGGAGGCCCATTTCGCATAGGTGGCCGGCTTGTGCGGTCGATAGAACGACGAGTTCACTTCCACTACCGGGAAACGCGTGGCGTATCGCGCCAGCATCGATTCGCCTTCGCCGAACAGCGCCAGGCTATGGCGTGGAATGGACCAGCCCGCACAGCCGACTTTGATTGCCTGCATTGCGCTGGGTCCTTGCACCGGGGTGTCGTAGGGAATGCCGCCGGTGATTGATGCCTTCAACTGGAGGGTCGGCACCGTGCACGCACGATGCCGACACCAACCCCGTTTGCCAGGTTCGGCCTAGTTCGCCGCACTTTCCAGCTGCTTGGCCTGTGCCAGATGGTTGGCCACATGCTCACGCGTTGCAGCCAGGTGTGTCGTAACCTCGGCGCGGCCGGCGGCCGGTATCAACTTGCTGTCCAGCGCCGCGAGGGCCTCCGTATGGTCCTTCACCATGGCAGCGACATAGGCCTTGGAATAGGCATCGCCGCTCTTCTCGTCCAGCATCGCCAGCGCCTGCTCACCCTTCTTGCGCTGCGCATCGGCATCGGGCGCGGCGCTCTCGGGACTGAGCGCGGACGTCTTGTCGCGGTTTTCGGTGTGCTGGTCGATCATCATCTGCGCATACGCGGCGACCGGGCCCTTGACGCCTTTGGAGAGGGCCTGCTTGCCCGCGGCGATTTCATGTTCGTTGATCGCATTCAACACGCCAAGGGCGTTGCGCTCGGCCATGGATGCCTGGACATCGGGTTGGTCGGTGGACGCCATGGTGTCGGTTGATTCGTCGGTGGGGTCGGCGTTCGTTACGGGCACGGCGTCCGACGTTTCCGCCATCACGTCGTTAGTGTCGTCGTTTTCGCGACAGGCGGACAGGGACACGACGCCGATCGAGACGGCGGCGAGGACGAACAGGTGGCGAACTTTCATGATGCAACTCCGGTTTCTGGAAGGGGGGCCGAACCGGATTGCCTTCAGGATGAGAACCTGTCCGTGTATTGGCTTGATACTAGGGAACGCCTACACCCGTGAACGCAATGTGCAGTATTGCGAGGCGTTTACTTTGGCGTGAAGGGCTTGCGAAACGCGTTCGTCATTCCTCGCGCGATGTCTTCTTCATCATCCATTGACCCACGAGTGCGGTCAGCAGAATGCAGCTGTTGGTTACGATGAACACCCAATTGTCCAGCAGCACGGAGTAGACGACGAACAGGGCAGACGCCGTGGCCTGGCCGATGAAGAGCCACGTGGACACGCCTTCCTGCTGCCTGTCCTTGACCTGCTTGATGATCTGGCGGACCAGCGTGAGCAGCAGGATCGCAGATGCGGTCCATCCGATGATGTCGGCCATGGCGTTGCTCCAGAGGAGTGCAAGGCGGCAGGTGAAGCGCCATGGCCGGTGTCCCGGTCATGGCGCACCGCCCCTTGGCGTCGTTGCTCACAGGAGGGGCGGATCCGTCTCCCTGGCAAAGTGCTTGTGTTGGGCCATGGCCGTCAGGAACGCATCGATGGATCCTGTATCCGCGGTGTCCCGGATGATCAGGCCGGTGTCGGCCGGATCATTCAGCACGCCGGTGGATTCCACGAAGGCTGCGGCGTCGCCCACTGCGAGAATCGTCTTGCAATGGCGGAACTGGTCCTTGATGAATTCGCAGGCACGGCCGTCCAGGCCCCACGTTTTCGCCGCCTGTTGGCCATCCGGAACCGCCACCGCATCGAACAGCACGGAAGGTTCGTTCTCGAAAGAGGCATCCGCGTCTATGGCGCTGCCGTCCGCTGCGGTGAACTGACCCACACGGTGACCGACCAGGCGACCGGTCGCCCCTTGCGCCAGCAGGGCGGACTGCAGTGCTGCCACAGTGTCGGCGTTGACGCCGTCGCCGACGAAGATGGCGACCTTCCGGGTATCGATGCCAGGCACGCCCGGTCGCGCGAACATGGACAGCGGCGCGGACACGCTGACTTCCGCCGTCGGCGGCTTGGCCAGCGCACGCGGCATGGCGTCGGGCAACGCCATCCCGAGTCCCGCCGCCACCTGGGACGCGAGGTCATCGGAAACGTTGCGCAGCATCGACACGACCCGAGTGCGGATGGCCGGAACGGTCAACTTGGAAAGCTCGAACCGGTAGGCGGCGACCACATGCGCCTGCTCGACCGGCGCGAGACTGTTGAAGAACAACGCAGCCTGGTTGAAGTGCTCGGCGAACTTCTCCGGCTTGCCGCGCACCTCGTCGGCATCGATGGGTTCAGGGAACGACACGAAGCCCGCGCCGCCCGCCTGGAACGGGCAGCCGCCGCCCAGCGAGTTGGGTTCATAGGCCACCTTGCCGCGGTGGATGGCCTGGCGGTGCATGCCGTCGCGCTGGTTGTTGTGTACGGGCGCGACGGGCGCATTGATGGCGATCTCATGGAAATTCGGGCCACCCAGGCGGGAGATCTGCGTATCCACGTAGGAGTGGATGCGGCCGGCGAGCAGCGGGTCGTTGGTGAAGTCGATGCCCGGCACGACGTGCGCCGTGCAGAACGCCACCTGTTCGGTCTCGGCGAAGAAGTTGTCCGGATTGCGGTCGAGCACCATGCGTCCGATCGGCTCGATGGCCACCAGTTCTTCGGGAATCAGCTTGGTCGAATCGAGCACATCGAAGGAGAACGCATCGGCGTCCTCTTCCGAGAAGACCTGCACACCCAGTTCCCATTCCGGATAGGCACCCGATTCGATCGCCTCCCACAGGTCGCGCCGGTGGTAATCCGGATCGCAGCCGGAGATCTTGACCGCCTCGTCCCACAACAGGGCATGCGTGCCCAGCACGGGCGTCCAATGGAACTTGACGAACTTCGACAGGCCTTCCGCATTGACGAACCGGAAGGTATGCACGCCGAAGCCCTGCATCATCCGGTAGCTGCGCGGGATCGCGCGGTCCGACATCAACCACATCAGCATGTGGGTGGATTCCGGCATCAGCGACACGAAATCCCAGAAGGTGTCATGGGCCGACGCCGCCTGCGGCATGCCGTGATGCGGCTCGGGCTTGACCGCATGGACGAGGTCCGGGAACTTCATGGCGTCCTGGATGAAGAACACCGGCATGTTGTTGCCGACCAGATCCCAGTTGCCCTCGTCGGTATAGAACTTCACCGCGAAGCCACGGACATCGCGCGCGGTGTCCTTGCTGCCGCGTTCACCGGCGACGGTGGAGAAGCGCACGAAGACCGGGGTTCTCTTGCCCGCCTGCTGGAACGGTGCCGCGCGCGTCAGCGCGGACTGGTCGCCGTAGCTCTCGAAGTAGCCATGCGCGCCGGATCCCCGTGCATGAACGATGCGCTCCGGGATCCGCTCATGATCGAAGTGCGTGATCTTCTCGCGCAGGATGAAGTCCTTGAGCAGCGCTGGCCCGCGCAGCCCGGCTTTCAGCGAGCTCTGGTTGTCGGCGACCGGCACGCCCTGGTTCGTCGTCATGCGCTGGCCGGAACTGTCCACCCGCACGCGGTCCAGCGGCGCGACCGTCGGGTTCGCACCTTCCGGCGCGCGGCTTCCGGTCTTTTCCGAGGTGTTCGTCTCGGACAGCGTACTGCCGCCGACGAGATCGGAAGGCGGAATGATCTGCGTGCCCTCGGGAGGATCCGTCGCCAGCTCACGGCCGTACTCGGCGGCCTTGTTCTCGTTGAAGGGCAGTGCGGCAACCGTGGCATCCGTGTCGGCGGCGCGCTCGGTGAGCAGATCGCCGGTAGCGCGCGGCGGCGGCGAGGAAGCCGCGCTGTCAGAGTTGCGGGCCGCGGACTTGCCGGCCACGGATTTCTTCCCGTTGGCGGCGGGCTTGCGGGAAGTAGGCATGGGTGTACTCCGAAGAAGCGCGTCGATGACGCAGTGCGGGCACTGTGTTCCCTGTTTCGTGACAGCGCCGTGCATGTGACGATCGCGCGAAGACTGCGCACCTTTTTTGTCGATCGTCCGACGGACGGCGATGTCGTCTGTGCATGCGCGTGCAGCACCGTCACTGCCCCCTAACCTGACGGGCGCATGATGCGGCTCCCCCTGAGGAACCACCGGCAATGACACGCGACATCCTGAAAACCCTGAAGAACGAACACGATGATCTGCGCAAACTGTTCGCCGAGATGGAGAAAACCAGCGACCGGGCAAAGAAATCGCGCGCGGACATCCTGATGTCCATCGAGAAGGGATTGATTCCGCACGCCAAGTGGGAGGAGCTGGTCTTCTATCCGGCCTTCATGGAGCGCGCAGACCGCGAAGGACTGAAGACGCACGCCGAAGCAGTGCAGGAACACAGAGCGGTCGAACTGACGGTGCTGCCGGATCTGAAGACCAAGCAGGTCGATTCCGCCGATTTCGCCGGCTCGGCGAAAGTGCTCGGCGAATTCGTCGATCATCACGCCAAGGAAGAAGAGACGACGATGTTCAAGATGGTGAGGAAGCTGTTCTCCAAGGACGAGCTTGCGAGCATGGATGAGGATTACGAAACGTGGAAGGATTCCGCCGAGGCGGCCGAAGCGTTCAGGAATGCATCCCGTCAACCGAGCCCTGTTCCCGTCGCATGATGTCCGCCATGCCGTCGTGATGCGGCATTACGACGGCCGTGGCCGCCATTGGGGGTACCTGCCTGTTCATCGGCGTCATCCGGACCTCTCGGTTTACCTCGTACCGGCCCGTCGCATCACACCGTGTTGATTGCCGCAGGCACATGGTGGTCTTCCATAAGCGAGGCCGAATCCATGAAAGCACTGACGTATCAGGGCACGCGCGACGTGCGGGTAGAGACGGTCGAAGACCCTCGGCTGATCGCCGCCGACGACATCATCCTGCGGGTGACCGCCACCGCCATCTGCGGTTCCGATCTGCACATCTATCGCGGAAAGATCCCGGGCATGCAGGATGGCGACATCCTCGGCCATGAGTTCATGGGCATCGTGGAAGACGCCGGGCCGGCGGTGACCCGGGTGCGGAAAGGCGATCGCGTCGTCATTCCCTTCGTGATCGCCTGCGGGCAGTGCTTCCACTGTCTCCTCAACGAGTTCGCCGCGTGCGAGACCACCAATACCGGCAAGGGTGCCGCGTTGAATGCCAAGCAGATGAAGCCGCCGGCCGCGCTGTTCGGGTACAGCCATCTTTACGGCGGCGTGCCGGGCGGACAGGCGGAGTTCGTGCGTGTGCCGAAGGCGAACGTCGGCCCCCTGGTGGTGCCGGATGCGCTTTCCGACGAACAGGTCCTGTTCCTCTCCGACATCCTGCCGACCGGCTACCAGGCCGTGTTGAACGCAGGTGTCGGCGCGGGTTCCACCTTGGCGATCTTCGGCGCTGGCCCGGTGGGCTATATGTCGGCCGCGTGCGCCCGGATGCTGGGCGTCGAAACGATCTTCATGGTGGATCACAATGCGTACCGGCTTGAGTTCGCGCGCGATGCCTACGGTGTGATTCCGATCAATTTCGACGAACAGGAAGATCCGGCCGAATACATCATCGAGGCGACGGCGGGACGCGGCGTGGACGCCAGCATCGAAGCGGTCGGGTTCGAGGCAAAGGGAAGCACCACCGAAACGATACTGACCACGTTGAAGCTGGAAGGCTCAAGCGGCAAGGCCTTGCGCCAATGCATCGCGGCGACCCGACGCGGCGGGACGGTCAGTGTCCCCGGTGTGTATGCCGGCTTCATCCACGGGTTCCTGTTCGGCGATGCCTTCGACAAGGGCCTCACCTTCAAGATGGGCCAGACCCACGTGCAGGCGCTGCTTCCGGAACTGCTGGAACACATCGGCAATGGCGACCTGGCGCCCGAGGTGATCATCTCCCACCGCATGAATCTGATGGATGCGGCAAAAGGGTACGAGATCTTCAACGGTCGGGAGGATCAATGCAGAAAGGTGGTGCTGACACCGGACTGACGTGTGGAGCAACGGGCGATGAACCTTCACGGCGAACAACGACCAGTCCTTGCCCGTGCCGGCGAAGGCGATGCAATGGACAACGCAGCGATAAGCCACCTCCACACGCTGTACGGGTGTGGCTGCCAGACTGCACAAGTACTGCCTCTGGCTGAAACGCCCGCCCGGCTGCCATCGAATGCCGCGATCCGCGGCAAGCCATGCGGCCCGCAAGCAGGGTCAGGGGCATGAGCGGCGGCCCGCGGGCAGGCAGTCGCGCGCCGGCAAGCTTCGTCCGCGTTCGGGGCGCGCGCGAACACAACCTCAAGAACGTCGATGTCGATGTGCCGCGTGATGCCATGGTCGTCTTCTCCGGCATTTCGGGGTCCGGCAAGTCGTCGCTTGCGTTCGGCACGCTCTACGCGGAAGCGCAACGTCGCTATCTGGAATCGGTGTCGCCGTACGCACGCCGCCTGATCGACCAGGTCGGCGTACCGGATGTGGACAGCATCGAGGGACTCCCACCCGCCGTAGCGCTGCAACAGCAGCGCGGAACCCCCAGTGTGCGCTCGACGGTCGGCAGCGTCACGACGCTTTCGAGTTCACTGAGGATGCTGTACTCACGCGCGGGCACCTATCCGGCTAACCAGCCGATGCTGTATGCGGAAGACTTCTCGCCCAATACCCCACAGGGTGCCTGTCCGCATTGCCATGGCCTCGGCCACGTCTACGATGTCACCGAGACGTCGATGGTGCCCGACCCCTCGCTGAGCATCCGCGAACGGGCCATCGCGTCATGGCCTCCCGCCTGGCATGGCCAGAACCTGCGTGACATCCTGGTCAGCCTGGGCTACGACGTCGACACGCCGTGGCGGGCACTTTCCCGAAAGGACCGGAACTGGATCCTGTTTACCGACGAGCAGCCCATCGTTCCGGTGTATCCCGGCTTCACGCCTGCGGAGACGCGCACCGCGTTGCGTCGCAAGACAGAACCCGGCTACATGGGCACCTTCATCGGTGCCCGGAAATATGTACTGCATACGTTTGCCACCACCCAGAGCGCGCAGATGAAGAAGCGCGTGGCGCGCTTCATGAGCGGTGCTCCCTGCCCCGTGTGCGAGGGACGGCGGCTCAAACCCGAGGCCTTGTCGGTGACGTTCGCCGGCCTCGACATCGGCACGCTTTCCCAATTGTCCCTGGACCGGATGGCCGAGACGTTGGCACCGGCGGCGCAGGGGAAGTTCGCCGGACCCTCCCGCGCAGGCATGCGAAGCAAGGCGGTCAGCCGCAGTGACAGCCTCCGGCGCGTCGCCAAGGGTGGGCGTGCCCATGCCGGCAGCGCGGATGTGCGGCGAACCCCGGACCTGTCCGAGGAGAAGCGCATTGCGGCCGCACGCATTGCCCAGGATCTGGTCAGGCGGATCGCCGCATTGCAGGCACTTGGCTTGGGTTACCTGGCACTGGATCGCACCACGCCCACCTTGTCCGCGGGCGAACTTCAGCGACTGCGGCTGGGGACCCAGATCCGGTCGCAGTTGTTTGGCGTGGTGTACGTATTGGACGAACCCACCGCCGGCCTGCATCCGGCCGATGCCGATGCGCTGCATGAAGCACTGGATCAGCTGAAAGCGGCAGGCAACACGCTGTTCGTGGTCGAACACGATTTGGACATGCTGCGTCGCGCAGACTGGCTCGTCGACGTGGGACCCGGCGCGGGACAGCATGGCGGGCGCGTACTTTACAGCGGCCCGCCCGGCGGTTTGCGGCAGGTCACCGAGTCCCAGACCCGACGCTACCTGTTCCCCACCCGCGCAGTGACGCCGCGCATTCGCCGTGAAGCCTCGGGATGGTTGCGGCTGGCCGGTATCCACCGCAACAACCTGCACGGCATCGAGGTACCGTTTCCGTTGCGGACACTGACGGCGGTTACCGGCATTTCGGGCTCCGGCAAATCGAGTCTGGTGAGCCAGGCGCTGGTCGAGCTGGTGAGCGAGCATCTCGGCCATGAACCTGTCGCCGAAGACCATGACATCGAACTGCGGCAGGCCCCGCCGTCTGCCCGCGCGTCCGGCCGGTTGGTGGCGGGCGCAGACGCGATCGATCGCCTCGTGAACGTGGATCAGAAACCCATTGGTCGTACGCCGCGATCCAACCTCGCCACGTATACGGGCCTGTTCGATCACGTGCGCAAGCTGTTTGCAGGCACGCCTGCCGCCAAGGCCAGAAAGTTCGGCGCCGGACGATTCTCCTTCAACGTGGCCCAGGGACGATGCGCGACGTGCGAAGGCGAGGGCTCCGTGCATGTCGAGCTGCTCTTCATGCCCAGCGTGTACGCGCCGTGCCCGACCTGTCATGGCAGTCGGTTCGATGAAAAGACGCTCCAGGTCCGTTGGCGCGGAAACGATATCGCGCAGATATTGGCGATGACCGTCGACGAAGCATCGGACCTGTTCCGTGATGAACCGGCCGTCTGGCGACCGCTGCACCTGCTGCAGGACATCGGGCTCGGCTATCTGCGCCTGGGTCAGCCCGCGACCGAACTCTCCGGTGGCGAGGCCCAGCGCATCAAGCTCGCCAGCGAGCTCCAGCGGGCGCACCGCGGCCATACGCTGTACGTGCTCGACGAGCCCACCACCGGCCTGCACCCTGCCGACGTCGCGAAACTGATGACGCAGCTGCACAGCCTGGTGGATGCGGGAAATACCGTCATCATGGTGGAACACGACATGCGGGTGGTCGCCGACTGCGACTGGGTGATCGATATCGGGCCCGGGGCGGGCGAACACGGGGGGAGGATCGTTGCCGAAGGCCCGCCGGAGAAGGTCGCGCGCTCGACGGGCCCCACCGCGCGCTACCTGGAAAACGCACTGCGGGCGCTAAAAGCACCGCGCCTTCACTCCCGGAAGCGCACGGTGTGACGACGCGACGCATCCGTTTCGCGATACCGGGAGCACGTGATGAACCAGATCCACAATCAGCGCGGCCAGACCGATCAGGGTGGCCAAGGCCAGCGCACCACAGGGAGCCGAGAGTTGGGCCCAGGCGAAGACGGCAAGTACCAGCGTGATGACGGTGGAAACGACCAGAGCAATCGCCGACAGGATGGTGATGGCCAGGACCTACCGAAGCAAAACCAGCGGGAAGGCGACGGTCAGCGACGCGGCGGCCAGGGCGGCGGTGACAGCGGCGAAGAATGAGCGTGTCCTTCAACGTCGAACAGCCGCCAACTGAACTCCGCCGGCCCTTGCGCAAAAGCGCCATGTTTTTCAGCTTAGGTGAAAGGCATACAGCCATTGTGTGTCCGAAGCGATCCGTGGCCAACCAGCACTCGAATACCAATCTCAATAGATTGATTCTCCTGAAGCCAGCGCATTTCAGATTGAGATGCGACTCACTTTTTGACTCACTTCTCTACCGGCTCGCTTTGCATCTCCTCGGACGCTTCAGTACGCCGTGCCATCTGCTTCCGGCCAGGAGCGGACATAGACCAACGCCCGAGTCAAAGCGATCGTCAAGCTGCGGCACTCAAAAGTTATCCGTCGGCCGGGTCGATTCCCCGAATCTCTTTCAGATATCGGTAGAGCAACGCACGGGAGATGCCTATCCTGCCGGCGACCACGGGTGCCGCGTTGCGGATATCCAGAATCCCCGCAGCATGCAATCGGGCGATCACTTCACGGCGTCCAGGAGCGCCCAATGCCCGGGCTGACATCCCTTGCTCGGTTTCATGGTTGCTGACGATCCGCTCCAGCACTTGTCGCCAGTTGTCGTGAAAGAAGCTTTCAGGCTCAGGGGACGGAGGTAGGAAGGCAAGAATCCCCAGGCTGTCGCGCACGCGCTCCAGCATGGTTACATCGAAATTGACGCAGAGCATTCCATGTGGATGCCCCTTCTCATTGCGTATCACCGCAGTTATGCAACGCATGTTGCGGCCATCCGTGTGCGTCTTGCGATAGGGGCCGATCACTTGATGCTCCAGCGCCTCATCCGGAAAGCGATCCCCGCTGGAGCTGTCGCCCACTTTGCGCTTGGAGATTGGATTGGCGATGTGAGCGATCTTCATCGTCACAAGATCATGGACGACCACTTCAACGTGGGGTCGGAACAAGGCTGCTATCGCATCGGCGACGGGGAAATACGGCACGAGGGCCGCGACACGACGGGGATGATTCGGCATTTCAGTATGTGGCGGTGCGCGGGAAGCGAGCAGCGTAGCCCGATCCTAGCGATCTTTTCAAATACTCTACTGTTTACAATTTGTCTATACGCGCCTATTGTACGTGCCCCAGACTCCGGGGCGACGACAGCGAGGCACGAAGTGGAAAGCCATAGAAGTTTTGGCGTCAGATCCCGCTGGCTGGTTTTGATCCTTGGCGCGGTGACTACGCTAGGCGTGGCCCCCGCCGCAGGCGGTCGCCCGCAGTGGGGTCCGCAGCAGCCCGAGATTCCAGCACCGCAGGACCGCAGATTCGACGGCGCGATACGCCTAGAGGTCGATGCCAGCGATTTGAATCGCAGGATATTCCGTGTCCGGGAAACCATTCCTGTGCAGACGCCAGGCAGGACAACCCTGCTGTACCCGGCGTGGGAAGCATCCAGCCACGCGCGTACGCTGTCAGCGGCAAGTTTGGCGGGGCCGGTGGTGTTCGCCGGCTCGCAGCGTCTGGAGTGGCGGAGGGATGAGCTCGAGATGCACGCCTTCCACCTCGATGTGCCAGAAGGTGTCGACGACATCACCGTCGAGTTCCAGTACGCAGTAAGACCGGGCGACGCCATCCTGGGACCGGACCTGGTCGCAGTGCAGTGGCAAAGGCTGCTGCTCTACCCCGCGGGCTGGTACGCGAGCAACATCCCCGTCCAGGCATCGGTCCGTCTCCCGAGTGGCCTGCATGCTGTTTCTTCGTTGCATGCCGAAGAGGCCTCCGACGGATCGGTGAGGTACGCGGTCACGACGTTAGACACGTTGTTGGACGCGCCGGCGATAGCGGCCAGACATGTCCGCTCTTACGACTTGGGCCTGGCCGGACAGCCCGCCTTCCGGCTGAGTCTCCTGTCGGACAGCGGGGAAACTCCAGAACTGTCGGATCGGGACGCGGCCGACATGCGCCGCATGATGCGGGAAACCCATGCGGTATTCGGACGAGCGCCGTACGAAAGGTTCGAGGCCTTGGTGATCCTGAGCGACGCGTTCCCTCCCGGGGGCATCGAGCACACCGATTCGGCTGAGATCTATCTCCCTGCGGATTACTTCCGGAACCGCTCCCGCCAACTCAACAACCTCGACCTGATCGTCCACGAACACGTGCATGCATGGAATGGCCGCTTTCGTGTGCCGGTAGGACAGTGGACGCCCACGCCGAACACTCCAATACGCAATGGCATGCTGTGGAGCTACGAAGGTCAGACCGAGTTCTGGGGGCGAGTGCTGGCGGCCAGAAGCGGCCTCCGCAGCCAGCAGGAGACGCTGGACAAACTCGCGTTGGATGCGGCCACTGTCCAGGCGATGAATGGCCGGGCATGGAAGCCCCTGCGCGACACCACCAACGACCCGCTTTACATGTCGAGTCGCGCCGCAGTGTGGCCGGAGTGGCAGCGCCGCAAGGACTACTACACAGAGGGAGTTCTGCTCTGGCTAGAGGTCGACATGATGCTTCGCGAAGGTTCCGGCGACCGATACGGCTTGGACGACTTGGCTGCCGCGTTCTACTCTGCTGAGCTTGGGCCAGGTCCGCACACTTACACCTTCGATGATCTGTGTGCCGCCCTGCACAGGCTGTTGCCCATCGACTGGTCAAAACATCTCGACGAACGGCTCGACACACACGTGCCGCTGGTACTTGGCGGCTTGGGTCGCGCCGGCTGGGAACTGGTCTATGACGAACAACCCACGGCCACTTTCCTGCAAAACGAGGCGGAGATGGGAGGTTACGATGTACGCCATTCCATTGGCATGGTGGTCGACGCGCACGGACGAGTGCAGTCGGTCACGTGGGAAGGCCCGGCATTCCGCGCGGGCATTGGTCCAGGGGCGGTAGTGGAGGCGATCAATGGCGAAGCGTTCTCTCGCGAAGCGCTACTGCGCGCGATTGCGAGAAGCGTTGATGAACCGGTGGCATTACGGATCAACCAAGGCGCGTATCGGTCCGACCTGGAGATCGACTATGACAGGGGAGCGCGCTATCCGCATTTGCGCAGAATGAGCGGCCGCCCTGACCGGCTAGCGCAACTCCTGAATTCACGATCGCCTTAGAAGCCGCTCTCACACTACTGCGGAGCAACTACGGGGCTGGCGGGCCGAGGCGCTCAAAACTTCAAGCGCTTCTCGCCGATTGGCTGATACTGGGCCGGCTTTACCGGAAAGTCGGCGGCGCGACGCGCACGCCTGATAACAATGCCAATCTCCTATTTCGGCGAAATCCGCTTCGGGTCGGAAGCGGCCTTGGGTGCTGCGCCATGACGTTCTTGGCATGCCGCTTGGCAAGCGAGACGATGAGTTGGATGGCGGATTTCGGCAACAAGCTGCTGCCCAAATACCGGGAGACTGACGGAGCTGCAGTGGATGTTCTCTACGAAGTTCGGTCAACTCGCTCGTTAGTATCTCGCAGTCAGCTCATATGTCTGCGAGGCACCCCAGCCTGTACGCCAGCTCATGTTGAAGCTCGACAAAGATGGGGTCGGGCTTGAGGCTGCATGACGACCATGCGACTCGATCTGCCGGTGAGATTGCATGATGATGTCTCGTTGCTCAAAGACTCTATGCGCTCGCGTCGTCCAGGAGCAGACAGCAGTGATAAGCATCTGCCATCCGGCGGCGAATGCACTTGGAAGCGCATCTACACTGCAGCGGGTAGCGCCACTTTGAACGTCGTGCCAACCCCCAGCTGGCTATGTGCGCTTATCGTACCGCCGACCCGTGTCACCAAGTCGCGGATGACGGACAGGCCAAGACCGGTACCCTCCCCCGCTGGCTTTGTTGTGAAAAAGGGCTCGAAGACGCGTGCGAGCACCTCTTCACCCATGCCTGAGCCGGTATCGGTGAACTCCAGCACGCTGCCACCGTCGTCACCCTGCGCGACGCCGATGGAGAAGACGCCGCCGTTGGGCATCGCATGATCGGCATTCGCCGCGATGTTGAGGACCATGAGCTCGAACCGGTCCCTGTCCATCCGGATCGGTGCCGCAGCATCGTCCAGGGCGAACCGCAGTTCAACCTCGGGCTTGAGCAGTTGGCGCAGCATGGACTGGATTTCCATCAGGGCACTGGCGGCATGGAAGGTCTCTTCCGCGTAGTCGTCCTGCCGCGCGAACGTCATCAGCTTGTGCGTGAGCAGCGTCGCCCGGCGCGCAGCCGCCTCGATGCCTTCGAACGACGCCCTGCCTTCCTCCACCTGGCCCGCCCTGAGGCCCTTGCGCGCATAACCGCTGATCACGGCCATGATGTTGCCGAAATCGTGCGCCACACCTCCCGCCAGTCGACCCACCGCCTCGACCTTGCGGGCGTGGATGAGTTGCTCCTGTGCGAGCTCGCGATCGTTGATCTCCTGCTGCAATCGCTGGTTCGTTGCCGCGAGCTGGTTGCCGCGCGCCGTGGCTTCGCCCAGGCTCTGGCGCAACGCGGCCGAACTGCGGTCGAGCACGATGGCGATCATCAGGAACATGGCGGCACTGAACGCGGCGTCGCCGTACAGCGCGGCGGCGTCGCCCTGGCGGGACACATCCACCGAGATGCCCAGGAAGAACGCGGCCACGATGCAGGCGAACATCAGCCAGAGCGCCGCCCTGCCCACCACGAGCCCCGCGATCGCCATCCAGATGACCAGCACGGGCTGCTCGAAGCGTTGGGCACCGAACCCGGTGGCCAGGTAGGCAGGCACCACGGAGGCGGCGAACACCACCAGCAGCAACCGCGAAGCCCACGCGAAACGTCCATGCCGGATCAGCACGAAGCTGATGGCCGCGGCGGCGCACACCGACAGGCTCAGCGCCATGCTGGTGAGTTCGCCCGGCCGCCACGGGATATCGACCGCAAAGGCGCGATACGCCCATGCCAGCGCAGGCAGCACCGCCAGCAGCGACGAGATCAGTTGCAGCATCGGCGCATTGCGCCTGTCGACCGGGTCGGCGATGGGTACATTGCGCCACCACGCGATGGGCGCGCGCCACAGGCGGGCCAGACGCGATGCCGGAGTACCGTGGCGCCCGCGGGCGACGAAGATGTCGCCCTCACTCATGAATCCGCTCGCTGGACGACCGGACGACGCGCAGGTTTCCCATCACTCCACTCCATCCATCCACGAAGACAGGTGGAGTATAGGCGTTACTGTGAGTCGACCTGGGCGGAATGAACGAGCAACCGCACTTCGACGCGGCGATTGGGGATCAGGCACTCGCGCAGGGCTGCCTGGGGCTTCACACCGTCGCACTGCTGGACCTGCTCCACGTCACCCTTGAAGGTGTACGTGATCATGGCCGGATCGATGCCGCGCTCCATGAGCAATGCCTGCACGGTCTGGGCACGCCGTTCGGAGAGCGCCTGGTTGTAGTCGAATCCGCGCCCCTGCAGACGGTCGGCGTGGCCCACCAGTTCCACGCCCGTCAGCGTCAATCCTTCCTTGGGCAGGCGGGCCAGTTCGCGATCGAGGCTCGATAGCGAGTAGACCCGGGTGTCGTCGCGACCGGAGCGATCGAACTCGAACAGCACGTTGACGGTCAGCGCGGTGCCGGCGGGCACTGCGGTGGGTGCGTCGGGAGTGGCGCCGCATTGGCGCGCCAAGGCTTCAGCGTCGCTGATCCAGTCCTCGGCGATCTGGATGTAGGGCTTGGCGTGGCGCCACTGCTGCTGGTTGAACTCGTTGCCCGCGTGCACCAGTTCCACTTCGCCACAGGCCACGGCCTGTTGCGCGCAGCTGAAGCCCGGCGTGCCATGGATGGCACGCAGGCGTTGCCACAGGTCCTCGCGCACGCGTGCGGCACCGTTCACCAGCGGGGTGTCGGTCGGCAGCGGTGACACGCCCTGTTCCATGCCGACGATAAGCTTCTCCGATTCGGTCAGCGCTTCCTGCGGGAAGTCGCTGCGGTCGTTGCGGCTGTATTCGTGGAAGGACACGTCCAGCCAGCACTGCGCCTTGGACAGGTGGTAGTCGCGCACCGGGCGTCCGGCATCGTTGAGCGCCTTGATGCGCCCCTGCGTGTGCTCGTAGCCGGACAGGTCGGCGTGGATGGCCTCGTCGGTGATCCGGTCGCGTTGCGGGGTGAGCACGGTCTGCTGCGCGCTGGCGCCCATGGCCAGGGTGGCGAGGACGGCGGCGGCGAGAAGGGCGGGCTTGGTGATGGTCATGTCGTGTTTCCTCAGCGCACCGGGTCGCGGTAGCGGACGTCGTCTCTACGGAAAAGGTCTTCGTCGAACTTGAAGCGCAGGCGGATGAACGCGCCCTGCTGCGTGTACTCGTAACCGGTCAGGTCCTCGTCCCCGCGGAAGCCGGTGGCGTTGTAGCCCGCCGACAGCCAGAGGTTTTGCCGCAGCAGCCGCCCCACTTCCACGCCGAACGCATACTGGTTGGCGCCGTCCTGGCCGCGGAACGTGGAACCCAGCACGCCGATGTCCCAGTTCTCGGTGATGTCGTAGACCACGCGGCCGGAGACCAGCACCGCGTTGAAGTCGTCATCGACGCGGCCGGTGTCGGCATAGAAGAAGCTGTCCTGCTGCCACTTCGCGGCCACGCGGCCGGTCAGCCACCACGGCCGCGACGGATGCCAGTCGGCATGCGCCGAGACGATGTGCGCGCTGGTGCGGATGTCCTGGCCCGTGCCCGAACCGAAGCCCGAGCCGTCCATGCCGCTCTCGTCCTTCTCCAGCTTGTACTCGTAGCGGGCCAGCGCGTTGACGCGGTTGGTGTCCGTGTCGCGGTACGCCGCACCGATCTGGAAACGGTCCTGCAACACGTCGCCGCGCGCGTCGTACTCGGTGCGCAGCAGGTAGTTGCGCGCCAGCAGCGTCCAGTCGCGGCTCAGCTTGCGGGCCGCCAGGAACTGCAGCAGCGTGGTGCTGTAGCCCTCGTTGGTCGGCGTGCCGGCCACATCGTCGGAGATGCGGTGCTCCACGCGCACGCTGCCGCGCCACATCGGATTGGCGGTGTAGTCCAGCGCGACGCCGATGCCGGTCGAATCGCCGACGTTGCCGGAGATCACGTTGGTATGTTCCAACGACGTATCCAGGCGCAGGCCCTCGCGCAGGTCCCAGCGGTTGCGGATGCCCGACGCGGCCTGGATGTCGCGGCCCGCGATGGCGTCACGCAGCCGGTACTCCGAGAACAGCTGCGTATCCTTGATGAAGCTGGTATCCACGCCCAGCGCGAGCGTGTCCGCTTCGCGCCCATCCTGGGTCAGGCCGTTGACGCCGCTGATGCCGGTCTGCTTTTCGTAGCGGCCATACACGCGACTGCGTTCGCGCAGCTGGTAGTCCATGCCGAGCGCCACGCGGTTGCGGTCCTCGCCATGGATGTCCTGCTCCACTTCGCCGCCCAGGCTGAAACGGTCGCTGGCGCGATAGCCCACGCCGATGCGCAGCATGTCCGACGACAGTTCGGTGCCTACCGGCAGGCCGCTGGCCACGTCGTTCGGGTTGCCGCTGCTGATGATCGGCAGGCCGGTCAACGGATCGAGCGGTTGCTGGCCATAGCCCAGCGCACCACCGCCGGCGCCGGTGGCATAGCCGCCGGACAATCCGCCGATGTTGCCGTAGCCGCTGTTGGTGGCCCAGGTGTAGTACGCGCCCACGGTCTCGCGGATGGCGCGGTAGCCGACATCCAGCGTCAGCTTGTCGGTCAGCTTCACCCGCGTGCCCGCGCTGGCGGCGTTGCGTTCACCCCCATCGGGATTGCGGTCCTCGCTGCGCAGCCCTTCGGCATACAGCTCGAACCGGTCGTTGAGACGCCAGCGCGTGGTCAGGCTGTACTCGCCGCGGCCGCCGTACAGCGGCGACGCGGGATTGTTGAACTCCGGATCGGACTGGCCGGCGAACAGCTTCAGGTCCACGTCCTCGCTGGCGTGTCCCAGCTCCATGCGCCACGCGTTGCCTTCCACCAGCCCGCTGAGGCCCTGCAGCGCGGGCGTGCCGTACTGGTTGACCGAGTTGGTGTTCACTTCGCTGCGCGTGCGCGCGGCTTCGGCCACCAGCCACGTGTTCGCGCCCAGGCGGTAGCCGATGTTCGCGCTGCCCATCTCGAAGGCGGCGAACGGATTTCGGTCGTCCACGTACGAGCCGCCGATCTCGCCGTGCTCGCCCACGCGCAGCTGCGCATCCGCGCCCAGTACCAGGAACTTTTCGGTGCCCTGGTCCAGTTCGTAGGTGATGCGCAGCGAAACGGGATTGAGGTCGCTGTCGAACGACGGCAGGAAGCTGTTGAGCAGGATGCGCCCGGAGAACGGCTCGAAGCTGTAGTCCACCAGCCGCCCCAGCGGACGCACCGAGACGATGCGCGAAGGCTGGTTGCGATCGCGGACGACCACTTCCACGCGCTCGCTGCCTTCCAGCACCGCATTGTTGCGCAGGCCGTAAGGACCGCTGCCGGAAGCGGGAAGCTCCTCGATCACCTGGCGCAGCGAATCCTCGATGGCGAAGACATTGCCGCGCACGCGTGCGTTTTCGAAGTGCCAGCCCAGGCCGGTGGCGGTGCGGTTGTAGGTGCCCAGCACGCGCGGCGCGGCGCGGCTGCCGGCATCCACGCCGGTCTGCGTCGCCAGGTTGTCGCCGGTCTGGAAATCGCCATACAGCAGGTAGCTGCGGCCCTTGTCCACGCGCACGTACAGGCGTTCGGCCGACCGCGCATCGAAGCCGCGCAGCGAGGCGTCGCCGTATACAGGGTAGAACTCTTCCGGCTGGATGTCGCGCAACAGGCGGGCACGCACCTCCTTGTCGGAATCGTAAGCCGCGGTGAGCAGGTATTCGCCCTTGATCGTGCCCTTGGCGAAGAACGCCGCACGCGCCGCACCGTTGGCCTTGCCACTGTTGAACTGCTTCTCCCAGCGACGGATCTCGCGCTCGAAGCCATCGCCGCGTTGGGTGCCGTTGATCAACCCGTCGCCGTTGCGGCGGAAGTTGATCACGCCTTCGATCAGGCCGGTGGCGATCATGTCGCGCATTTCCGGCACGAAGCCGACCACGCCCTCGGCGCTGTGCGCGCCCGACGTCACCCGCAGCAGCACGTCCTGCGGATCGTGCGGCGCGAGCAGTTCGAATTCGGCCCTGCCGTCGCGCACGGGAAGCTGCACGCCGGGCGTGGCCTTGTCGGCATCCAGCCGGCCGGGACCGAGTTCGTCGGTGCGTCCGTCCGGCAGCTTGATGCGCCCTCCGGTGTGCTCGATGGTGGCGAACGCGTCGCCCGCCATCGGCTTGCCGTCGGCATCGAACAGCTGCACCACCACGCGCACCGGCGACTGGCCATCGGCTGGGACGCCGTCGCGGTCGACATCGACCACCACGCGGTCGACGCCCGCGTTGACGCGGTAGTCCACGTTGCCCGGCTGCGCGTACAGCGGTTGCGACGCGGTGTCCTGCAGCTGCGGGGATTGCGGGAACAGGGGCGTGCCCTGCCCCAGCACGGGCGTGAAGCGCTGGTCGCCGGACACGGTCTGCGCCGTCGCCAGCGTGGGCACGATGGCCAGCGCGAGGGCGAGCGCCAGCGGATGGTGGGAATGACGCGTGACACGCATGGGCTTGGCTTCCGACGGGGCTGAGGGGCGGGAGGGGATGCGGCTCATGGCTGCACCTCCTTGCCTTCATCTCCATCCGTGGCGGTCGCCCTCGGCGCGACGATCGGCTGCTGGTTGGCCGAATCGGTGGCCTGCTGCGGCGCGCGCGCCGGCTTGCTGTCGAAGCGCAACGGCTGCTGGTTGCGCTCGGTCTCCGGTGCGCGGATCTCGCCCTGCGTGCGGCGCGCCTTCACCTGTTCCATCACCGGGTTGGAGCAGCTGCCCTCGATGAAGTCCGCGCGGTGCAGCTCGCCGTTCTTCAGGTCGATGAAGAGGCTGTCCGCATCGCCCAGGTTGCGGTTGCTGCTGGTGGTCAGGCGCGAGCCGACCGGCAGCGTGGACGGATCGACCTTCAGCGTGTGGCTCTTCGGCGGCAGGCCGCAGTAGCTGTACTTGCCTTCCGAGTCGCTGACCATCCAGGTGCCGTCCTCGAAGTACATGCGTACGCCGGGGATGCCGATCTCTTCCCGATCCTGCACGTGGTTGACGTTGCAGTCCACGAAGATCTTGCCCAGCACGCAGCCTTCGTCGGTGAACACGCCACCGCTGACGATCACGCGGTACTCGGCCGGATTGGACGGCACCACGCCGCCGTTCGGGTACGGCGCCAGCGTGGTCGGATCCACGCAACCGCCCTCGATGGAACAGCCATGGGCACGCGCCCGGTTGATGCCGTCACCCTGCTGGCTGCCCACGCCGACGCGGACGCGGTAGCTGAGCGTCTTCTGCGCGCCGACGGCGAGCGGACCGACATCGAACACCAGCGTCGGGCCGGGCTTGCCCAGCGGATTGGCGATGCCCGCACCATCGACACGCGCAGTGCCGTCGATGAAGGTGAACCCGTGCGGCAGGCGGTCGACGACGTTGACTGTGCCCATCGACGCACCCGCCGTCTGGCGGATGGTGATGGTGTAGACCAGGCTGTCGCCCACTTCCACCGTCTTGCGGTCGCCGGTCTTGGTGATGACCAGGCCCGGTGCGACCTGCGGGTCGAGCGGGATGTGGTTGTGCACCGGCACTGCCACGGCCGAACCCAGCGTCAGCTCCAGGTAGTAGCGGGTTGCCGTGCCCACCGGCGCCGTCGGCGCGGTGGCATTGGTCTGCACCGGATGCCCCACGCCCGGCGTGGACGGCGGCGACAGCGGCGCGGTTTCCGCCGGGATCATCCCGGACTCGAACGCATAGCCGGCCGGCGGCGTCACTTGCAGCTGGAAGCGGCACGAGGCAGGCGCATCCGGACCCAGCAGGAACTGGTAGAAGCCTTCCGCACCGACCGTCATCGACACCGACGTGCCCTGCACGGTGTAACCGCCCAGCGCGGCGTTCAGCACGTGCTGCTCGGGCGCGTAGCCCGCGCAGGTACCCACCGGCGTGAGCGTGACGCGTGAACCGGGGACCGGCGTGCGCGTGGTCGCGTCGTACACCACGCCACCGGGATTCAGCGGCAGGCTCTGCTGCGGCAGGTTGGCGCCCGGCGCCAGTACCACCGCCAGATGCGTGAAGCCGTTGTCGCTGCTGCGGCACGAACTGGCCGTGCCGTTGGCGACGGCACTGCCCGCATCGCACGGCACCGGCGGACCGGTGACGGTTTCGCCACTGACCGGTAGGCCCCAGACCACGTCCGTCGCCGGATCACGGAAACGGATGGCCAGCGGGATGCCCGGCACCTGGTCGGCGATCGAGTACGTACCGTCCGCGCCCGTGGTCGCCGTGCCGACGACCTGGCCGTTGCCGTTCACCACCTCCACCACCCAGCCGGACAGGCGACGGTCGCCGCCGTCGATCAGGCCGAACTCGCTGCCTTGGTCGAACCACACCGTGCCCGACACCGACGCAGACAACTGCACGGCGGTGGGCAGGCGGCACGCGTTCTGCGTGATCGCCGGATCGCACACCGGCAGGTCGGCCGGATTGCCTTCGAAGTCGGCGCGCTCGTCGGTGGTCGGCGTGCGGAACTCGTTCTCGCCGCCGCCTTCCACCAGCACAGCGTTGTTGACCGGCGTGCCGGTCGCTGCCGACGCATCCACGCGGACCTGCGCGACGATGGCATCGGCCAGCGTGGCACCCGCCGCGACCACCGCGCCGCTGCTGCAGCGGAAGCGGTTGTCGCCGGAAGCACCCGTGCAGGTCCAGCCGTTGCCGGTCGGCGTGGCCGCCAGCGTGAGGCCGGCCGGCAGGCGGTCTTCCACCACGTACTCACTTGCGCTCGGCTGCTGGCCGATGTTGCGCACACGGATGGTGTAGCTGCCCGGGTTGTTGACGGTGAACGTGGTGGGCGTGGCGGTCTTGCTGACCACCAGGTCCGGCGAATCGCCGATCTCGCCGAAGTTGTTGTCGATGGAATCGCCGCCCGGCGGCAACACGATGCCGCTGATAGCCGACGGCGTGGTGCTCACCGGCGTGGCGACGCCCACCGGCGTGCCATCGAGGGTGCCCGGCGTGGTGATGCCGTTGAGCGTCTCCGCCGGCTGGGTGGGCTCGGTCACCGTGTAGGTGCCCGGGCGCAGGTCGTCGAAGCGGTAGCGGCCTTCGCTGTCGGTGGTGACGGTGACGTCCACCGTTTCGCCCAGCTCATTGGTGCCGGTCAGCACGACCTGCACGTTGGGGAAGCCGCCTTCGCCGGCATCGATCACGCCGTTGTTGTTGCCGTCGTTGTAGACGCGGCCGGCTATGCTGCCGGAAGGCACTTCACCAAAGTTGTTGCCGCTGGCTTCCTCGCCCACGCCCAGCACGACAGCGCTGATCACCGACGGTGTGCTGGTCGGCGGCGTGGCGGTGCCGCCACCCGTGCCCGGCATCGTGGTGCCGTTGAGCGTGCCGGCCGGCTGGTCGGGCTCGGTGATGATGTACGTGCCCGGCGGCAGTTCGGTGAAGGCATAGCTGCCATCCGGCTGCGTGGTCACCTCGCGGGTGATGGTGTTGCCGGCCAGGTCGGTGCCGGTCAGGCGCACGACCACGTTGCCGATGCCCTGCTCGGACGGGTCGATGACGCCGTCGTTGTCGGTGTCTTCCCACACGCGGCCGCTGATCGCGCTGTTCAGCGGAATCTCGCCGAACAGGTTGTCGACCGATGCGCTGCCCGGCGTGGTCAGGTCGATGGTGCTGATCGCGCTGGGCACGGTGGTGATCGGCGTGGCGGTGCCCGTCGACGTGCCGCCGACGGTGCCCGCGACGGTCTGACCGTTGCTGGTGCCGGTCGGCTGCTGCGGTTCGGTCACCGTGTAGGTGCCGGGACGCAGGCCGTCGAAAGCGTAGTCGCCGTTCGCATCGGTGGTCGTGGTCACCGACACCGACGCGCCAGTGTCATCGGTACCCGTCAGGGTGAGGGTCACGCCTTCGATACCGGTTTCAGCCGCGCCCGACTGCACACCGTCGTTGTTGGCATCGAAGAACACGCGGCCGGACAGCGACACGCCCAGCGTTTCACCGAAGTTGTTCTGTACCGAATCGCCGCCCGCGGGCAGGACGATGCCTGCGATGGCGCTGGGCAGGGTCGTCACGGACGTGGCGGTGCCGCTGCTGCTGCCGCCGACAGTGCCGGCCACCGTGAGGCCATTGAGCGTGGCAGCACCCCCCACGACGGGTTGCGCAGCCTGCTCGGTCACCGCATAAGTGCCGGCCAGCAGATCGCCGAAGCGGTACTCGCCATTGGCGTCGGTCACGGCGGCAGCGACGGCATTGCCCAGCGCATCCAGCGTGCCGGCAGGCAGGCTGACGCTGACACCGGCGATGCCGTTCTCACCTGCTTCGCGCACGCCGTTGTTGTTGGCATCCAGCCACACACTGCCGGACAGCGATGCTGCCAGTTCGCCGAAGTCGTTGCCGCTGGAACCGGCGGCCGGCAGGTTGGTCAGCGTGATGCGGTTGGAGGTGTTCTCCTGCCCATCGGCCAGACCGGTGGGCTGTGTCTCGACGATGCGGTAGTTCTGCCCCGTGATCGCACCGCCGTAGCTGTAGCCGCCGTTCGCATCGGTGGTCAGCGTGACCGGCGGCAGATCGTCGCCGGTGCCGAACACGCCATCCGGGCCGGCGCCTTCGATGACCACGGTGACGCCGGGGATGCCGGGTTCGCCACCGTCCTGGTCGCCGTTGTCGTTGCGGTCCAGATAGACCGTGCCGCTGATAGAGGCATTGGCAAGCTCGCCGAACAGGTAGCCGGTGGCCGCCTGGCCCGCAATGATCGCGATGCCGTCGATGACGTTAGACGTGGTGGCGCTGCCCGGCGTGGCGGCATTGCCCGGCGTGTGCCGGCCATCGATGTAGCCGGTGGGCTGCGTCTCGGTGATCGTGTACGTGGTGCCGGCCTGCGGCGGCAGCAGGTCGCGGAATACGTACGCACCGGCCGCATCGGTCTGCGCGGTGACATTGACCGCATTGCCCAGCACATCGGTACCGGTCAGCGTCACGGTGACGTTGGCGATCGGATTCTCGCCACCGTCGAAGGTGCCGTTGTTGTTGTTGGCGGCGGTGGCCGAGAAATCCTCGAACACCAGACCCGCCAGCGAACCCAGCATTTCGCCGAAGTCGTTGCCGGCGGAACCGGCCGGCGGCAGGTTGGCGATGTCGATGGCGTTGCTGGGATTTTCGGTGCCGTCGGCATAGCCCGCGGGCTGCGTTTCGCCGACGCGGTAGTCCTGCCCGACCACCAGGTCGGCGAACTGGTAGGCGCCATTGGCATCGGTCTGCACCGTCACCGGCGCCGGATCATCGCCATTGCCGAAAATGCCGTCGGCGCCCGCACCGGTCAGCGTGACGCTGACGCCCTGCAGCCCGCCGTTGGGACGCGAATTGACCGTGCCGGCGTCGCCACCGTCGAAGTTGCCGTTGCCATTGCGGTCCACGTAGACGCTGCCGGAAATACCGGCCACGGCGTCTTCGCCGAAGTTGAACACGGTGCCGTCGGTACCCGCACCCAGGTCGATGCCACTGATGCGATCGGTGGTGGCGGCATCACCCGCCACGCCGGTGCCCGGCGTACAGCCCGTGGCGCACGGCGCGCCGCCGACCTGGCCGGGATTCACCGCCGTCGGACGGTTCTGGTAGCTGCCGGTGGGCAGCACTTCGCGCAGCGTGTAGACGATCAGCGGATCCAGATTGCTGAAACCGTAGGCACCGCTGCCATCCGTCGTCGTCGTCGCGACGACGGCACCAGTGCCGGCGTCGAGCAGTTCGACCGTGGCGCCGCTGATGGGCGCATCGCCCGCGTCGCGGATGTCGTTGAAGTTGCCGTCGATGTAGACGAAGCCCGACAGCGCCGGGCGGCGCACTTCAGGGAAGTTGTAGCGCACGCCGGCCTGGTCGGCGCCGACCGGGATGGCGGCGATGATCGAGTTGGGCGAACCGGCGCTGTAGGTGCCACCCAGCGAAGGCTCCGCGCCACCGCTGGTGGGCAGGGCCACGGGACTGTTGACGAAGCCGGCAGGCTGCGTCTGCGTCAGTGTGTAGCCGGCGGCATCGGCCGGCGACAGATCGGTGAAACTGTAACTGCCGTCGGCAGCGGTGATGGCACTGCGATTGACGGCGTTGCCGTACGCATCGATGCCGGTCAGGGTGATGGTCACGCCCGCGATGGCCGGTTCGGTAGCTGCGCCCTGGTGGGTGCCGCCGTTGGCGCCGGTGCGGTCACGATCTTCGAACACCACGCCCGCCAGGCTGGAGCGCGTGATGCCGAGCGGGACGGTGGTCGTGTTGTTGCCCGGGACCGGATCGACCTGTTCGGTCGCGATGGTCGCGGTGTTGTTGGTGGTACCGCCCGCGGGATACGCATCCCAGCGCGCGGGCACGATGATGCGTGCGCGACCGGTGACCGTCATGTCGCCCAGGGTGCAGGTGACGGTATTGCCCGCCTGGCTGCAGGTGCCCGTCCCGACGGGTTGTTCGTCGCCGCCCGGATCGGGGCCATCCTTCCGCCAGGTGATCGGACCGGTGACGATGAGGTTCGCCGGCAATGTGTCGGTCACCACCGTGCCGGTGCCATTGAGCGGACTGGTACCCGTACGGTCGCGCGAGAGACTCGCACCCGGACCGTTGTTGACCCCGCCGATCACGTAATAGAACGGCTGTCGCAGCGACACCGAGCCGATGGTGGGCGGCAGCGCCACGGCGGGATCCGGGTCGGGTGCCAGCGCGACCATGGTCTTGGTGACGGCCAGGTCGGCGCGCGAACGGATCGTCGTGTCCTGGTCCGCGGTGTTGTTGGCGAGGTTGGTGTCGGTCTCCGCCGAGCTGGCGGTCGCCGAGTTCAGCAGCGTATCGCCGGAGGCGCCGGGCGGCGTCTCGTAGGCATAGCGCAGGTAGAGCGTGCTGGTCTGGCCGGATGCCACCACACCCGGCAGGTTGGTGGAGAAGCCGATGCCCGGCATCACGCAATCCAGCACCAGCGGCGCACCCACCGCAGGGTTGCTGCCCGCGGTCACACTGCAATCCGTGTCGACGAACGGCCCCGCTGTCGACGCGGACACGCCAAGGAAGCGCACGGTACGGCCCACGAGCGGCGTCAACGTATCGCTGATGCGTACGTTCGTGGCTACCGACGGTCCGTTGTTGCGCACGGTGACGCGATACGTGATGGCATTGTTGGCCGCTGTCACGGCGTCGTAGCCCAACGGATCCACGCCGCCGGTGAAGCCGGTATCCACCTTGTTGGTGATCAGGTCCACGCTGCCGCTGTTGAACGGCAGGCTGGCACTGCGCTGGTCGTCACCGGCGCTGCCGTCGGTATTGAAATCGAAGCTGCCATTGGCGTCCGAACCGCTGGCGGGGTCGGGCGTACCGTCGTTGTTGCGGTCGAAGAAGAAGTCCGCCACGTTGGTGAAGACGCGTCCGGTGTTGCCGACATTGACGTTCGGACGGATCACCACCGTCAGGCTTTCGGTCTGGCCATTGGCGAGCGACAGCGGCGCGCAGGTCAGCGTGACCTGTGCGGTGCCCGCGGTCGGATTGGCGTACGACACGCCACCTGCGGCGGGCGCGGTGGTGATGCCGGGACCGGGCGAGGCCGCGCACGCGGCGGTGCCGCCACCGGTGCGGGTGGCCGACATCAGTACGAAGCCGGCATCGTCGGCGGGCAGCGTGAACACATCACGGAACACCACGCCCGGGACCGTCGACGGCCCCTGGTTGCGGAACGACATCACGTAGGTCGTGTTGACGCCGGCCTGGCCGGTCGCGCCCGAGCTGATGCTCTTCGCCGTGGTCTGCACGTTGGCGACGCGATCGATCCGCAGCCAGTCCGACGCGTTGTTGTTGCCCGCGTTGATCTCGCCGACCGACCCTGCCACGGCGGCATCGATGCCGACCCCGGCGGTATTGCAGAACGCATTGGTCGTGGGCACACCGCCACAGGTGCCCGCGCCCAGTCCGGCGCTGTCGAAGAGCGCGCGCTGCACCGTCAGCACGATGCTGGCGCTGGCGCCGTTCGCCAGGGCCGTGGTGCCGGAGCGGCACACGACCGACGCGCCGGTCGTGCAGTTCCAGCCCACGGGTGCATTCGCGCTGACGGTGGTGCGGCCGGTCACGAAACCCGGAATCGCATCGTTCACCACGATGCCGGTGGTGCTGTTCGGGCCGTCGTTGGTGATGGTGAGCGTATAGGTCACCGTGTCCTGCGCGGCGGTCAGCACATTGTCCGCATCGCCCGGGCCATTGGTCTGCTTGGCGATGCGCAGGTCGGCGCGCTCGTCGGTGGTGCGGGTGCCCGCGCCACTGCAGTCGTTTCCGGTTTCCGGATCCTGGTCGATGCCACCGGCCGTCAGCGGTTCGACCGAACCGTTGGAGCCGCCAGTGCACGCGGTATTGGTCAGCGAGCCCGCGGCACGCGCGCGGCTGACGATCTGCAGCTGCGGCGAGTTGGTGTTCACCGCCAGCGGAAGCGAACCGGCATTCAAGTCGCAGGTCACGCGTTGCCGTGCGGGCGGCACGGCATACGGATTGTCGACCGCGCAGGTCCACGGACCGGATGCGGACACGAACTCTTCACCCGCGGCGAGTTCGTCGACCACCTGTACCTGTCCGCTGGCGGCGCGCGGCCCCAGGTTGCGCACGCGGATCAGCGAGGTCATTCGGCTGTCGGTGTCGGGGCCGACGCCATCCCACACTGCGACCAGCGCCGGCGACTTGCTTTTGGTCATCGACAGGTCGGCACCGTCGGCCAGCACGGTGAAGGTGACGCTGCCATTGTTGTTGTTCACGCCCAGGACGGGACCGTTCGGATCCGGCGTCGTGGAGCTGATCGTCGCCGTGTTGGTGACGTCGCCGCTGCTGTTGGCGCCCGTGGAGGGCACGGTGGCGACGATGGTGAGTGTCTCCACCGCACCGACCGGCATGGCCGCCGCGCGCGTGCACGTCCGCGTGCCGTTGGCGCCATCGTTGCTGCAGCTCCAGCCACCCGGCTGGGTGCCACCGGTGATCACGAAGCCCGCCGGCAGTGCGTCGGTGATGCTGACGTTCTGCGCCACGCTCGGGCCGAGGTTGCGCGCGGTCAGGGTGAAGGTGACGGACTGGCCCGCGATCGCGGGCGCGGGTGCCGCGGACTTGCTCAGTGCCAGGTCGGCACCCGGCGTGATGCTGGTGGTGACGTTGGCATCGTTGTTGCTCGGATCCGCATCCGGCGTGCCGATGGCTTCCACCGTCGCCGCGTTGATGATGTTGCCGCTGCCGGCGTTCACGCGGGCACGGAAGGTGAAGCTGCTGCTCGACCCCACCGCCAGCGTTCCGGCGTGGGTCGCGGTCATGGTGCCGCTGTTGAACGTCCAGCCAGCGCCATTGAAGCTGCTGGCCACGTACGTCGCCGCTGCCGGCAGCGTGTCCACGACACGGAAGTTGGTGGATGCGCTCGGGCCGTCGTTGAAGACGGTCAGCGTGTAGGTGACTTCGCCACCGCCCACCACGGGATCCGGCGTGGCGCTCTTGAGCAGGCGCAGGTCGCCAGCGATCGTCAGGGTGGTGGCTTCGTTGCGCTGGTTGTTGGCGGTGTTGGTGTCGCTGGCGAAGAACGCATCGCCCGGGGTGAGCGCCGTGATCGGCGTGCCGGCCGGCGGTACCGCGGAACCGAAACCGATGGCGCCCCGCATCGTCACCGTGCCCGGTGCCTGGCCGCCCGTATCGACGCCGAGTTGGAAACTGACCGGCGCGCCCTGCGCCGTCTGCGTGCCCACCAGTTCGCCCACCGCGCACACCACGCGCGTGGTTACGGCGGCGTCGGCGCTGCAGAATGCCGGCAACGTGCCGGCCACCGTGCCGGCAGGCAGGTCGAAGATCACCACGGCGTTGGGCACCGTATCGGCGGCGCCGTTCTCGACCGTGACGTTGTAGACCACCTCGCCGCCGGCCGGCGTCGGATCGTAGCCCGTGTCGGAAAGGTCCGTGATCTGCAGATCGGCCGCCAGTGCGGCAGGTGCCAGCAGCCATGTCGCCAAGGTCATCCAGCGCCACGCCCGGCTGCGATTCCGCAGCGACCACCCCGTCGAACCCGCGCGCGCGCGCGCGCATCCGCCGATCGATGTCGGCTCACCCTGCTCGTTCACTGATTTTCCCCTGTTCCACCTGGCCGGATCGAACCCGGCAAGCCATCAGGACGGCCTTGCCCGCGTCACGGCAGCAACCGTGGCGGGGATCGACCCTCGGGATGGCGAGAAGACATCACCGCTCGTGCGGTGCGACTCCAGTGCCGATGCCGGCGCCGGAGGTGCGCGAAGTCTCTATTGCGTTGGGACGGGCATCAATGACGGTGGCTCACCCAAACTCACCGATTCTCACAGGAGGCGAGCGTCAGGGTGCGAATACATAGCCGATTCCCCGCACGGCGCGCAGCGGCAGCGGCTGCGAGAAACGGCTGTTGACCTTTCCGCGAAGACGATGGACAAGAACGTCCAGCCGATGGGGATCGAAATCCCAGGGCTGATCGGTAAGCACCTCGATAAGCGCCTTTCTGAACACGGGCGTTCCAGGCCGCTCCAGAAGCCGGGCTAGGATCGTGCGCTCCGCCTCGCTGAGCGCCAGCGTCCTGGCATCGGGTCCATGCAACGTCCAGCCTGCGTCGGACAACGACCAGGTGGGCGCATCCTGGTCATCCAGTGCCGCGCCATTCATCGCGGGTGCCAGCCGACGATGGAGATTGGCGACAGCCAAGGCCAGCACGTCGTAATCGATGGGCTTGGTGAGGAAAAGATCGGCGCCCATCGCAAGGCTCTTCGCCATGAGTTTCTTGCCGCCGCGGCCGGTCAGCAGGATGATGCCTACCGAAGCAAGCTGCCGCAGGTGCGACGCCGCCTCCAGCCCGCTTTCTCCGGGCAGGCCGATGTCCAGGACCACGATGTCGAGGGCCTGGACACTCATGTGGCGGTACAGGGCTTCTGCACTCGCCAGGCCCACCACGTCGTAGCCACGCTCGCTCAGCTCGTCGACGATCATGCCTCGCAGTTCGTCTTCATCCTCGACAACGGCAACGCGTGGAGACGGCAACTCGTGTTGGCTCATGGACAAGGGATTCAACGGCTCAAACGTAGCGTAACTCACATTTCGCGGCTTATGTCCACGCGCGCGTGTGAAAACTTCGCTTCCGGCACTTCCACCCTGATGAAGGGCGAGCTGGTCGTCACCAAGCAACTGCCCCGCTGCAGCACCTCCAAGCGGCGCAGCGCGTCACGGAGTCAGTCATCGATTACGTCATCCGTCTGTATGATGCGCCGGCCCAGCTGCCCCCCCCCCTCGCACGCCATCTGCTCGATCTCGACCCCGCCCTCATGTTCGATCGCGACAGTACGGTGGGTGCATTGCGCTATTCGACCAGCGCGCTGGCAGTGGAGTTGCTGCACGAATTCGCCGAAACCGGCTACTGATTGGCGCCCCAGGCGATAGAACGCCTGCCATCGGTGTGCTGTGGCGGATGCAGGGGATGAGTGCTCGTCGCGAGCTGGCCCGCAGCGTCCGACAACGGGCCGCAAAGGCCATACACCGTGCGGATCCCCGGTGCGAGCGCGCCGCCGCACCGCGACCGCCATGCGTCAGAAGATCACCGCCATCAGGAGTGCGATCGCGTCGATAAAGAACCAGTGCCAGTGGCCATGCGCGAACGCGGAGACCACGTGCTCGCCGGATGCCACCGCGCCGCCTACGGGGATGGCCGATTCCCGGCGACTATCAGACGAATCTGGATGTTCTCGGACTGCTTTTCTGGTGCCACCCGCACTCGAATACCAATCTCACTAAATTGATCTTCCTGAATCTAGCCCGTTTCAGCTCAAGATGCGGCTCACTTTTCGCCTCACTTCTTTACCGGCTCGCTTTGCATCTCCTCGGGCGCTCCAGTATGCCGTGCCATCTTTGTCTGCTTCCGGCCAGAAGCAAACATGAGAGCGGGCCGGAGTCTGAAGCGTTTAGGCGAGGGGACGCTAATAGCGCCCCCACACCCTAACTTCCGTATCGACATCGCTGTTCGAGCGCTCTCGTAGTGATCAGCGCGACGCGGGCTTCCGGCAGGCGATGCCCACGGTCTTGTAGGAATGGCGGCAGCGCTTCTGCTTGCGGGTATCCACCGACGAAGACGGGCGCGTCGAGGGTGTCGGTGCCGTTTCAGGCGCTGTGCTGCTGCGCTCCGCTGTGGCTTCAGTGCGGGCGCTCTGAGGCTCGGCAACCGGCTCACGGGCGAACGTCGCCGAGGAAGTGGCTGCAAGCAGGAAGAAGACGAAGGTGGTGACAGGGGATTTCATGGGAGTTGGTTCCTTGTTTGGAGGATGATGAGCAGGAGAGGGAGAGAAAGATCGCGCCCAGGCTTGACGGGTTGGCGACATCGGCCGTGCATCACGGCCGTCGTGTCAGTCGTCCGCACTGCGTGCCGGCACGTGGATCACACGAGGTTCGGCAGCGAAGAACGGCTCCAGTGCCGCCATGAACCGCGCGTGCGCGTCGCTGGGCTCGAACATGTCCACGTGCGCCGCGAGATCCCGCCATTGGACTTCAAGCACATAGAGGTCGGCTTGATCCAAGGAAGGCACGAGACGGTGCTTGTCATGACCGTCGGCCGCCGCGAGGAGTACGCTGACGCGTGCGAACGCGGCCTCGAAGGATGCTTGTTCACCGGGCCGGATACTCAGGAGGGCCAGTTCGGTCACCATGGTGGGCGTCCTCAAGCAACTGTGGCGGACGGCGTAGAGCCGGCCGGCAGTGAGACCGTCTGCCCCACTACATCGATGGCGACCTTGCCGCGCAGCGCGTAGGGGCCGGGGTTCTCCAGCAACGCATGCGCCTCGCCGATGCGCGCAAGCGGCAGGACCGCGCCGATGACCGGCTTCACCTGGCCGCGTTCGACCAGTGCCGTCAGCGCGTCAAGCTTTCCGCGATTCTGGCGGGTGAAGACGAAATGGTAGCTGGCATTCCGGCCCCAGGCTTCGATGAGGTTCTGCGGCTGCGCGATGTCCACAAGGCTGACGACGCGCCCGGCGTCGGCGAGCACCAGCGGGCTCCTGGCCAGCGTATCGCCGCCGATCGTGTCGAAGACGACGTTGACGCCACGTCCCCGGGTGATCGTGGCGACGGCTTCCACGTAGTCGTCGGTCATGAAGTCGATTGCCTCGTCCGCGCCGAGCGAACGCACGAACGCGTGATCAGTGGCACGTGCGGTCGTGATGACCCGTGCGCCGATGGCCTTCGCGACCTGGATCGCAAGGGTGCCGACGCCACCCGCACCGCCATGGATCAGGATCGTCTCGCCCACGGCGAGCTGCGCGCGCGTCACGAACGCTTCCCACACCGTTCCGCCAGCGAGCGTCAGGCTGGCCGCTTCCAGGTGGGTGAGGTTCGTGGGCTTGAGGCCCACCAGCTCCACGTCGGCAACATGCTGCTCGGCGTAGGAACCGGCGCCGCCGAAGATCCTGGGGGTGTAGTACACCTCGTCGCCCACGGCGAACTCGGTCACATGCGAGCCGACTTCTTCGATCACGCCGGAGACATCGTGACCGATGATCGCAGGAAGCGGCACGTGATCGACGTAGTCGCCGCGCCGGATCTGGTAGTCGAGCGGATTGACGGCAGTCGCATGGATGCGCACGCGCACCTGGCGGGGACCAACGTCCGGTACCAGCACATCGCGCATTTCGAACGCATCGGCTCCACCGAAGCGGCTGAGCACCATGGCTTTCATCGAGTCTTTCATCTTCATGTTTCCTCGTTGTGGGAACGGCCCGGGTCGGGCCGTGTGGTGCCAGATATAGTGGGAGCCGATATCCCGGGCAGTAGCCACGCGCCGCATGAAGCTGCTTCAAGCACGGATTGAAAATGGCGGGCCGGTCTGCTTCAGGCTGTGGGTGGCGCGACTCGCGGTCGAGCGTGACGCGGCGGTGGATCTTCAGCGATCATGCGTGCTGGTCCGACCGAGGTGGGCGTGATGGACTTCAGCGATTTGACCCTGTTCGTGCGGATCGCCCGAATGGCCAACATCAGTGCCGCGGCGCGGGATCTGGGCATCACGCCGGCGGCGGCGAGCGCTCGTCTTGCCGCATTTGAAAAGGGACTCGGCGCGCGGCTCATCCATCGCACGACGCGGTCGGCCACCCTGACGGAGGACGGCCGCGCATTCCTGCCCCATGCCGAACATCTGCTGGAGGCCGCCGACATCGCCCGGGGCGCGCTGGGCCGTGAGCAAGCCGCGCCGAGCGGCGTACTCAGGATTGCGGCGCCTGCGTCGTTCGCGCGGATGCACATCGTGCCGGGGTTGCCCGATTTCACCGACCGCTATCCCGATCTCAGGCTCGACATGCGTGTCTCCGACAGTGTGGTCGACCTGGTGGAGGGCGGTTTTGATGTGGCCGTTCGATATGCGGAACTGAAGGATTCGTCGTTCATCGCCAAGCGGATCGCACCCGACCGGCGTGTCCTGGTGGCATCGCCACGTTATATCGAACGCCACGGCGCGCCTAGATCGCCGGAAGAACTGGATGCGCACAGGTGCCTCGTGGTCGGCACGCTCGACCTGTGGACATTCCGGAACGCCGCCGGCGAGGTGTTCGCAAAGCGGGTAGCGCCTGCATTGCGTATCAACGATGGCGGGGCGGTGCGCGACGCGGCAGCCGACGGACTGGGTATCGCCCTGATGGCTACCTGGTGTGCGGCCGACGAGCTACGCGCGGGGACACTGGTGCCCGTCCTTCGCGACTTCCCGCTGGTGTCCACACAGACGCTGTGGGCGATCTATCCAAGCTCGCGCGAACTGGCACCGAAGGTACGCACCTTCATCGCCTGGCTGATCGAACGGTTCGGGCCCGAGCCCTATTGGGACCACGGGCTGCCGATCTGAGCGGGGGGCCACGTCGGTGGAGACTCGCCCTCCGCGTGGAGAGCGAGCGGGAAGCGGGGCGCGCGCGTCGCAGGCCCCGCGGGAGAGAACTCACTTGACCGGATGGTGACCGCCGAAGTACTTCACCGGCGACCAGACGGGCAACGTGGGCGGCAGTGGAGGTGCGAGACCGGTAAACGCCTGCGCGCCGAAGACCACCCGGCCGTCCACGACGGTCAGCACCGAGGAGATGGTCTTGATCTGGTCTTCGGGAACCGTGAAATAGTCCTTGTCGAGCAGCGCGAAATCGGCGAGGTGGCCCGGTGCGATCTTCCCCATCTCATCCTCCTGCTGGACGAACCAGGCGGCGCCGGTCGTGAATAGCGCCAGGGCCTCCGCGCGGGTCAGGACATTGTCGGGCGCAAGAATCCGCGAGCCCGATACCGACTTGCCCGTGGTCATCCAACTGATGCCGATCCAAGGGTTGAAGGTGGACGCACGGAAGGCATCCGTCGTCATCGCCAGCGGAACCCCGCTATCGACCAGCGTCCGCAGTCGCGGCGTATACCAGGCCTTCTCGCGCCCGTAGGTCGCTACGAATCCATCGCCGTGGGAGGCCATCTTCGTATCCAGGGCGATGCCCCCACCGAGTTTCTTGACCCGCGCGATGTTCTCCGGCGAGATCGTTTCGGCGTGCTCGATGCTCCAGCGCAGCCCATCCAGCGGCGTCTTGCGATCGACACTCTCGATGGCATCGAGAAACGGCGATATGTTCTCGTTGTAGCTGACATGCATGCGGAACGGAATGCCATGGCGGACCAGCTTGCCGATGTCCTCCTCCATCCTCGTCCGCATGAGCTCGGGATCGATGATGACGGCCGGCCTGTCGAAGTTCTCGTGATCGTGCACTTCCATACGGAGCAGTTCCCCGGCGCCCTCGTACTCATGGCCATGGCCCATCGTGGGATGCAGGTTCTGACCCGCACTGATCGGCGATTTCCGGGTGACCGCATTGATCTCCGCGTCCACCAGGCTGGCGCTGCTTTCGTCGCCGAACTGCAGATCGATGAACGGGAAGCGCACGTTGAGGCGGTCCTCCTCAATCAGCGTCCGTATCGGCGCATGCCCCGCGGGATAGCCGATCAACGGGGCCGCATCGACGATGGAGGTGATGCCGAAGCGATTGAGGTCATGGATGGCGTTGGTGATGGAGCTCACCTGTTCCTCGAAGGAAGGCTGGGGCACCATGAATTCGAGCGGGATGAAGGTGAAGGTGAAGCCGTGGACGACGCCGGTGAAATTGCCGCTCGCGTCCTTCTCGAACTCGGTACCCGGTGGCGTCGGGAACTTCTCGGTTCCCACGCCGAAGGCCTTCATCGCCAGATCGTTCAGGAACGCACGGTTGTAGGCGTACTGTACGATCAGCGGCCGGTCTGGGACGGCCTTGCGCAACTCTTCCAAGGTAGGAAACCGATTTTCCTCGAACTGATACGGCGCCCACCCGCCGATCACTTTCACCCAGTGTCCCTCCGGGGTACGTTTTGCCTGCTCGCTCAACATGGCGAGCGCACGCTTGAGGGTGGGAACGCCGTCCCATCGCGTGACGTAGTTGTAACCCCTCTCGTTGAGGACATGGGTGTGCGCATCATGGATGCCCGGAATCAGGCGCCTCTGCCCCGCATCCACCACACGCGTCTTGTCTCCCTTCAGGCCCAGGATGTCCGTGTCGGAACCTACCGAATAGATGCGGCCTCCTTTCACCGCAAGCGCGGAGGCTTCCGGCTGCGACTTCGTGCCCGTATGGATTTTCGCGTTGTAGACGATCAGGTCGGCGCCGGCGCTAGTTTCTGCGGCGTGGCCGCTGGTAACGCCGGACAGCACGAGGGCCATCAGGGCAAGTCGGACTTTCACGGGGTATCTCCTTGGGGGTTGGTGCGCGATCGCTGATCCGGGCCTTCGGCGGCGGAGCGAGTCACCCGGCTAGAAGAGGATCTTCAGCGTTGCCAGGGGAGCTTGATAAGGGCTGGCGCGGGAGTGCAGTCGTCCATGGATGGATGGATCGCGCGGCGGTCCGTCATTCCACCGCGACACGAGTGCCCTCATACCGTCAGCAATGGCGAAGCAACTTCCAGCGCACCGCAACGACGGCCTGTCGCCTAGCGGCCGAAGTTCGCGGGAGGAGGCGCCTCTTCAAAGCACTCGATCAGCAACTCGGTCAGCACGCGCACCTTGCGGGAAGGGTGCGGACTGGGCGGACGGATCACGTAGATGCCCGCCGTCGGCAATGGGTAGCGCGTCATCAGGGGTACCAGGGCACCGGAGGCCACATGTTCCTGCGTCAGGCCGTCGGGCAGCCATGCGATGCCCAGGCCCGCCAAGGCCGCATCGACCAGCGCGACGGCATTGTCGGCCTTGAAACGTCCTTGCGGACGCACCGTGACCACCCGCTCGCCATCCATGAACTGCCACGTCTCCGTGCCCTGCATCAGGGCAGGATGGTCGGGGACCTCGTCCGGGTTGTCCGGCGCGCCGTGCATCTCGATATAGGCGGGGCTGGCGACCAGCTTTCCGTAGATGGGTCCAACACGACGTGCCACCAGGTTGGAATCCTGCAGATATCCGACCCGTATGGCGCAATCGAAGCCCTCCCCGATCAGATCGACGAATCGATCGCTGTAGACGGTCTGCAGATGGAGGTGCGGGTGTCGTCGCGCCATTTCCGTGAATACCGGTGCGAAATGGGTAGGGCCGAACGACAGAGGGGCGGCAACACGCAGCCGGCCGCGCAGGTCGCCGTCGGGTTGCAGGATCTCGCGGAAGGTGTCGATCTCGGCATAGGCCCGTGCTGCATGCTCGCGGAAGAGGATGCCCGCCTCGGTGAGCGCCGCGCCGCGCGTCGTACGTGCGAGGAGTTGTACGCCAAGTTCCGACTCCAGTCGCGCAAGCCGCCTGCTGACGATCGACTTGGCCACACCGAGCCGACGTGCCGCCGCTGACAGGCTGCCTGCCTCGGCCAGTTCCACGAACGTCATCAGGTCGTCGATGTCCATCTTGGCGTTCCCCGCTGCGCAACACAGCCTGACATAAATCCGCCGCACCCCGGCGTTCCGATTCCCGGGACACAGCTGCACGGAAAATGGCGCTACCGGTGCGGGCAGTGAAGTGACAAGGTGCGTGGCGCAGATCGGGCCCGATGTGCTCGCCCCCCCATGTCCCCTCGCCACAGGATGCATCTGGTTGAACCGGGATTGGAATCGATTGGGCAGTCCGTCAGGTTCGATGATGGAAGCGGCGGCAGAACGCATGACGGCGTTGGGCGCCCGGGGATGCAACCGCCCGCGTCCCGGATATCCGAATGGGCACGAAATGCAGCGCCGGGGAAACATCAGGACGCTCCTGTCTGCGGCCATAGCGCTGACCGGATGCTTCGAGCCGCGTGCCGCCATGGCCGACGATCAGGTATCCACGGACGTGGGGCGGCCGGTGCTCCAGGCGGATCGTTGGCGGGAGGACTGGTCGTCCCTGGCCGAGCCGGACAAACGCACTCGTGCCTTGGATGGCCTGAAATACATCTCCCTCTCCGACAGCGATCCAGATCGCTATCTTTCGTTCGGGCTGACATTGCGGGAGATCTTCGAATCCAGCGACGCACCTGCCCTGGGTACCGTGGCCGCCAGTCCCAGCGACGCGTACGGGCTTCATCGCGCGCAGGTCCATGCGGACGTTCGCCTCGGCGCCGGCTGGCAGGCGTTCGTACAGGTCGAGGACGTCAGGGCGTTCGACAAGAAGGTCGTCAGCAGCATCGATGCGAATGCGCTGGACCTCAGGCTCGCCTTCGTCGGCTACAGCCGTCCGCTGGGCCGCGGCGTTCTGAAAGTGCGGGTCGGACGGCAGGACATCGCATTCGACCTGCAAAGGTTCATGTCCTCCCGCGACGGGCCCAACGTGCGCCAATCCTTCGACGCAGTCTGGGCAGGTTGGGAGACAGCGCGATGGCGAGCGTATGCCATGGTCAGCCAGCCGGTCGCATACAGGAATCGTGAGCATTTCGATGACACCTCGAGCGGCGATGTACGGTTTTCCGGCGTCCGTCTCGAGCGCCAGGTATGGGGCAACGGGGAGTTGACCGGGTATTACGCGCTGTATCAACGAAAGCAGGCCGCGTACCTCGAGGCCGTCGGTGAGGAGGACAGGCAAGTGGTCGATGTCCGCTTCGTCGGTACGCGGGCACCCTTCGATTGGGACGTGGAGGCCATGGGGCAGTTCGGCAAGGTGGGACGCGCGGACATCTCAGCGTGGGCGCTCGGTGCCCGTCTCGGCTATTCGTCTATCGGAGCGCTCGGCTCGCCCAGGATCGGCTTGCAGTTCGACGTGGCATCCGGTGATCGACGCGCCCACGATGGCCGTGTAGAGACCCTCTACCCGCTGTTCCCGAATGGCTTCTACTTCTCGCTGGGCGGGCATACCGGATACGCAAACCTGATCCACCTGAAGCCCTCTGTCTCGATCATTCCGAGGGCTGATACGACCCTCACGGCGGGCATCGGCGCTCTGTGGCGTCAAACCACGAGCGATGCCGTCTACACACTTCCCTTCATCCCGGTGGCGGGAATGGCTGGCCGGGGCGGCTCCTGGACCGGGGCATACGCGCAACTGAGGGCGGAGCGCCGGTTCACCCCGGCACTGTCGAGCTCGATCGAAGTGGTCAGGTACACCGTGGGCGCGGCGCTGCGCGCTGCGGGCGCGCACGACAGCGACTACGTGCGGCTGGAAACGAAATTTGCCTGGTGATGCCCATCGACGCACACCCGTACCTGGGAGGCCCCATGCTTGATCTGAACAACGTGGTGATATTCGTCGAGGTCGTGCGGCAAGGAAGTTTCGCTGCCGCTGCGAGACAGCTGGACGTGCCCGCCAATACGCTCAGCCGGCGCGTCCAGCAGCTCGAGGACCGCATCGGCACGCGACTGATGCATCGCTCCACGCGACAGCTGTCCCTGACCGATGCCGGGAAATCCTTCTACGAACGGTGTGTCGGCCAAGTGGACAGGCTGATGGATGCGAGCCGCGAAGCGATGATGGGTAGTGAGCAGGCGTGCGGCCTGATCAGGGTCGGCGTGCCGGCGGACTTCTTCGACTGTTTCAAGATGGCGTGGGTGGCGGAATTCCTGGCGCAGCACCCTCACGTGCGCCTGGACTTCGTAACGAGCGACGGCAAGTCGGAGCTCATCTCCGAGCGTATCGATGTGGCCTTTCGCGAGGGCGCGCTAGAGGACTCGGCCTATGTCGGGCGCGAGCTGGTGGCGCCAAGCCGGATGCGTCTGGTAGCCAGCCCGCGGTATCTGGGCGCATTCGGTATGCCGTCCAGCCCGGAGGAGCTGCAGAGCCATCACGCCGTGAGCATTCCGCAGGCCGGCGGCTACGTCAGCTGGGCCCTGACCACCAATGTGCAGCACGCCATGCGCATCCGGATGCCGATCCGCGTGAGCGGCAATTCCGTGCAGACCCTGCGAAGTGCGGCGGTGGAAGGCCTGGGGATCGCCCTGCTGCCGCCTCCAGCAGTCAAGGCCGAACTCGAAACCGGGCGTCTGGTGGTGGTGCTTGAAGATCACTGGAGCGTGGGCCGCGGGCTGAGCGTGCTGTATCCCAGCCGTAAGCATCTTCCGCTGGCGGTTTCAAAGTTCATCGACCTGGCGGCGGCGCGCCTTTCGCATGCGCCGCCCTCGACGATGTTCGGTGGCCGGGAGGCGTTAACGCTGGTCCGCTGATCTGAAAAATCCCTGATCCCGCAAGGTGATGCCGAGCCGGCGGATCTCGGTCTCGCCCTGGGCCAGTCGCTCTCGACTGCTGTGCACGGAATAGTTGCCTAGCCACAGATCGTGCGGATGACGGGCTGCCGACCCGATGACGAACGCCGTGTCTTCGTCGGCGGTGATCCGGATGGGCTGCTCCGAATCGACAAAGACGACCAGTTCGCCTGCGCTCACCTGTTCGCCGGCCCGCAAGGCTCCGGTGGCGACGGCAAGCCAGCCCACCTCGTGCCGGGCATTCGGCAGGTAGGTCCACTCCTCGCCGGCGCGCAACGTGACGCCGAGGTAGGTCATGTCGCCCGGCGCCGGGATGCCACTGCCTACGCCGTCATGCGAACCGAGCAGAATCCGGGCGGGTCCTTGCTGTGGCACCTGGCAGGGATCAAGGTAGATGCTCTCCGGTGACGCGTTTTCCTCCGTCGGTGGCAGCGCGACCCACAGCTGGAAGCCAAGCTTGGGAGCGTCGCCCACGGGGGCGCCGGTATGCCACACGCCGTTTCCCGCTCGCATCCATTCGACGCCTCCTTCGGGGAGGATGCCGCTTTTGCCCGTCGAGTCCGAGTAAGCGACCTCGCCTTCGTGGAGGAAGGTAAACGTCGCAATGCCCGAATGCGGATGCCAACCGAACTTGGGAAATGACGTCATGTCCCGCGTGTCGAAAAGATCCAGGAACACGAACGGCTTGAGCACCTGACCTAGATCGGAGGGACTTACCAGCCGGGTTATCGGCCCATGCTTGCTTCCGCGGGTACGGAACACGACCTTTCTTGGGCCGGCGTCCATCCCATCCTCGATCACATTGGCGGCGGTGGTGTCGTCTGCATGCATGGGCGGTGTCCTAATCATCGTAGGTACCGACGATAGAGCAGCGGCGGCAAGGTGAGTAGAACGAATCGCGGACGTCAGTCGTCCGGGAATGCAGCAATCACGCCCGACGGGCAGCCTACATGCGCCGCGCTTGGCCCGGTGTTCGACTGCGCAACGGTCAGACCGACCCTGCCGGCGTAGCGAGCAACTGCTGCTCGTCATTGGCAGCAATGTGAGCCATAAGGCCGGTTTGGCCGGCTGCTACGCTAGGCTTAAGTTCAAAGCGCTCCGTATAGTCTCCACCGTTCTGAGCGCGGAAAGGAATGGGTGCGTCCGAGAACAGGCCTTTCAAGCGCGACTCCCATCGTGCTTCGGCATGCGCTACGTCGGAAGCCCCCATGCGACCCGCCCCATAGACGGTGAAGGTTGGAAGCACATCGAAGCCTGGGAAGTGAAGCGATCCGTGCGTCACCGGAAAGAGCAGCTGCTCAATAGGACCATTGATGCCCCTCGGCCCGTAGTCGGTTTCGGGACCACCTGCAGACACTGCAAGGATTGCGCGCTTCCCTTTGAAGGCGCCCTCACCGTAGCGATACGTGTTGCCCGCGCTCTTGTACTGGTGGGCAAGGCCCGCTGCCCATACGCGGTCAATCCAACCCTTCATGATGGCGGGCATGCCATACCACCACAGCGGAAAATGGAAGATCACGGCGTCGGCAGCGAGCACCTTCTCCTGCTCCGTCGTGACGTCGACTGTCTGCTGATTGGTCGCGTAGGCGTGTGCCGATTCGGCCCCGAAGGAGAGGCGCTGGGGGTTCGCTCGATAAGGAAAGTCTTGTGCGTCAAACACTGCCTTCCAACGCATCGCATAGAGATCGGATTCCAGAACCTTGTGTCCTGAAGTCTCCAAGGACTTGCGAGATATCTTCGCCAAGCTCTGGGTGAGCGACGTGGGCTCTGGTTGGGCCGAAATGATAAGGACCGTCTTACTCATGAGTTTGTAACAGGTTGCGGAAGGATTTGTGGGCACATCGCACCTCGACAGCTACTGGAGCATTACCGGCGCTGGAGGTTTCACACTTACGCCTCGCCTGAGTAGCTCGCTAGGAAGAGCGACTTCGAAGGACCGCGACAGCCTGAATCTCTATGAGGAACTCCGGTAGCGCCAGTGCAGCAACTTGAACCAGCGTTTCCGAAGGCCGCCAACCCTCGAACTCCTCGCGCTGCAAGTTCATGTAGTTCCTGTGGTAAGCAACGTCTTTCACATACAACGTCATGGTCGCTATGTCGTTCAACGTTCCACCAACGCCGGCAAGTGCCGCGCGTAAGTTGGCGAAGATCTGCCTGAGTTGAGCGTCAACATCGCCCTCACCTACCAGTGAGCCGTCTGCTGACAGCGCAACTTGTCCCGAGATGAAGGCGAATCGCTTAGGCTCATCCGCCAAGACAACCTGGCTAAACAGATAGGGTGAGGAATCCCAAAGATTCGCTGGCCCTACGGAACGCAATGACATGGTTAGAGCTCCTGAACTGGGGATTCGCGAGCGCGGGATGAACTGCCCGCGAAGAATGGGGCTAATCCCCGGTATAGTTGAAATGAATTCTCTTCATGCCAGGTATTTACATGATTGATGTCATGCGGCGCTTGGACCTCAACCTGCTCATTACCCTCGACGCGTTACTTACCGAGCTGAACGTGACGCGGGCGGCGCGACGCCTGCATTTGTCTCAACCCGCCGTCAGCGTGCAGCTGGGCCGCCTGCGGGAGTATTTTGAAGATCCGCTACTGCTTCCTGGACCTCGCGGCATGCGACCAACCGCACGCGCCAACGAACTACGTGAGCCTCTGCGTAACGCATTGGCGACGCTGACAGAAGCCATCCTTCCCTCAACCCCTTTCGACCCAAAGCTATCTACGCAGAGTTGGCGAATAGCGGCCTTTGATTACGGCGAGTTCACAATTCTGTTGCCCGCTCTAGCAAGGCTTCGCGCTGCTGCCCCACGCTCGCGTCTAGCGGTCCTGCAGAGTGCGCCAGCACAAGTAGCGATAAAGGCGGACCAGGGAGAGATCGATCTATCCCTCATGACGGCTGCCGAAGCTCCACAGGACTTGCACAGCCGGTCTCTATTTACCGAGAGGTATGTGCTAGCTGGCCGAATCGATCATCCACAACTGAAGCGACGTCCGACGCTGGCACAATTCTGCAAACTGGATCACGTCATTGCGTCGCCGGATGGCGGAGGCTTCCAAGGCGTCACCGACGTGGCGCTCGCAAAGCTTGGTATGGCCAGACGCGTGGCGATGTCTGTCCCTCATTTTCTCTTCCTCGTCACCATACTCGAGCGTAGCGACTTGGTAGCACTAGTTCCGTCTCGATTGATACAAGGCAGTACGTCCCTGCGTGTAGTCGAGCCACCACTGGACGTGCCTGGCTTCGAGATGGTCATGGTCTGGCCGGAGCGGATACATCGCGACCCTGCGCATAGATGGCTCCGCCAGCAGATCGCGGATGCAGTGTGAGTTCTGCCACCCACTAGGAGAGACGTCGCATGGCTGATCGGCGTGGCTCGAGCCATGCGCAACCATCAGGATGCAATACATCTTTCCCCCAATTTGCGCGTGGCGGGCATCGCGCCGGGTCTGGGATGACAGAATCGATCGTATGAATCCGCGGCCGGAACCAGACAAATACTCATCAAGTTCATCCTTGATTGCCGTCCAAGTGAGCTGGCAAAGGCAGTTGTCGAAACTGTTCATCGGACATCTCAGCTAGGTCAAAGCGAAGATCGTTCTCAACTTCGGACCTCAGCCGTCCCACCAGCTGTTGAAGAGTGGACAATAGCTCTGCAAAGTCCATAGCCTCCAGCTGTCCTAGTGCGAACATGGGCATTGGCTCGCAGCGGACGTGTAGAGCGTCGCTCGCATCTAGCAGCGCTTCAGTTCTGTATGTGCGTTCAATCCCACCAGAATGGCTGACGAGCGTGTCTCTCAGGCGCCTGAAGTGACGGTGTCGGGCAAGGAGTACTCGGTTAAATCTCCCAGTACCCTAGACGCACCCCATGCGGGTACGCCCTTCCCAAAGCACCGTGCATAGCGGACAAGCGCGTTCATCCTAGCCAACTCCAGCTCCTCCTTGGCGCGGCCCCCAAGAATTCCTTTGTTTTCTTGTGGGCATCGGACAAATCTGGATGTTCTCGAATCGCTTTTTGGTGGGCCCACCAGGACTCGAACCTGGAACCAAAGGATTATGAGTCCTCTGCTCTAACCATTGAGCTATAGGCCCTCCGCGGCCGGGATTGTACCGGAGGCGGTGGCGGTCAATGGAATGTCGGGCGGCGGCGCGCGCAGTTCGAGGGCGCGCGTGAGGATCGCGGGCGGTGCGCCTTCTTCCGGCGTGTGCAGCCAGCCTGCCCGGCGCAGGCGATCGCCCAGCGCGGGCGATGCCGTCAGCAGGTTGATGGGTACGGAGAGCACCATGCCCAGCACGACAGGCGCCATCCACGCCGCCAGTGCGGGCGAGACCAGATAGGCCAGCACGCCACTGAACGCACCGAACAGGCTGAGGCCGGCGTAGCGACGCACCAGGCCGGCCAGCGGCACGCTGCCGTCATCGCGCCGCTGCGTTTCCCAACCCGAATCGCGTCCGGCGAGCACTTCGGCCACGCCACGCGACTGCACGTACATCGTGACGGGCGCCATCAACGCCGCCATCACGGTCTCCAGCAGCGCGCTGCCGGCGATCCGCAACGCACCGCCGCATTGCCGGCGCAACGCAGGGTCCAGCACGGTGGCGATGCATCCCATCGCCTTGGGCGCCAGCAACACCGCCATGGTGAGATAGAAGACCCACAGGAAACGCTCCGGATCGCCGCCGCGCCAGTACAGCGCGGGCGTGAAGCCGTCGAGATGCGGCTGCGCCAGATGGAAGCCGGCCTGCTGCAAGGGAATCGCCAGGCCCACCAGCATCAGCATCGCCCACATGGGTGCGGTGGAGTAGTGGCCGATCCCCACCAGCAGATGCAGGCGACTGACCCAGTGCAGGCCACGCGCGGGCACCACCGCGCCATGCTGGAGGTTGCCCTGGCACCAGCGGCGATCGCGCACCAGCATGTCGATCAGCGAGGGCGGCCCTTCTTCGTAGCTGCCGCCGAGACCGGGGGCCATGTGCACGGCCCAACCGCCACGGCGCAGCAGGGCGGCTTCGACGAAATCATGGCTCAGCACCGCGCCTTCGAACGGCTTGCCGCCGCCCAGGTGGGGCAGGCCGGCATGCCGCGCAAAGGCGGCCGTGCGGATGATGGCGTTGTGGCCCCAGTAGTTCCCCTCCGCACCATGCCACCACGCGATGCCATGCGCGGCCACCGGACCATAGACCCGCCCGGCGAACTGCTGCATGCGCGCGAAGAACGTGCGCCCGTTGACGATCATCGGCAGCGTCTGGATCAACGCCAGGGTCGGCTGACGCTCCATGGCCGCGGCCAGGCGCACCAGCGTTTCGCCCGTCATCAGGCTGTCCGCATCCAGGATCAGCAAATGCGGATAGGCACCGCCGAAACGACGCACCCAATCCGCGATGTTGCCGGCCTTGCGTTCGGTGTTCTTCTCCCGGCGCCGATAGAACACGCGCGCGTCAGGCCCCAGGCGATGCAGCAGCGCGCGCACCGCCCTGCCCTCTTTCTGGCGCACGGCTGCATTGGTGGTATCGCTGAGGATGAAGAAGTCGAAGCACGTGCCCTGGCCGGTCTGCGCCAGCGATTCATGCATCGCCTGCACCCCGGCGAGGACGCGGTCCGGGTCCTCGTTGTAGGTGGGCACGAGCAGTGCCGTGCGCGTGGCCAGCACAGGCAGCGGCGCGTCCGCGTCGATCCCGAGCGCCTGTGTGCGCTTCGACAGCAGCAGCACGAATCCCGCCAGCGTGCTGGAGAACGACAAGGCGATCCATGCGAACAACGCAACGAACAGGGCCAGCAGAACCCCTTCCAGCACGCTGATGCCATCGCCCCGCAGCACCCACCAGATCTGGTAGGCGGCGAACAGCGTCATCAGCACCGCGTTACCCATCACCAGCGCGCGCCGCCCTCCGATCCTGGCCGGTGATGTCGGCAGGCGACGCGGCGACAGGCGTCCGCTGCGCAGGTCCTGCACCGGCATGGGCAACGGCGACTCGGGCGGCAGCCAGGACGGCGACGACGGAGAGGGGTGGCGGGCATCGCTCATGATCAGGGACTCCAGCGGTACAGCCAGGTTTCGGACAACGGCACGTGCCCCTCCAGCACGCGTGCATGCAATTCGACATCGCGGTCGTCAGCCACTTGCGCCTGCGGGCGGAACTCGAAACTCAGGCGCCAGCCCTGCGTTTCGGGATTGGGATACACCACGGCGCCGACGATCTCGCCGCGCGCCGCCCATACATCGGGCGTCAACCGGCTGTCGCGCGGCAGCGAGGCCAGGCGGCCGCCTTCCAGATCGATCACCACCAGGCGTCGCGCGGGATCGGGGGCGGCGCCGATGCGCGTGTCGGTGACCACCGCCAGCTCGGCTCTCCAGCGGTGCGCGTCGCACCAGTGCATGCGGTAATCGAAGCGGTGCTCGCGCCCGGCGCGGAGCGGCTGTTGCGGGCGCCAGAACGCAACGATGTTGTCGTGGTATTCGTCGCCGGTGGGGATCTCCACCAGCGTCACCGCGCCCTCGCCCCAGTCGCCCTTCGGCTCGATCCACAGGCTGGGCCGCTGGTGGTAGCGCGCTTCGATGTCGGCGTAGTCGGCGAAGCCACGCTTGCGCTGCATCAGGCCGAACCCGCGCGGACCGGCATCGGCGAAGGCGCTGGCCTGCACGCGTCGCGGGTTGCTCAGCGGGCGCCAGATCTGGTCGCCGGCACCGTTGAAGATCGCCAGGCCATCCGAATCGTGCACCGCAGGACGATAGTCGTCGGTGCCGACCCGATCGCCGGCATCGAACTCGAACATGCTGGTCAACGGCGCGATGCCGGCGCGCGCGAGATCGACACGCGGATAGAGGCGGGACTGCACGTCGATGACCGTCTCGGTGCCCGGCTTCATGTCGAAGCGGAACGCACCCACCACACTCGGGCTGTCGAGCAGCGCGTGCACCACCAGATGATCGGCGCCGGCGGCAGGCTGTTCGATCCAGAACGCGCGGAACACCGGGAATTCCTCGGCACCGGCATCGCCGCTCCCCAGCGCCAGTCCGCGCGCCGACAGACCGTAGGCATGCCCCTTGCCGAGCGCACGGAAGTAGCTGGCGCCAAGGAAAGCGATCAGTTCGTCATACACCGCCGGTTGGTTGAGCGGCGTGTGCACGCGGAATCCCGCAAAACCGATGTCGTCGCGCAGCCCCGGATCGACGCCTGGCGGGAAGGAAAACAGCTCGGGCGAATAGGCGATCGGCGTGGCGATGCCGTCGTGCACGCGATGCAGGTCCACGCGCTGCTTGAACAGGAACCCGCGATGGAACATCTGCAACTGGAACGGCAATGCCTCCTTGCGCCAGAGGGCCTGCTGCGGATCGAAGCGCAGGTCGCGATAGGCGTCGTAGCCGGTATCCAGCGATGCGGGCAGATGCTGATCAGGCGCGCGGTACGGCTGCCGCGCCATGGCGCGTGCGAGGCGTGGAACCGTTTCCAGGTCGAATCGCGTGGGTGTCGCCGCAGGGCTTGCTGCACTCGTGGCCTGCGCCATCACGCGGGGCATGGTGCCCAGCAACGCGATGGCGAGGACGGATTTGACTGCGTCCCGTCGCTGCACGCGGAAGTCTGACTCGTGGGGTGACGATAGTGTAACGGCGCACATGTGAGGACGATGCCAAGGCCAACGCGCCGACAACGCGATCCTTGCACCAAAAAGAAACGCGGCCCACCAGGGGCCGCGCTTCGTTGGTGCAAACGCTGCTTCTGCGCGTCAGTCGATATCGAGGAAGCTGCGCAGCTGTTCCGAACGCGAGGGGTGACGCAGCTTGCGTAGCGCCTTGGCTTCGATCTGGCGGATGCGCTCGCGGGTGACGTCGAACTGCTTGCCGACCTCTTCCAGCGTGTGATCGGTATTCATGTCGATGCCGAAACGCATGCGCAACACCTTGGCTTCCCGCGGGGTCAGGCCGGCGAGCACGTCGCGGACCGTTTCCGACAGGTTGATGTTGGTGGTGTTCTCGATCGGGGACTCCACGTTGGTGTCCTCGATGAAGTCGCCCAGGTGGGAGTCCTCATCGTCGCCGATCGGCGTTTCCATGGAGATCGGTTCCTTCGCGATCTTCATGACCTTGCGGATCTTGTCCTCGGGCATGTCCATTTCCTTGGCCAGCTCCTCCGGCGTGGCCTCGCGGCCGTACTGCTGGAGCATCTGGCGGGAAATGCGGTTCAACTTGTTGATCGTCTCGATCATGTGCACCGGGATGCGGATGGTGCGCGCCTGGTCGGCGATCGAACGGGTGATGGCCTGGCGGATCCACCACGTGGCGTACGTGGAGAACTTGTAGCCGCGGCGATACTCGAACTTGTCGACCGCCTTCATCAGGCCGATGTTGCCTTCCTGGATCAGGTCGAGGAACTGCAGGCCGCGGTTGGTGTACTTCTTGGCGATGGAGATGACCAGGCGCAGGTTGGCCTCGACCATTTCCTTCTTGGCCTTGCGTGCCTTGGCTTCGCCGTAGGCCATCGCACGGCTGATGTCCTTGATGTCGGCAAGGGTCAGGTGCATCGCCTGTTCGACGGCGATGGTGGCTTCCTGCTCGGCGACGATCTGCTCGCGCACGTCGCGCAGGCCGGACGACCACTTCTGCTTGCGCTTCAGCACTTCGTCCACCCAACCGAGGTTGGTCTGGTTGCCTTCCCATGCACGCAGGAATTCCTTGCGCGGCATCTTGGCGACGTTGGCGCACAGGTGCAGCACGCGGCGCTCGTGGTCCTTCACCTGGGCCACGACTTCGCGCAGCTTGCGCACCAGCGTATCGGTCAGCGGCAGCGGCAGCTTCAGCGTGACGAAGGTTTCGCCCAGCTCGGTGCGCAGCTTGGCCACCGCCTTGTTGTCCGCGCCGTTCTTGGCGTAGGACTTCTTGAACTTGGCATAGCCGTCGGCCAGCACCTGCATGCGGCGGGCGACCTCTTCCGGATCCGGACCGGTCGGCGCGGCTTCCTCGGCGGTGTCGTCGCCAGCCTCATCGTCGTCTTCGGCGTCATCGGCCGCTTCCGCGACTTCTTCGGCGGCCGGCACTTCGACGGGCGGCTCTTCGACGTCGTTGAAGCCCACGACCACTTCGGCCAGGCGCTTCTTGCCGGCCTTGTGCAGTTCGTACTCTTCCAGCAGCAGTTCGATCGACCACGGGAAGTTGCCGAGCGAGGCCTGCACCTGGCCCAGGCCTTCCTCGATGCGCTTGGCGATGGCGATTTCGCCTTCGCGCGTCAGCAGCTCGACGGTGCCCATTTCGCGCATGTACATGCGCACCGGGTCAGTGGTGCGGCCGCCTTCGGTATCGAGCGAGGTCAGCGCGGCGGCGGCTTCTTCGGCGGCCGTCTCGTCGACTTCGCGGTTGCCGGTGTTGCCGTCGGCCAGCAGCAGGGTTTCGGCATCGGGGGCGACTTCATGGACGTCGATGCCCATGCCGTTGATCATGCCGATGATGTCTTCGATCTGTTCCGGATCGACCAGGTCGTCCGGGAGGTGATCGTTGACTTCGGCGTAAGTCAGATAGCCCTGCTCCAAGCCCTTGCTGATCAAGAGCTTGATGTCGGACTGCTGCGCAGGACGTTCGTTGGCCATGGAGGTTGCGCCACCGGGAGTGAGGAAGGGAGAACCCCGTATTATACCAGCCCGGACCGGCTTGGGCTCTGCCGCCCGACGCCCGTCAAGGGGGAAACGTCAGGGACGGAGCAGGAAGGTCACGGGCCCGTCGTTGACGAGGCTGATCACCATATGGGCACCGAAACGCCCGGTTTCCACCCTTCCCGCGTGGGTTTGCCGACAGATCGCGACCAGTTGATTGAAGCCCTGTTCAGCCTCGGCGGGCGGGGCGGCCGTGGTGAAGCTGGGACGCATGCCGGAGCGGGTGTCCGCCGCCAATGTGAACTGACTGACCAGCAGCAGGCCGCCGCCGGTATCGGCGAGGGACCGGTTCATGCGGCCCGCGTCGTCGGCAAATACCCGGTAGCCCAGCAGCCGATCGGCCATGCGCGCGATCTGCGCCTCGCTGTCGCCCGGTTCCATGGCCACCAGTGCAAGCAGGCCGCCGTCGATGGCGCCCACGACGGTGTCGTCGACCGCCACCGAGGCCCGGGTCACACGCTGGATCAGGGAAAGCATGGACAGGGTTCCGGACAGGGGGCGACAGGATAACGGTCGCGCGCGCCCGATCCCGCGAGGGACCGCCATCCGGGTTGGCTACACTCGACGGATGAAACCCGACACTCTCGCCGCCCTCGGCTACCACGTCGCCGCCCTGGTCGGCCGCCTTCCCTGGTCCTGGCTGCGCACGCTGGGCGATCTGATGGCGTGGGCCTGGCGGCGCGCGGACGCACGCGAAAGCCGGGTGACCCGCCGCAACCTCGAGATCGCCTACCCCGAGCTGCTGCCCGGTCAACGTGAAGACCTGCACCAGGCCATCCTGCGGACCACCGCCCGGCAGGCGCTGGAAACCCTCCGCTTCTGGACCCGCCCGCCGGTGGACAACCTCGCCTGCCTGCGCGAACGCCACGGCGAAGCGCTCTACGACGCCGCGCTGGCCAGCGGCAAGGGCGTGATCGTCGCGGCGCCGCATTTCGGCAACTGGGAACTGCTCAACCAGTGGCTGGCCTCGCGCGGTCCGCTGGCCATCGTCTACCGCCCGCCCGCCTCGCCGGTCGGTGACGCCTTCCTGCTGCGCGTGCGCGGCGCCGACAACATCCGCCAGGTGCGCGCCGAAGGTCCGGCCGTGCGGCAGTTGTGGAAGGTCCTGAAGGAAGGCGGCGCGGTCGGCATCCTGCCCGACCAGCAGCCCAAGGCGGGCGATGGCGAATTCGCCCCGTTCTTCGGCAAGCCGGCCTTGACGATGACGCTGGTTTCGCGGCTCGCCGAACGCACCGGCGCCACCGTGCTGTTCGCATGGTGCGAACGGATCGGACCGGGACCGGACTTCGCGCTGCACGTCGAGCCCGCACCGCCCGCGATCGCCGATGCGGATCCGGTGACGGCGGTCACTGCGCTCAACGCAACCGTCGAACGGATCGCGCGCCGCGATCCCGCGCAGTACCAGTGGACGTACAAACGCTATACGCTGCGGCCACCGGGCAGCGGCGAGGACACGCCTTACCGCTGACCTGTTGGGGAGCGCGAACGGCATGCACCTGCACCGTTCCGCCACGACGCCTTCCACGCACCAAGGACGCGCCCGCTGCAATGAGTGACCCCCTGGAGACCCTCGCGGTCGATGACATGTCGCGCCCCGACTGGCAGGCCCTGCCGACCCGCGGCGCCTGGCTGGCGGCCGTAGGCGGCGCGGCCCTGATGTTCCCGCTCGGCTTCCCGGCGTTCTTCATCTCGCGCGCGACCGATGTCGTGTCGCCCTGGCTCGCCGTTCCCGCGGCGGCGGCCGTGGGGGCGGTGCTGGGCGCGTGGGTCGCGGTCAGACGCCACCGGCGCACGCGCTGGCGCCTGGACGACCGCGGATTCGCCGTGCGCCGCGGCAACTGGTGGCAGAGCGAAACCCACGTGCCGATCTCGCGCGTGCAGCACCTCGACCTGAAACGCGGTCCGCTGGAGCGCAGCGCAGGCCTGTCCACGCTGGTGGTGCACACGGCCGGCACGCGGATGGCGGCGGTCTCGGTGTCGGGCCTGGACGCGGACGACGCGGAGCGCCTGCGCGAGCGCCTGGCGACCCAGGTCGACCACGACGACGCGCTGTGATGGAAGACGTTCTGCAGCCCGGCAACGGACCCGATGAGCGCCGACTGCACCCGTGGTCGTGGCTGTTCGTACTGCTGCAACAGCTGAAGCAGTTCATCTTCCCGCTGGTCGCGCTGCTGGTGTTCGGCGCGCGCAGGAGCGAAGGCGATGGCGAGTTGTGGGCTTCGCTCGCGCCGGTCATCGGCATCGCCGTGCTGGTGGTGCTGGCGATCCTGCAGTACTTCACCTACCGCTACACGATCGGGCGCGACGGCCTGACGGTGCGCGAAGGCTTGCTGCATCGTTCACGGCGGGAAATCCCGTTCTCGCGCATCCACAACGTCGTCGTCCACCAGTCGCTGCTGCACCGTGTGTTCGGCGTGGCGGAAGTGCGCCTCGAGTCGGCGGGCGGGCAGAAGCCGGAAGCGCAGATGCGCGTGCTCGGCCTGCGCGAGGCGCTGGCGCTGGAGGACCTGGTGCGGCACCAGGCACGGGGTACGGCATCCACAGAGTCCGAACCCGGCGTGGCCACGCGCACGGACGGCACCACGCTGCTTTCGCTGTCGACATGGGAAGTCATCCGGCTGGGCCTGATCTCCAATCGCGGCATGATCGTGGTGGCGGCCGCCTTTGGTGCCATGTGGCAGATCCTGCCGGAGAACAGGATCGAACAGATGTTCCGTCAGGGCGCACAGCAGGCGTACGGCTATGCCGAAGACCTGCACCTGGGCTGGCTGGGCGGTGCCGCCGGTGGCGTCGCCCTGATCGGCGTGGCACTGGCGCTGGTGCGCCTGCTGTCCGTGGCGCTGGCGCTGTCGCAGTTCCACGGTTTCCGGCTGACCGAAGAGCCCCGCCGGTTGATGGTGGAGCGTGGCCTGTTCGCGCGCCTGCGCACCAGCGTGGCACGCCGGCGCATCCAGGCGTGGACGCTGCACGAGGGGGTACTGCACCGCGTATTCGGTCGTCGATCGCTGCGCATCGATACCGCGGTGGCGGAGAAGTCGGGCCAGCAGGACACGCGCGCGCTCAAGGATGTCGCGCCGATCGCCACACCCGAGGCCTGCGATGCCCTGATCACTCACCTGCTGCCGCACGCGCAGTGGCCTCGCGGCGACTGGCAGGCCGTGCATGCGTCCGCGCGCTGGCGCCTGTGGTTGCCGTCGCTGGCATGGCTGCTGCCGGTGACCCTGCTGGCGGCCTGGCACTGGGGTGCGTGGGGATGGCTGGGGCTGGCCTGGATCCTGTTCGCCGCCCATGCCGCACGCCGGCAGGCCAGCCGCATGGGATGGGCGCTCGACGCGCACCTGGTCGCCGTTCGCAGCGGCTGGTGGTCGCGCTACTGGCGCTTCGCCGAGATCGACAAGCTGCAGGCGCTGCGCCTGTCTCGCTCGCCGCTGGACCTGCGCTTCGGTACCGCGACGCTCTGGCTGGATACCGCCGGCGCGAGCGGCATCGCCGCGCCGCTGGCGTTGCGCTTCGTGCCCGAGGCAGATGCCCGGGCCGCCCACGAACAGCTCACCACCGCGCTGGCGCGACGCCGCCTGCACTGGTAACCCGTTCCGAGCCACGCCCTTACGTCATGACCTCTCCGCTTCCGCTGTCCGCCGTCATCATCACCAAGAACGAGGCCGACCGGCTGGGTCGCTGCCTCGCCTCGCTGCAGGGCATCTGCAGCGAAATCCTGGTGCTGGACTGCGGATCCGATGATGAAACGGTGGCGCTCGCGCAGTCGTACGGCGCACGCGTCGAACACCAGGACTGGCTGGGCTTCGCCGGCCAGAAGAACGAAGCCATCCGCCGCGCCACCCAGCCGTGGCTGCTGCTGATGGACGCGGACGAATGGCTGGCCGACGGCAGCGAGGCGTCGCTGCGCGCCCTGTTCGCCAGTGGCGACATCGAGCAGGCCGATGTGTGGCGATTGAAGCGCTGCAACTGGTTCCTCGGCCGCATGCTCAGCGGATTCGAGCGCACGGAGCGGCTGGTGCGGCCGGATCATCGCTATCTGCCGATGCGCGTGCACGAGAAACCCGACCTGGCCGGCAAGCGCGTGTGGGACTGCGACATCGTCATCGAGCACAACACCGCGCGTTCGCTGGACGCGCATCGGGCGAAGAATGCCTGCTACGCCCGCCTGTGGGCCGAGCAGCGGCATGCCGACGGTAAACGCTGTTCCGCGCTCAGTCCCTGGACCCACGCCGCCGCGTACTGGCTGAAGATGTACCTGCTGCGCGCAGCCTGGCGCGATGGCCGCCAGGGCTGGTGGTTCCATGCCAGCCACGCGCAGGCCGTCATCGACAAGTACCGCCACCTGCATGCGCTGGGGAAAAACGCATGAGCCTCACCGCCCCCCCCCTGGTTGTCCGCTGCGGGGCATTCGGCGATGTGGTGATGCTGACCACGATGATCCGGCTGCTGCATGCGCGCTACGGCCAGCGCGTCGATGTGCTGGGTTCTGGCGGCTGGACATCCCCGTTGCTGACGCCCTTGCCCGAGATCGGTCACGTGCAGATCGTGAGCAGCCGAAATACGCCGTATCCGCTCTGCCCGAGCCAATGGGCTGCGGTGCGCTGGCTGCGCGCGCGTGGCCGCGGTCCGGTCTACGTCTGCGATACCGATGCCGCGACGTTGCAGTTGCTGTCGCGTGCCGGCCTGAGCGTCGACGATATCGTGCAGCGCACCCGTGAGGACGACGAAAGCGACGGCGTGACCCGCCTGTGGCCGGACCGTTGGCTGCGGATCGGCATGCGGGACCCGTTGCACCCTTATCCGACGCGCACCGTCGAACCGTCCATCTACCGCTTTCCATACCTGCAGATCACCGATGCGGATCGTGTCGACCTGGCGGCCTGGCGCGCCGGCCGGCAGCTGGAAGGTCAATGCGTGCTGTTCCAGCCCGGCAACAAGCGCACCCACAAACGCGGCAACGTGGGAACGGCATCGCATCCCAAGTACTGGCCACCCCGCGCATGGGCACAGGTCGCCGCCGCGATCTGGCAGCGCCTGCCGCACGCCCGCATCGTGCTGTGCGGATCGCCCGCCGAGCACGGTGTGTTGGACGAGATTGCGGCCGCCACCGGGCGCGATGCGCGCCTGTACAACGCCGCCCGCGAGTTGCCGGTGCCACGCTTGCTGGCCCTGCTGGAGCAGGCCCACAGCCTGGTATCGGTGGACACCGGCCCGGCGCACGCCGCGGCCGCCCTGAGTTGCCCGCTGGTGGTCATGTTCGGCGCCGCCTCGCCCGCGAAATGGCGCCCGATCGGCCCCGGCGCGATCACCGTGCTGGGCGGCGAACGCGGCGAAGCCAGCCGGGTGCGTGACATTCCGGCCGATGACGTGATCGCGGCATGGTCGTCGCTGCCGGACCGCAACGCCGGCTGAGTCCCGCGGTCAGCCCGCCGGGCTGTGAGGCGTCGACTTCTCGATACCGTAGGGCGTCCAGGTGATCCGTTGCGCACGTGTCTGCGCGCGGATCGCCAGGTTGCGCTCGACCGATTCGCGCGTCTTGTAGCCGCGCGCATGGTCCAGGTGCACGCACACCGCCCGGTGGCGGATCTGCTTGCCGCGGATACCGTGGTTCTCCAGCCGCTCCCCCAGCTCGCGGTCGGGGCCGCCGTACTTCATGCGCTCGTCGTAGCCGTTGATCGCCAGCAGATCCGCCTTCCACGCCGACGAATTGCAGTTGTTGAACGTCGGCTTCGTGGTGGTGATGCTGTCCAGCAGCCTGCCGCCCGCGCTTCCAGCGCCGAGCTTCAACGTGTTCGACAGACCGAGACGGTCCTGCGCACGCAGCCAGCCACGATCGAAGCAGCGGCCGTCACGGATGTCGTCCGCGGTGATCGCCTTGCTGAGCTTCATGCTGAGCTTGCAGTACCCGCCCGACAGGAAACGTCCCGGCTCGGCCTGCTCCGCATGGACCTGCACGAAATCGCGGCGCGGGATGCAGTCGCCGTCGGTGAACAGGATGTAGTCGTGCCGCGCCTCCAGGATGGCGGCATTGAGGATCTCCTGGCGGCGATAGCCATCGTCGGCATGCCAGACATGGCGCAGCGGCACCGGATAGTCCGCGGCGAACCGCTCCACCAGCGCGCGGGTGGTATCCCGGGAGCCATCGTCGGCGACGATCAGCTCGAATTCCCGCCAGCTCTGGTTGCGGTAGCCCAGCAGGACCTTCTCCAGCCACTCCTCGGCGTTGTACGTACTGGCAATGACGGTGATGTTCATGATGCTCCTCCCCACGTGCGCGCCGTCCGTGCCCGGCACGGCGCCCGCTTCCCATGCGGATTGTCCCGCGCCTTGATGACAGCTGGTAGTGCCCGCCGGCCTGGCGTCAGGCAGGACCCCAGTAGCCGATTCGACGGCGGATCTTCAGCTTGCGCCACAGGTTCATCGGCTTGCGCCGGGGATTGCGCGATCCGGACGCGATGAACGCGTCGATGGCGTCCAGAACGCGTTCGCTGGACCGGCCGTCACGGTACGGATGGATGCTGTCGGCATAGGCGACGATGGCCTGCATCAGTTCGGGCGGACGCGCCAGCGCGCGGCAGATCGCCGGCTCGAACTGGCCGGCCTGGTCGATGTCGATCAGTTGCGGGCCGGGGCGGCGATTCTTGAACGTCACCACCGGCTTGTGGGTGAGCAGGAATTCGTTGAGCGCGGAGGACGTGTCGGAACACATCATGTCCACCTGCGGGAACAGGTCGAGGATGTTGTCGTCGTCGGCGAAACGCAGGTAATCGTTCTCCAGCGCGCGGAACTTCGCCACCGTGTCCGGGTTCATCTTCGGATGGAACGTCACGATCCAGCGCCATTCGCCGCTGCGCGAAAGCCGTTTCACCTCCTCGTACAAGGTTTCGGCAGCACTCCACGAGGGCGAGAACGTGGAGTGGTACAGGATGACGGGTGGATTGCGCACCGGTGGCAGCCCGCCCGCTATGTCCTTCATGAAAGGGTCGATCTTCGGCCAGCCGGTCTCGACGACCTTGAAGTGGCCGACGCGCTCGGCGATCTCGGAGAACGCGCGGGTGTCGTTCGGCCCCGTGGTGCAGTACAGATCGAAGAAGCCGCGGATGTAGATGTGCCGCGGCTTGCCGGCATCGAAGCCATGGAAGGTCTCGACCTTCACGCCGGGAAAGAAGTGCGGCACCGCATTGCTGCCGGTGATCACGGCGATGGCGTTCCAGCGACGGACCTCTTCCGTGGTCGTCAGCAGCTTCTCGTCCGGACGCAGGTCTTCGGCGCCCGGGCCATCGAAGAACCACGCTGCCTCGCCGCCGCGCGCGCGGATGGCGTCCTGCAGCGGACGCAGGATGGCGAGCGCGTAACGCTCGGAGCCATAGAGGAGGTAATGCTTGGCCATCAGTGTTCCAGATCGTGGCGGGCGAGCTTGCGGTGCGCGGCTTCGACGGAGGCCGGGTTGTGCTGCATCTCGTAGTAGCGCATGCGCTTGTAGACGGCGTAGCTGGCGGCCGTCTGCGCGATGATGAAGCCTCGCCAGCCATCCAGGAACGCCAGCCGCAGCAGGTAGTCCTTGACGAAGGCCGAGAGGTAGACCAGCGGCGTCAGCCACATGCGGACCGGGCGACGCTTGTCCCGCCAGTCCAGCGCTTTCAGTTCGCTATAGCGCAGCACTTTCAGCTGCTTGTGCACCAGGCTGGGGTTATCGGCGTGGTTGAACGGCGCCTTGAATTCCGCGGTCTCGCCTTCGAACCGCAGGGATTCGTGCACGCGCGCATTGGTCCATCGCGCGCGGCCGCGATGGTAGACGCGCGCCGACCGCTCGCCGACCATCGGCCGGTACCAGCGCATCGGGGCGCCCATCAGCCAGGTGCGTCGGCGCAGCCAGGCACCGGCCTTCGCCGACGCCATAAGCCCGGGCAGCCCAGCCTCGAGCTGAGCGGCCAGCTCGGGCGACAGGAACTCGTCCGCATCCAATACGAGGATCCAGTCGTGCGCCGCCTGCGTGCTGGCGAAATTGCGCTGCGGTCCGAAGCCCAGCCAGTCCTGGTGCACCACCCGGGCGCCGTGCGCCTTCGCGATGGCGACGGTGTCGTCCTGGCTGCCGCTGTCCACCACCACCTTGTCCGCAGCGAAGGGCACGCAGTCCAGGCAGCGGGCAATGTTCGCCGCTTCGTTGTGGGTGATGACAACGAGCGAAAGGGGAAGAAGGGACATCGGCGGATTCTACCCGCTACCGCCAACGGTCTGCGGCGTTGACGCCTCAGGCCTGCGCGGCCGGCAGCGCTCTTGCCGGGTCGGCGAAGGCGTCGGTGGCGAGTCCCGGTGGTCTGTTCGAGGTGGCCGCATCGTGCACCGGGTTGCCCGCCAGGGCGACCACCGCATCGACCAGCCGCGAACGGAACGCCGCATCGTTGTCGAGGAAGAACGTGCGCGCCGCGTCCTGCTTGGCACGCACCTCCGTGTCGTCCATCGCCAGTGCGCATGCCACCGCGGCTTCCAGCGCATCCGCTTCCACCAGATAGCGCGTGGCCAGCTGTTGCCGATCCGTGCGGGCATAGGGCATCAGGATGCCGCGCTCCGGGGTCACCAGCTCGTTCATGGGTTCTGCGTCGGTCGTCAGCACGATCGCGCCCACGCTCAGCGCTTCGACGATGTAATGGCCGAAACCCTCGGTCTCCGACGGACACAGGTGGAACAGGTTCGCGTTCTGCAGTTCGCGCAGCTCAGCATCGTCAAGATAGTCCACGCGGTGGACGATGTTCGCCGCCCGCGGCCGGAAGTCCGCCATGCGCGGGTGCTGCACGACGGTCAGCACGGGCCAATCCGGGTGCCGCGCCCATGTCTCCATCACCATGCGCGTGCGCTTTGCGCTGCTGCGCCCGGCTAGGTGGAGGAAGCTGCGCTGGCGCTCGACACCGGGCATGTGACGGTCGCCACTGGTAAAGCCGATCGGCGAAACGCCGCAGCCGTGTCGCTGGAAAATCGGCTCGGCATGCCGGGTCTTCGTCATCACCTGGTCGATGTGGCGCAGTCGGCGCACGTCGGCCGGCAGGCACCACTCGGGATTCGGAATGAAGGCGTTCCGCTCCGCCGCCTGCAGGTACTCGGGCTTGACGTGCTCGAGCATGATGTTGAGGTCGTAGCGCTCACGGCCCAGCAGGCGCCGCCCGGTCAGACGCGCGCGCTGCAGCCACGGTCCGAACCACTTCCTGAGCTTGCCCCGCCCGCGCGCGGGCTGGAGATGGACCTGCAGCCCGGCCTCCCGCAGCGCGTGTTCGATGAGGCGAAGGTCGCGGCTCAGGCCGACACCGTTGTCCCAACCGATCAGGTTCACGCGGGGCATAAAGAGGGGGCTTGCGGGGGAGCGCCGATTTTAGGAAGCGGTGTCTGACTCAAATGTGAGAGCCAGCTACCTCGTCTCCACCGCATTTCACTGCAGTTTATTTATGTGAATCGAGGCTGTGGGGTTGGCCGGCGCCAGTCAGGGCGCTTCCCAGCAAGAGTCCACCGAACACCACGAAGGCACTGGTGCTGAGCGCATGGGAAAACATCGACTGCGACATGCCGGACACCAAGTAGGTCACCACCAGCATGCCCGCCGTCCAGGACGGGCCAATCGATACGTGCAGGTGCTGCTGCCGGATCTGGCGCGCCGCGACCAGCAAGGGCGTCAGGTAGAGCAGGGCAAGACCGGCGAGCCCCACCAGCCCCATCGTGGCCCCCCATTGCGCGACGTCGTTGTGCGCATGGCCGAGCCCGCAGAAGTGCCGCTGTTCGTTCAGGCAATAAGCACTGGCATCGATCCGCGCCGCGAAGGCATCGACCCCCACGCCGATCAGCGGCGATTCGCGGAAGGCGTCCCAGGCGACCGACAGCAAGGCCATGCGCGCGCTGATGGGCTGATCCACTTCGCCGACAGCGAAGCCCGATACGTCCGCATGCAACTGGTCGAGCCGGAACTGGGCGGATAGCCAGGGGACCGTCCACATGGCGACGAACAATCCCGCCAGCAGGCAGACCGCTCCGCCCAGGCGCCACCAGCGGCGACGCGACGCCGTGCCGACCAGCAACATCAGCACGACCAGCCCCAGGCCGGGCAGGACACCGCGACTGCCACTCAGGATGACCACCAGGCTGGCCAGCACGATGACCAGGGCCAGTAGCAGTTGCAATGGCCATTCCCCTTGGGGCGGGCGGCAGAAGACGGCAAATACCAGGAGGGTCAACACCGCATTGGCGAACACGATCGGATTCGCATCGCTGCCCGCCCGTTCGACGCCCAGCGACACCTGTGCGTTCGAGATCACGAAAGCGACCAGCAGGCCCGCCAGTGCGCCGTACCAGAGGCTCGACATGCGCACGCGCGTGACCCATGCGAGCCAGGCGCACCAGGGCAGCAGCAAGGCACGCGAGGGGTTGTCCAACACCTCCAGCGACGCGCCACTCATCCACATGGACACTGCAACGACCGCGATCACGCCCAACGCAGCCGCCAACAGGACGTACACCGTGCGCGGCACGGATCGCCCGCTGCGCCACGCATCGGGCAGGGCCACGACGGTTGACGCCAGCATCAACGCGGCGAAGACCGACAGACCTTTCGGCACCACCAACAGCGCTGCGGCACTGAATCCGGCCAGCCACGCGAGCCCGCGCGCGACATCCTGTCGACGTGTACTACTTCCCTGCATCACTTCGGGTCCTGCGAATGGCAACGGCACGATCATCGGGGTGGCAACCGGAACTTCCTGCGACGAGGAAGTCTGCGCCGTCCATGTCGTCACAACGTCAACGGAACGTGAACCGATAGACGTGTGGCGCCTGCGAAGTATGCCGCACGCCGGCCATTCCGGTTGCGCTCTCTAGCGTGAGACGATCATTCGTCGCAGCATCCTGTAACGCGACTCACGCTTTGCGCAGCGATGCGTAGAAGAAGCCATCCATCGCGCGCTCGCCGGGCAGGCGCTGTCGACCGTCCACGGCCGCGTGGCCCCAGTCGTCTCCCAACGACTCCGCCACGGCGTCCGGATGTCGCTCACGGAAGCCAGCGAGTTGCTCCGCGTTTTCCCTCTTCACCAGCGAACAGGTCGCATAGACCAGTCGCCCGCCCGGGCGCAGCACCTGCCACGCCGCATCCAGCAGGCGCGCCTGCAGGCCGGTCAGCGCCACCAGGTCTTCCGGGCGCCGGTGCAGCAGCACATCCGGTTGCCGGCGGACGATGCCGGTCGCCGAACAGGGCCCATCCAGCAGGACCGCGTCGAAGGGCTGGCCGTCCCACCACGAGGCGGTGTCGGTCGCGTCGGCCGCGCGCAGCGCCGCCTCCACGCCGAGACGCTGCAGGGTCTCGCGTACGCGCTGCAGGCGCCGTTCGTCGACATCCAGCGCCAGCACCTGCAAGGAGGGATCCCGCTCGAGTAGATGTGCGGTCTTGCCACCGGGCGCGGCACACATGTCGAGCACGCGCGCGCCCGTCGAGAGATCCTGGAAAAGGTCGGCGACCCGCTGCGCCGCGCCGTCCTGCACCGATACGTCTCCCGCGGCGAACCCGGGCAGCATCGTGGCCGCGACCGGCGCGTCCAGCACCAAGGCGTCGGCCATGCCGTCCACCGATGCCGCCGCAATGCCCGCGTCCAGCAGCCGCTGCCGGTACGTGTCGCGGGTGCCGTGGCGCCGGTTGACCCGCAACCAGAGGGGCGCCTCCTGCTGGCTGGCGGCGAAGATCGCGTCCGCGTGCTGCGGCCAGTCCTCGCGCACCTGCTTCCGCAACCACGCCGGCCACAGGGCATCGGCCGGCGCCGTCGGCAGACCTTCGCGTTGCGCGCGCCGCAACAGGGCGTTCACCAGCTTGTCCTGGTGCGGACGCCCGAGCGCGCGCACCGCTTCGACCGTCGCCGACAGCGCGGCATGGGCTGGGAGTTCCATCACCACCACCTGCGCGAAGCCCACATACAGCAGCGCGCGCAGCTCGTTGTCGGCGCGCGCCAGTGGCCTGGGCATCCATGCCGCGAGCGCGGCCTCGCTGCGGGCGCGCGAGCGCAGCACCGCGAAGCAGATCGCTTCCAGCAAGGCGCGATCGCGCACGTCCTCGATCCGGGGCAGGGTCGCGGCCAGTTCGGCCTTCAGCGAACGGCCGCGGTGCATCACGGCGTCCACTACGCGGGTCGCAAGGACCCGCACCGCCACCCCAGCCTGGGTGCTCACGGCAACACCAGGTCGCGTCGCGCGTTGAGGTAGTCGGCGGCGGTGATCGCCTTGCCGCCTTCGCGCTGCACCACGCGCAGTCGCAGCACACCGCGGCCGCAGGCAATATCCAGCCCTTGCCGGCTGGCGGCCAGCAGGCTGCCGGGCGACGCGGCATGCGCCTGTTCGACCGCGACCGCACCGTGGATACGCAGGCGCTCGCCGGCGACCAGGGCTTCCGCCACCGGCCACGGGTTGAAGGCGCGCACTTTGCGCGCCAGCACCTCGGCCGGCTGCGTCCAGTCCAGCTTCGCTTCCGCCTTGTCCAGCTTGTGCGCGTACTCGACGCCCACCTCCGACTGCGGATGCGGCGGCAGACGGACGCCGGCCCGCAGCAGACCCAAGGCATCGCGCAGCACCTGCGCGCCGAGGTCGGAGAGGCGGTCGTGCAACTGCCCGCCGGTGTCGTCGGGCCCGATCGGCAGGCTCTGCGCCAGCAGCACCGGACCGGTATCGAGGCCGGCCTCCATCTGCATCAGGCAGACGCCGGTCTCGTCGTCGCCGGCCTCGATGGCACGCTGGATCGGCGCCGCACCCCGCCAGCGCGGCAGCAGCGAGGCGTGTACGTTCCAGCAGCCGTACTGCGGAATGTCGAGCACCGCCTGCGGCAGGATCAGGCCGTACGCCACCACGACCATGACATCCGGCTGCATCTCGCGCAGGGCGTCCTGGGTGGACTTCTTCTTCAGCGACAGCGGCTGCAGGACCGGGATGCCGCGCTGGATCGCCTCCAGCTTGACCGGTGAAGGCGTCAGTCCGCGGCCGCGACCAGCCGGCCGGTCGGGCTGGGTGTAGACCGCGACCACCTCATGGTGGGCATGGGCGGCGCGAAGGCAGGGCACAGCGAACGCCGGCGTGCCGGCGAAGACGATTCTCATGGGCGCGGGAAACAGGAGATGGGAAACAGAGAAGGGAAGACCACGGCCGTGGCGACGACGGGGCCGCCGGAGCGGCAGCGAACCGTCATTCCCGGTTCCCCGTTCCCGCCTTGCCGCGTTACGCCACGTGCTTGCGCTGCTTGGCCAGCTTCTTGCGCACCATCTCGCGCTTCAGCGGCGAGAGGTAGTCGACGAACAGCTTGCCGTCCAGATGATCCATCTCGTGCTGGATGCACACGGCCAGCAGGCCGTCGGCGCGCAGTTCCTGCGGCTGGCCCTGGCGGTCGAGGAAGCGCACGGTCACCTCGTCGGCACGGGTGACGTCGGCGAAGATGCCGGGCACCGACAGGCAGCCTTCCTGGTAGACCTGCTCGCCGAGCTTGTCGCTCAGCTCGGGGTTGATGAAGACCTGCGGCTGGTTCTTCTCTTCGCTGATGTCGATGACCATGAAGCGCTGATGCACGTCCACCTGGCTGGCGGCCAGGCCGATGCCCGGCGCGTCGTACATGGTCTCGAACATGTCGTCGAGCAGGCGCTGGAATGCGGGCGTGGTCACATCACCAGCGTCGACCGGCACCGCCTTCGTGCGCAGGCGCGGATCAGGGAATTCGAGGATGGGGAGCAGGGCCATGGTACGTCTCGGGAGGGGGGCGCCAGTGGAATCCGGCAAGGCCTCACGAATTCTAACGCGGGCGCTTGCGTTGCGCCGGGTTTTCTGGACTATAGTGCTGACCACCTGTCGGGGAATCAGGTAGATACCGCCATGTTTAAATGTTTTCGTACGGTTTTCGCCGTTGCGGTGCTGACCGTCGGCACTTATGCGGCTGCCGCCGAGATGGCGGCAAGCCATCCTGATACCTACGTGGTCAAGCGTGGCGACACGCTGTGGGACATTTCCGCGCGCTTCCTCAAGAAGCCGTGGCTGTGGCCCGAGATCTGGCAGGCCAATCCGCAGATCCAGAACCCGCACCTGATCTATCCGGGCGACGTCATCAGCCTGGCCTACCTGGACCGCGTGGCGGTGCAGCCGGGTCCGCGCCAGGAGGCGCCGCTCAGCGCGATCCCGTTGTCCGACATCGAGGCCTACCTGAAGGACCGTCGCGTCGTCGACAGCTTCGAGCAGCTGCCGCATGTCGCCGGCCTGGAAGAAGACCGCCTGCGCGGTTCCGGCGGCCACAACATCTACGTCCGCGGCCTGGACGGCGCGCAGGCCGGCCAGCGTTTCCTGGTCGTGCGTCCTACCGCCAAGTTCACCGACAACCCGCGTGCGCAGGACCTGGACTTCCGGGGCCGGACGATCCGCGGCGAAATCGACCAGTGGAAGGACATCGTCGAGCAATCGGGCAAGGGTGCTTTCCTGGGCTACGAGCTGGCCAAGGTCAACGTCGCCACCTTCACCCGCGGCGTGGTCCCGGGCACCGAGGTCAGCACGCTGGTGGCCGACATCGGCGGCCATGAGGTGCGCGTCGGCGACCGCCTGATCCCGGTCGACGCCCAGCCCTACGACCTGCACTTCTTCCCGCACCCGCCCGCCAGCGACCCGGCCGGCAAGCTGCGCGTGCTGGCAGTGGCCGACGCCCTCACCTCGGGCGGCACGCGCGACGTGATCGCCATTTCCGGTGGTCGCCTGGACGGTGTGGACAATGGCACGGTCTTCTCGATCTGGCGCAATGGCAGCCACACCGCCAACCGCATGGCCCACCCGGAGTCTTCGCGCATCAGCGAGTCGACCAAGTCCGGCGCCGGCCGCGTCAGCCTGCCCGACGAGTACGCCAGCCACGCGATGGTGTTCCGCACTTTCGACAAGGTCAGCTATGCGCTGGTGATGGAAAGCGTGGACGTCACGCGCGTCGGCTACGAACTGAAGCACCCCGACGCGGCCTACTGACCGGGGTCAGGCAATTCCTACGCAACACCGCGACGGCGCCTGAGGGCGCCGTCGTCATATGCGACCTACGCTGGCCGCATGCCCGACGACGATCTGATTGCGCTGGCCAGGCTGGTGCTGGCCGGCGGCCCCGTCCTGCCCCGCCGCCGCCTGCTGGAACGCCATGGCACCCCTGCGCAGGCGCTCGCAGCGGGCATCGCCCTGTGGCGCGCGGAGGGACTGGACCCCGCGCAGATCGCCCGCCTGCAGGGTGGCGACCCCGACGGTGCGCTCGAGCGCACCTGGCGCTGGCTGGAGACGCCCGGGCATCACCTGATCGGCTGGCACGATGCCGATTACCCCGCGCCCCTGCGGACGATCTCCAGCCCTCCGCTGGCCCTGTTCGTGGACGGCGATCCCGACCTGCTCTGGCGACCCGCCGTCGCCATCGTCGGCAGCCGAAGCCCGACCAGCGGCGGTCGCGACAACGCCCACTTCTTCGCGCGGTCGCTGGCGGCGGCCGGCATCGTCGTGGTCAGCGGCATGGCCCGCGGCATCGATGCGGCCGCCCACGAAGCCGCGCTGGCGGCCGGCGCCGGCACCACGGTCGCGGTGGTCGGTACCGGTCCCGACATCGCCTATCCCCCCACGCACGACCGCCTGCGCGACCACTTGGCCGCACAGGGCGCCGTGGTCAGCGAATACCCGCCCGGCACGGCCGCACTGCGCAGTCACTTCCCCGCCCGCAACCGGATCCTGGCTGGACTTTCGCTGGGCACGCTGGTCGTCGAGGCGGCCGAACAGTCCGGCGCGCTGATCACCGCCCGCCAGGCCGGCGAGGCGGGACGCGAGGTGTTCGCCGTTCCCGGCTCCATCCATAACCCCAAGGCCCGGGGCTGCCACCGCCTGATCCGCGACGGCGCCGCGCTGGTGGAGGAGCCTCGCGAGGTGGTCGAGGCGCTCGCCCCGCTGGCCAACGACCTGGCCCATGCCCTGCGTGCGCGGCTCGGCGAGACTGAATCGGGGGTGATCGCAGGCCCGGGCGAGATGCCACCCCGTCTGGACGTCGACTACCAGTGCTTGTGGGAAGCGCTCGGTCATGACCCAACAGGTATGGATCAGCTCGTCTCACGCACCCGATTGACGGCCGCGGAACTGTCCTCCATGCTGCTGGTCATGGAACTGGATGGCTTAGTAACGGCGGAACACGGCCGATACCAGAGAAAGACCGGTTTCTTCACCTCCACAGCGTCGATGACGCAGGCCGAGGGGCAATGAAAGAGAGCATCCTGGATGTACTGCTGTACCTGTTCGAACACTACTTCACCGAAGATGCGGACCCCGTCCGCGACCGCGACTCTCTCCAGAACGGCCTGATCCAGGCCGGCTTCAGCCCCACCGAGATCAGCAAGGCCTTCGATTGGCTGGATGCCCTGGCCGACCAGCGTCCGGCGGCGTCGACGCCGCGCGTCGGCGGTCCGACCCGGGTCTTCCATGGCCCGGAACTCGAGAAGCTGGACGTCGACTGCCGCGGCTTCCTGCTGTTCCTGGAACAGCATGGCGTCCTCGATGCCGACCAGCGCGAGCTGGTGCTGGACCGGGCGATGGCGCTGGACCAGGACGAACTGGACCTGGACGACCTGAAATGGGTCGTGCTGATGGTGCTGTTCAACCAGCCGGGGTCCGAGGCCGCCTACGCGTGGATGGAGACCCAGATGTTTGCCGACGAGCCCGAGCCGGTACACTGAGGCGTTGATCCGCTTCAGGGGGAAGCATGTCGGGTTGGTATTACGCCGACCGGAACCGTGAACAGCACGGTCCGGTCTCATCGGATGAACTGGTCACCCACTACCGCTTCGGGCGCGTTGCGCTGGACAGCCTGGTCTGGCGCGAAGGCTTGCCGCAATGGCAACCGCTACGCGATTTCGCCGACGAACTCGGCCTGAACCCCGCACCGGTCGATACAGTCGGCACGCCGCCTCCGGTGCCGTCCGCGCCTGCGGGCCCCTCTGCCGCCGCCGCGCCGCAGGACCGCCTGCTGCGCACGCCCGCCGCGCCGGTCGCCAAACCACGCATGTCCGGCGGCAAGATCGCGCTGATCGTCGCCGCGGTGATGGTGGTGCCGTGTATCGGCATCGCCGGCATCCTCGCCGCGATCGCGCTTCCGGCCTACAACGACTACACGCTTCGCACCAAGGTCACACAAGCGACGGTCGATAACGTCGAGCTGCGTGGCGAAGTGAAGGCATTCTTCGACGCCGAAGGCCGCTGCCCAAGCAACGGCGAAGGAACGTTCGGCACGCCCGAAAGTTATGCCGGCACCTATGTCACTCGCGCCGTCATCGGCGAGTTCGACGACGGTACCTGCGGCTTCGAGCTGGAATTCGCCAACACCGGCAACGCGCAGATCGATGGCCGCAAGCTGTGGTGGGACCTCGGCAGCGACAACAGCGAGTGGCACTGCTCGTCGGAGATCGACGACAAGTACCTGCCGCTGGACTGCCGGGGCTGAACAACGTCAGCGTGGCGACGCGGGCCACGCTTTTCACCGGGGAATGACGCAATGACGCAGTGGTACTACGCCGATGCCAACGGGCAGCGGCACGGGCCGTTCTCGGCCGAGGAACTGGAAAGCCACGTGCGCCATGCGCGCCTGGGCGCCGCATCGCTGGTGTGGCGCGAGGGGCTGCAGGACTGGCAGCCGCTGAGCGCGGTCGCCACGGAACTTGACCTGCAACTCGATGCCATCGCCACGCCGGACGTGGACGTCGCCGTGCCGGCAGCGGACGCGCCGTATACGCCGCCGACGGCGGACCTGGCGTCCTTCCAGACCATCGTCGCCGGCCATCTCGTGCACGCGGGCCTGTGGAAGCGGTTTGCCGCCAGCTTCATCGACAGCATCGTCACCACCGTCATCAGCTATGCGTTGATGATTCCGCTGATGCTGATCGGTGTGGGCGTAATGGGCGCCGGCGGCTCCGACAATCCGTTCGCCACCGGGGCCGGCCTCGCCTCCATGCTGGCCATCTATCCGATCCTGTTCCTGGCGCCCTGCATCTACTTCGGCTGGATGCAGTCCAGCTCGCTGCAGGCCAGCCTGGGCAAGCTGGCGGTGGGCATCAAGGTGGCGCGTACCGACGGCCAGCGGATGAGCTTCTGGCGCGGCTTCCTGCGCTCGCTGGCCTATCTGGTCTTCACCATGGTCACCTGCGGCCTGGGCGTGCTGATCTCCGGCCTGATGGTGGCGCTGACCGAGCGCAAGCAGGCGCTGCACGACATGCTGTGCGACACCCTGGTGGTCGACAAGTGGGCGTTCACCGCCTATCCCGAACGCCAGCGCGACGAGCTGGGCGTGGTGACCATCGTGATCCTCGCCCTGGCCGGCCTGGCGATCGTCGGCAGCATCGCGATCTACGCGGTGATGGGCATGATGCTGATGAAGGACCTGTCATGACCGAGTGGTACTACGTCGACCTGCGCCATGAGCGCCAGGGTCCGGTGGCGCAGGATGCGCTGGTGTCGCTGTTCCGCACAGGCGCCCTCAACACCTCCACGCTCGCCTGGCGCGATGGCATGAGCCAGTGGACGCCGCTGGGCGATCTGGCCGAGGGACTGGGCATCGCGGCCACGCCAGTGGCCGCACCGCCGGCGGCGGCCCAGGAGGCCGCCATCGAGCCCCCCGTCGAGCGACCGCTGACCGGTCGCGCCGTGTTCACCGCAAGCGAACCGAGCTACGCGACACCGCCGCCGGTGATGCGCGCCGAAACGGGGGCTTCGGCCGCCGATTCGCCTTATGCCGCGCCGCGTGCCGACATCGGCGTGCGTCCCTACGCGGCCGTCGTGTCGGCGGGACACGTGGTCCACGCAGGCTTCTGGAAGCGCACGGCGGCCTACCTGATCGATTACCTGATCACCAGCGTCATCGGCGGCTTTGTCGGCATGATCATCGGCGCCGTCATGGGCGGCATGATGGGATTTGCCGACGACAGCGGGATGGTGCTGCTGCAACTGGTCTCCGGCCTGGTCGGCTTCGCGATAAGTGTCGTTTACTTCTCGTGGTTCCAGTCCTCGTCGCTGCAGGCAACGCCCGGCAAACTCGCCATCGGCATCAAGGTCACCCGCAGCGACGGCGAGCCCATCAGCTTCCTGCGCGCGGTGGGTCGCTGTTTCGCCATGATCCTGAGCGGACTGATCCTGTTCATCGGCTACGTCATGGCCGGATTCACCGAGCGCAAGCAGGCGCTGCACGACATGATGTGCGACACCCTGGTGGTGGACAAATGGGCCTTCACGGCCTACCCGGACCGCCAGCGCGAGGAACTGGGCACTGTGACCCTGGTCGTCCTGATCATCGGCGGCCTGCTCTTCGTGGGGGCCATCCTGCTGGTCATCGCGGCCATCGGCGCGGCCGCCGCCCTCGGCCGCTGAGCCCGCCCGCCGGCGGCGTGACCGGGGTCGCGGCCCCGGACCGGCGGTGACGATCCGGCTTGACAGCCCTGCCCCGGCCGTGACACCACTATAAATAGGAAACTGAACGCCCGGGGCCCCTGCCCCGGGCGTCCGCTTCTCTGGCGCCCGCATCCGGGGCACCCTAGCCGCCCCCCGGACGGCCCACCCGAGCCCTGAACCCCTGACATGCCCAAGCACCTGCTCATCGTCGAGTCGCCCGCCAAGGCCAAGACGATCAATAAATACCTCGGCAAGGACTTCACCGTCCTGGCGTCCTACGGCCACGTCCGGGACCTGGTGCCGAAGGAAGGAGCGGTCGACCCCGACAACGGGTTCGCGATGCGCTACGACCTGATCGAGAAGAACGAGAAGCACGTCGATGCCATCGCCAAGGCCGCCAAGGGCGCCGACGACATCTTCCTGGCGACCGACCCGGACCGCGAGGGCGAGGCCATCAGCTGGCACATCGCCGAGATCCTGAAGGAACGCGGCCTGCTGAAGGACAAGCCGCTGCACCGGGTGGTGTTCACCGAAATCACCCCGCGCGCCATCAAGGAAGCCATGGCCCAGCCGCGACAGATCGCCGGCGACCTGGTCGATGCCCAGCAGGCGCGCCGCGCGCTCGACTACCTGGTCGGCTTCAACCTCTCGCCGGTGCTGTGGCGCAAGGTGCAGCGCGGCCTGTCCGCCGGCCGTGTGCAGTCGCCGGCGCTGCGCATGATCGTCGAGCGCGAGGAAGAGATCGAAGCCTTCATCGCCCGCGAGTACTGGAGCATCGAGGCCGAGTGCGCGCATCCGCGCCAGGCCTTCACCGCCAAGCTCACCAAGCTCGACGGGCAGAAGTTCGAGCAGTTCACCGTCACTGACGGCGATACCGCCGAAGCGGCGCGCCTGCGCATCCAGCAGGCCGCGCAGGGCATGCTGCACGTCACCGACGTGACCAGCAAGGAACGCAAGCGCCGCCCGGCGCCGCCGTTCACCACCTCCACCCTGCAGCAGGAAGCCTCGCGCAAGCTCGGCTTCACCACCCGCAAGACCATGCAGGTGGTGCAGAAACTGTACGAAGGCGTCAACATCGGCGACGAGGAAGGCACCGTCGGCCTGATCAGCTACATGCGTACCGACTCGGTGAGCCTGTCGCAGGACGCGCTGGCCGAGATCCGCGACGTCATCGCGCGCGACTTCGGCGTGCAGGCGCTGCCGGACAAGCCCAACGTCTACGTCACCAAGTCGAAGAACGCACAGGAAGCGCACGAAGCCGTCCGCCCCACCAGCGCACTGCGCACGCCGGCGCAGGTGGCCAAGTACCTGAGCGACGACGAGCGCAAGCTGTACGACCTGATCTGGAAGCGCGCCGTCGCCTGCCAGATGGTGCCGGCCACGCTCAACACCGTCAGCGTCGACCTCGCCGCCGGCAGCCAGCACAGCTTCCGCGCCAGCGGCACCACCGTGGTCGATCCGGGCTTCCTGGCCGTGTACGAGGAAGGCAAGGACCAGAAGAACGCCGAGGACGACGACGAAGGGCGCAAGCTGCCGCCGATGAAGCCCGGCGACACCGTACCGCTGGACCGCATCCACGCCGACCAGCATTTCACCCAGCCGCCGCCGCGCTTCACCGAAGCGGCGCTGGTCAAGGCGCTGGAGGAATACGGCATCGGCCGTCCCTCCACCTACGCCTCGATCATCCAGACGCTGATCTTCCGCAAGTACGTGGAAATGGAAGGCCGCGCGTTCAAGCCCAGCGACGTGGGCCGCGCGGTGTCCAAGTTCCTGTCCGGCCACTTCACCCAGTACGTGGACTACGACTTCACCGCCAAGCTGGAAGACGAGCTCGATGCCGTCTCCCGCGGCGAGGAAGAGTGGATCCCGCTGATGGAGAAGTTCTGGGGCCCGTTCAAGGAACTGGTGGACGAGAAAGCCGAGACCGTCGACCGCAGCGAAGCCACCGGCGCGCGCGAGCTGGGTACCGATACGAAGTCCGGCAAGCCGGTCAGCGTGCGGCTGGGCCGTTACGGGCCGTACGCGCAGATCGGCGACAAGGACACCGACGAGAAGCTGGAGTTCGCCTCGCTGCGCCCCGGCCAGTCCATGCACACCATCACCCTGGAAGACGCGCTGGAGCTGTTCAAGCTGCCGCGCAAGCTGGGCCAGGACAAGGATGAAGAGGTCAGCGTCGGCATCGGCCGCTTCGGTCCGTTCGCCAAGCGCGGCAGCGTGTACGCGTCGCTGAAGAAGGAAGACGATCCGTACACGATCGACCTGGCGCGCGCGGTGTTCCTGATCGAAGAGAAGGAAGAGATCGCGCGCAACCGCATCATCAAGGAATTCGACGGCAGCGACATCCAGGTGCTGAACGGTCGCTTCGGCCCGTACATCAGCGATGGCAAGCTCAACGGCAAGATCCCCAAGGATCGCGAGCCGGCGTCGCTGACCTTCGACGAAGTGACCAAGCTGCTGGAGGAAACCGGCAAGCCGGTGCGCAAGGGCTTCGGCAAGAAGGCGCCGGCCAAGAAGGCGGCGGTGAAGAAAGAAGCCGCGCCGAAGAAGGCCGCCGCCAAGAAGGCGCCGGCGAAGAAGGCCACCAAGAAAGCCGCCAAGAAGACCGCGACGAAAACCGCCCCCAAGAAAGCCGTCGCCAAGAAGACGACGGTGAAGAAGACCGCCACCGCCGCGACCGGCGACGACGCCCCGTTCTGACGCCGCGGGAAGGACCCAGGCCATGCCGATCGAAAGGACCATCGAGGAAGCCGCCGAGACCATCCGCAGCGGCGGCATCGTCGCCTATCCCACCGAAGCGGTGTGGGGGCTGGGCTGCGATCCGTTCGACGAGGGCGCGGTGCACCGGCTGCTGGCGATCAAGCAACGGCCGGTCGAGAAGGGCCTGATCCTGATCGCCGCCACGCTGGAACAGCTCAAGCCGCTGATCGACGTGTCCGCCGTGCCCACCGAGCGCCTGACCGAGGTGCTGTCCAGCTGGCCCGGCCCGTACACCTGGGTGATGCCGGCCACCGCGCAGGCACCGCGCTGGATCACCGGTGCGCACCGCGGCATCGCCGTGCGCGTCAGCGAGCACCCGGTCGTGGTGGGCCTGTGCCAGGCCTACGGCGGCGCGCTGGTGTCGACCAGCGCCAACCTCAGCGGCGAACCGGCGGTCAGCGAGCAGGCCGCGCTCGACCCTGCCCTGCTGGCGCGCGTCGACGCGGTGGTACCGGGCGCCACCGGCGGGCTGGACCGTCCCACCGCGATCCGCGACGCCCTGACCGGCCAGTCGCTGCGTGACTGACGGCCATACGGGCCGCGCCATCGCCTTTCCATCGTCCGCCCCGGCGCGCACCATGGGGACATGCCCCGCGCCCTCCTGCCCCTGCTGCTTGCCCTGCTGACCGCTTCGCCGTCGGCCACGCACGCGCAGTCGGCCGCCCCCCCTGCCACGCCGGTCACCATCTACCGCTGCGTCGCCGCCAACGGCACCGTCGCCCTGCGCGACTCGCCCTGCCTGAAGGGCGAGAAGCAGGAAGTCCGCGCGATGCAGCGCCCGCAGGATCCCCCGCGCGCCCCGGCCGTGGCGCCGCCGCCCGCCACACAGACCGTTCCCGCGCCACCGCCCGCCACCACCCGGGTGGTGTACCTCACCCCGCCCAAGCCGATGTACGAATGCACCACGCCGGAGGGCCAGGTCTATACCAGCGACAACGGCGACGGCAATCCGCGCTGGGTGCCGTACGGCATCGGCTACTCGGCCTATCCGGCGTGGCCGCGCAGCGGCGGCAGCGTCTCGGGCAGCGTGTCGATCGGCAACGGCAACCTCGCCTTCCAAAGCGGCGACCGCTCACGGCCGCGGCCACCCGGCGGTGGCCATCATCCGGGGCCGCGTCCCGGCCCGGTGTTCGTGCCCGGCGGCGGCTGGGTGCGCGATACCTGCCATCCGTTGCCGCAGGAAGAAGTGTGCGCACGCCTGTCCGATCGCCGCTACGAGATCCTGCGCCGTTACGGCGCCGCGCTGCCCAGCGACCGCCGCACGCTAGACTTGGAACAGCGCGGTATCGATGCGCGCCTGGCCAACGAGTGCAGATGAGCATGAAATCCGTCGTACGTTCCCTCGCAGTGCTGTCGATGCTCGGCCTGTCCTGGCATGCCGGCATCCCCGCCGCCCGTGCGGAGGTCGTCATCTACCGCTGCACCGACGCCAGCGGCGCGCTGACCCTGCAGAACGCGCCCTGCCCCAAGGGTATGAAGCAGGAACAGCGCACCATGCAGGGCATCAACACCGTGCCGATGGCCCCGGGCCAGGCCGGCACGGCGACGCCTAACGCAGCGCCCGCGGCCGCCGCGGCGACGACACCTGCTCCGGCTACGACCGCACCGACGCCACCCGCGGCCGACGCAGTACCGCCCTCGTCGGATGCGCGCCGCCTGCCGCCGCCGGTGCTGTTCCAGTGCACCACCCACGACAAGGACAGCTACGTCACCGAGGATCCGATTCCCGCCTCGCGCTGCGTGACGCTGCGCACCGTCGGCCTGGACGGCAACCCGCAGTCCGGCGCCGGCCAGGCCTGCGAAGTCGTCCGCGACACCTGCGCCCGCGTGCCCGATGGCGCGCTGTGCGATGCCTGGAAGAAGCGCCGCGACGAAACCGAAGTGGCCGCCCGCTTCGCCCGCCCCGAGAACGCCGAGAAGAACCGCGCCGACTTCGAGCGCGTGGCGCGCATCGTCGCCGAGAGCACCTGCGGCGCGTAAGCGGCACTCACCCGCGCGCCAGCGCCTGCAGCTGCCACGCTTCGCCCAGCCGCCCCTGCATGCCCGCCACCAGCGCATGCATCAGCAGCAGGCGCTTGTCCGCCTCGGGCAATGCGGCGCGCGCCGCGCGCGCGGCCTCGATGCCTTCGCGGTGATAGACCGCCAGCACCTGCACGGCGAGTTCGTCGCGTCCCGGTGCACGCGCGACCGGCACCTGGCCCAGCGCGCGCACCATCGCCTCGGCCGTGGACCACGTCGACCACGGGTTCTGTCCGGTGACCAGCCGGTCATCGACCACGGTGTTGTCCAGATACATCGTGCCTTCGACGTACTGCGCACCCTTTTCGACCATGCGGTCCTGCAGCAGGTACGGAAAGCGCACGCGCGCATCCTGGATCAGGAACAGTTCCTCGGCATTGCTGAAGCCGGTCACGCGACGGCCGCGCAGCAGCGGCGTGCCATCGTCCCGCATCACCTCCAGCAAGCCGGCAGGTCCATGGCAGACCGCGCCGATCACGCCGCCGCGCTGGTAGACGGTGCGCACGATGCGCTGCAGGTCGGGATCGTCGGGAAAGTCGAACATCGTGCCCTTGCCGCCGACCAGGTACACCGCCACGTAGCGCGTGGCATCCACCTCGCGCAGCGGCAGGCTGCCGTCGAGCTTGCGCCGTGCCGCCGCATCGTTGAGGAACGCGTAATCGGCGGCCACCGCGTCTTCGTCGTCCAGCCGCATCGGCGGTGATCCGCCCTGGGGACTGGCGATGTCCACCTCGTAGCCATTGGCCTGCAACACGTAATACGCGCGCGCCAGTTCGCTCAGTTCGAAGCCTGCTTTCTTGTCCCCGCCCGGAAAGTGCGAGGTACTGGTCACCACCGCGAGGATCTTGCCGCGTGTCGCCGGCATCGGCTCACGCATGAAATCCAGATCCGCCACCGTGCTGGCCGGGTCCGGCAGCGGCTGGCTGTCCAGGTCCAGCGTCTGCACGTAGAAGAAACCGCCCGCGCAGGCCAGCAATACACTCGCTGCGCAGGCCAGCAGGCCGCACGTGATCCATCGTTTCATGTCCGCACCCATCGTCCGTCGATACCCGCACGCTACGCACGGCATGTAAAACGAACTTCAATCGCGCCACGCGCGCGGTGGCTTGTCGGGATTGCGGACACCCGTGCGGGAACCGCCCCGGACGCGTCGCTAGAATCGGACATTTCCACCACCAGGACCTCCGATGCCGCACGATCCGACGCACCGCCTGCTGCGCGAAATGCGCCTGCTGCGCCTCTACGCCGGCGCACTGACGCTGGCCTTCATCGCCGTGCTGCTGACGGCGTTCAAGGCGCCGGACCCGCACTTCCAGCGGTTGTCGGTGGAGCGGCTGGACATCGTGGATGCCGATGGCGCCACGCGCGTGGTGCTGGCCAACCAGCAGCGCTTTCCGCCGCCCATGTTGAACGGCGAAACCTTCAAGCGCGCCGTCACCCCGGCCGGGCTGGTGTTCTACGACCGCAAGGGCAACGAAGTGGGCGGACTGGCGCTGACCGACGTGGAGGCCGGCAAGGTCTCCGCGCTCGCCTTCGATAATCCCAACATGGATGCGATCGGCCTGATGACGCGCATCGGCGCCGACGGCGAACCGATCAGCAGCGGCCTGCAGATCAACCAGGCCGTGCCGTCGCACGTGAAGGTGCTGGACGCGGCCAAACAGGCCACCCGCCGCATCGCCGTGCAGAACCAGCACAACGATGCCGAGATCCTGCTGGCCGACGCCCGCGGCAAGGACCGCATCCGCCTGCGCGTGGATCGCACCGGCGACGCCCGCATCGAAGTGCTGGATGCCGACGGCCGCGTGGTGTTCAGCGCGCCGGAGGCGGCCGCCCGTACGCCGTAACGCAGCGGCCATCCGATGCGATGCACGCAGTGGGAGGCTCGCGCATCGCCTGCATCCGGATGCTTCGGCTCATGCTCATAACGAGCCTCCACGGATCAGGTGCAGCTGAGCCACCGCAACGAACGCTAGAGCGAACCACAGGACTGCGAAAACCGCTCCCACCAAAGCGCCGCCCAGCTTGGATCCCGCTGATCGCGCGAAAATCCGGGCATTGAGTGCAGCGAACAGCAGAATCGCCAGTCCCGCGAATGCGAAATGGAAAGGGCGATAAAGCAGTATGTCCAAGCCAATGCCTGGATGGTGGCCAAGAAGTGCGGTCGCCATTTCCGCCAGCGCGGGAATGAGCATGAGGCTGATGCCAAGAAGTAGATTCTGGCCAAGCAATTTCATACCGCACGCCACGACCCGACGACGCCTCAGAACCCGTACCGCAAAAATCCGCCATCCACCGCAATGCATTCACCGGTGACGTAACTGGCGGCAGGCAGGCACAGGAACGCGACGGCGCCGGCGACTTCGTCCGGCTCGCCGATGCGGCGCATCGGGGTGCGGGCGATGACCTCGTCGTAGTAGTCCGGGTCCGACAGCGGGCCGGAGGTGCGGCGCGTGCGGATGTACCACGGCGCCACCGCGTTCACGCGCACGCCGTCCTCGGCCCATTCGGCGGCCAGGTTGCGGGTGAGCTGGTGCAGCGCGGCCTTGGTCATGCCGTAGGGCGCGCCGCTGCGCACGGCAGTGATGCCGGACACGCTGCCGACGTTGACGATGCTCGAGGTCGCATGCTGCGCGAGCAGTGGATGCGCGTAGCGCGACAGCTCGAACGCGGAGAACAGGTTGGTCTCGAAGATGCCGCGCCATTCGTCCTCGGTGTAGTCCACCGCGGCGCGGGTGACGTTGCCGCCGGCATTGTTGACCAGGATGTTGAGGCCGTCGCCGTGGTCTTCCACCCAGTCGAGGATGGCGCGGCGGTCTTCGTCATCGGCGACATCGGCGGCCAGCGTGCCGATCTCGCGCTCGGGAAACTCATCGCCCAAGTCGGCGCGTGCGTCCTGCAGCGCGTCCACGTCGCGCGCCACCATCAGCAGGTCCGCGCCCAGCCCCAGCAGTTCGCGCGCGATCGCCAGGCCGATGCCCGCGCTGGCGCCGGTCACCAGCGCCCGTTGTCCGTCCAGCCGCCACCGGTTCGCCGCCACATGCGCCTCCTTCGTCGATGGGCGTAGCATAGCGCCACGCCCCAGGAGGACCGTCGCCGTGACCCGGATCCGCCTCACCCTGCTCGCCGCCGTGCTGCTGGCCTGCACCGCCTGCCGCGCCCCCGAACCCCCACCAACCGACGAACCGCCGGAACCGCAGGCGGATACGGACAGCGTCGCGGCCTGAGTCGTTGCTCACCCCGAACCTGTTTGGTCAGCCTTCAAGCGCGACGACTGAAGTTCCTTTCCACTCTTCCGTCCCGTCACGCGTTCGACACCATGAGCAGACCTGGCCGCCCACCCGACATCGAAGCCGATATCCGCTTCCTGAGCACCGATGAGGGCGGCAGATCGGGTCCGGCCCTTTCCGGATACCGACCAACTCATGATTTCGGCGTCGAGGGCATGCTCAATGACGCGCACCACGAGTACATCGGTGTCGACTCGGTCTCCCCCGGGGCCACAACGAGAGCGCAGCTCTGGCTTCTCGCGCCCGAGTATCAGGCAGGCCGTCTCTATCCTGGATTCGCGTTCACCGTCCAGGAGGGCTTGCACATCGTGGCGCACGGCGAGGTCGTATACGTGCTCAATGCCACGCTGCGGGCGACTGTCTGAGGGTCCTTTCGGGCCGTCCGACTACCCCAGTTCGCACAACGGCGTTTCATCACTGCGCAGCGTCAGCACGCGCGCGCCGGTGCGCGTCACCGCGACGGTGTGCTCGAACTGCGCGGACAGCGTGCCGTCGCGCGTATGCACCGGCCACTGGTCCGGGTGCGAGCGGATCGCGGCGCGGCCCTGGTTGAGCATCGGTTCGATGGTGAACACCATGCCTTCCTCCAGCACCAGACCGGTACCGGGCCTGCCGTAGTGATGCACGTGCGGGGCTTCGTGCATCTCGCGGCCGATGCCGTGGCCGCCGTACTCCCTGACCACGCTGTAGCCCTGTTGGCGCGCGTACTGCGCGATGGCGTGGCCGATGTCGCCCAGGCGCGCGCCGGGACGCACGGCAGCGATGCCCTTCCACATGGCGTGGTACGTGGCCGCCACCAGCCGTCGCGCCGGATACGCCACCTCACCCACCAGGTAGGTGGTGCTGGAATCGGCGAGGTACCCGTTCTTCTCCAGCGTGATGTCGAGGTTGACGATCTGTCCGCTGCGCAGCACGTCCTGATGCGAGGGCATGCCGTGGCAGACGACGTCGTCGATGGAGGCGTTGAGCACGTACGGGAAGCCGTACTGCCCCTTGCTGGCCGGGCGCGCGTGCAGCTCGTCCACGATCATGCGCTCGACGGCATCGTTGATCGCCATCGTGCTCATGCCTTCCAGCGAGAGCCGGCCGAGCCGGTCGAACACGGACGCCAGCAGCGCGCCGGCCTCCGCCATGCGCGCCAGTTCGGCCTCGGTCTTGATCACGTGTGGCCGGCGCGCAGCGGTGCCGGCTGCACCCCGGCGGCACGCAGCTCGTTGGCCACGATGTCCTGGAAGCTCAGTTCCGGATGCATCTCGCAGAGCATGCCGACCTTGATCCAGAAGTTGGCCTGCGCGTTGATCGAGCGGTGACTGACGGTGCAGGCACGACGCAACTGGTCGTGCAGCGCGTCGTCGATGTTGACGATGCCCATGGGGAGCTCTCGGGGAACAGGAATATATGAATCATATACGATCCATAGTCCCGCCTCCAGTAGGGGTGTGCGCCAGCGGGCGGACGCGATCCCGCGCCCGCCGTCCGGCGATCGCCAGGCGTGTCCAGACCCCGCCTCCTCCCACCCACCGTCCCTCCTCCTCGACGTCCAGGATCGGTTTGGCAGCCACGTGCCTGCGATGCTGGCCGCTGGCGCCGGCACGCTTCCGCACAAGATGCCCTGCAGAATCCATCGCGCCGCCGGTATGACGATGGATCGTCGTCGGCGTCCGGGGGGCGCCGGGGAAGATCCCGATGCGCGACGCCGCCCGTGATGCGGCGTCGGCAACCTTGCAGACCGAGTCCGGAACCCGGTGCGCCGAGGCCTGGACTCGGAGCATCACCTGCAGAACCCCGCGCGTTGTATTCCGGACGCCTTGCGCCCCGTGTCGAACCCGACGTTCCGGGTTCCGGGCCCGGCATTCCGAGTTCTGAACTCGGAACGCGACGTTGCCAACCCGGATCGCTGAGTTGAAGACGCGATATCCGGGGCTCCGGACGCGGCGCGCCCTGCGTCGGACGCCGCGCTGCGGGTTCCGAACTCGGGACGCGCCGTTTCCGGCCCAGGTCGCCGTGTTGAAGACCCGACGTTCCCCGTTCCGGACGCCATGCCCCGAGCGCCGGACACGGCGCGTCGCGTGCCGCAGGCGAGCGGCGAACCCGCAAACGCAACGGGCCGCGCGGTTGCCCGCGCGGCCCGTCGATCACACGATGTCGGAAGAACTCAGAACCCGCAGAAGCAGTACGCCAGGCTCTTCACCGGGGCGCCATGGCGGTCGTTCACGGCCTCGTCGACGAAGCGCAGCTGCGCGTCCATCTCCGGCAGGCTGCGCGCCAGCAGCGCGCGGGCGAAATCGGAGTCCTTCAGCCAGGCGCTACCGATCCGGCTGCCGGCGAAGCCGCCCATGAACTGCGAGAACGGCGAGGACATCTTCTCAATGTAGCGCACGCGGTACTTGCCGGCCTCGCCCAGCTTGGCGCGCTTGGCGGCGTCGGCGATGGCGGCGTCGAAGCCGGCCAGTTCGTCGACCAGGCCGCGCTCCTTCGCCTGCGCGCCGCTCCACACGCGACCGCGGGCGACGGCGTCGATCTCGTCGACCGGCTTCTTGCGCGCCTCGGCGACCTTGCCGGTGAAGTCGGCGTAGCCCTTGTCGATGACGGACTGGATCACCTGGCCGACGGCCGGGTCCAGCGGGCGGCTGATGTCGAACGCGCCGGCGAAGCGGGTGGTGCCCACGCCGTCGGTGCGCACGCCGATCTTCTCCAGCGTGCGCGGCACGGTGGGGATCAGGCCGAAGATGCCGATGGAACCGGTGATGGTGGACGGATCGGCGTAGATGCGGTCGGCATTCATGCTGATCCAGTAGCCGCCGGACGCGGCCAGGTCGCCCATCGACACGACCACCGGCTTGCCGGCCTTCTTCAGCGCGGCCACTTCGCGGCGGATCTGCTCGGAGGCGTAGACGCCGCCGCCGGGCGAATCCACGCGCAGCACCACGGCCTTCACGTCCTCGTCGTCGCGCGCCTCGCGCAGCAGCGCCGAGGTGGACAGGCCACCGACGCGGCCGGCCGGCTGGTCGCCGTCGGTGATCTCGCCTTCGGCCACCACCACCGCGACCTGCGGACGCTTGTCGAGCGGATTGAGCTTGGCGTCGAGCTGGGTCAGGTAACCGGTCAGGCCGATGGCGCGGAAGCCGGTATCCGAATCCTCATCGGCCACGCCGCGTTCGATCAGCAGGTTCTCCACGTCTTCCTGCGTCTTCAGACCGTCCACCAGCTTCTGCTGCAGGGCGTACTTGGCCAGGTCGCCACCGGCGGCGGCGATGCCTTCGGGCATCGTGTCGATGCCGGCGGCCAGCGCCTCGGGCGTGGTCTTGCGGACCTTGGCGATGTCGGCCAGCAGGCGCTGCCACACATCGTTCATCCAGAACAGATCGGCTTCCTTGGCTTCCTTCGACGCGGCGTCCAGCACGTAGGGTTCGGCGGCGGACTTGTACTCGCCCACCTTGAACAGGTGCACGTCCACGCCCAGCTTGTCCTGCAGGCCCTCGCGGTAGTACTGGCGGTAGCGACCCAGGCCCTCCAGCATCAGGCTGCCCATCGGGTCGATGTAGACCTCGTCGGCCTGCGCGGCCAGCAGGTACTGGGTCTGGCTGAGGTTCTCGCCGAAGGCGACGATCTGCTTGCCCGAGGCGCGGAACTTGGCCAGCGCGGCGGCGACTTCGCGCAGCGAGGCGTAGCCGGTGGGCTGCAGCTGGTCCACGCGCAGCAGCATGCGTTCGATCTTCTCGTCCTTCTGCGCCGCGTCGATGGCGCGCAGCAGGTCGCGCAGCTGCACTTCCTCGGCGCTCTTGTCGCCGAACGCCTTGGCCAGCGCGCGGGTGGCGGGATCGGCGGTGAACTGCTCCACCAGGCGGCCTTCCGGCGCCAGCACGAAGGTGGTGCGTTCCATCAGCGGCTTCACCCCGCCACTGCCGGCGGCGATGACGAAGACGATGAAGATCAGGAACAGCAACCCGAAGAAGATCAGGTTGAGGACCAGCTTGCGGGTGAAGTTCATCACATCCCACAGGCCGGCGAAGAAGGCGACGACCGGATTGCGGCGGGGAGGGGGGGCGGGTGCGACTTGGCTCATGGAAAACTCCGGAAAACTGACCCCACTGTAGCGTGCGGGTGTGAGGGTTTCATGCCCCTTTGGTCACCCGTCAGGCTGACCTGACGGCCTGCCAGCGCCGGCTGCTGCGCTCGAAGCGCCAGCCCAGCAGCACGGCGGCGGCGGTCAGGCCGACGATCAGCCCCAGCCACATGCCCTGCGGACCCCAGCCCAGCCCCAGGCCCAGCCCCGCACCCAGCGGCATCCCCAGGCCCCAGTACGACAGCACCGCCAGCCACATCGGCACGCGGGTGTCCTTCAGCCCGCGCAGCGCGCCGGCCGACAGCACCTGGATGCCGTCGGGGAACTGGAAGGCGGCGGCGAACAGCAGCAGCGTGCCGGCCAGCGCGGCCACCGCCAGGTCGTCGGTGTACAGCGACACCACCAGGTCGTGGCCCAGCAGCAGGAACAGCGCGGAGATCGCCTGCGTGGCCAGCACGATGACGTAGCCGGCGTGCGCGGCGCGGCGGATGCCCTGCGTATCGCCGGAACCGACCGCATGGCCCACGCGCACGGTGGTGGCTTCGGCCACGCCCATCGGGATCATGAAGCACAGCGCCGACACGTTGATGGCGATCTGGTGCGCCGCCGCCGGCGTGGCGCCCAGCCGCGCGATCAGCAGCGCGGTGACGATGAACAGACTGCCTTCCATCAACACGGTGATGCCGATCGGCAGGCCGGTGCGCAGCAACTGCAGGATGGGCTCGCGGCGTGGCGGATCGAAGTGCGCGAACAGCTGCAGGTCGGCGAAGCGGCGCGCGCGGGTCAGGTAGATCGCAAACGCGATGGCCTGCAACCACATGGTCAGCGCCGAGGCGATGCCCAGGCCGCCGGCGCCCAACTCGGGAAACCCGAACTTGCCGAACGCCAGCACGTAGCCCACCGGCGCCAGCACCAGCAGGCCGCCGAAGCCGAGGATCATGGTCGGCAGCGTCCAGTGCGTGCCCTCGCTGAGATAGCGCATGCAGAAGTAGAACGTCAGCGCCGGCACGCCCCAGCGGATGCCGTGCAGGAACGCGGTCGCACCCGGGATGATGTCCGGCGCAATGCCGAACGCGGCCAGCGCATACGGCGCCACGCTGAGGAAGGCGAACATCAGCAGGCCCAGGCCCAGCGACAGCCACAGCGCCTGGCGGAACAGCGGCGCGATCTCGCTGCGCCGGTTCGCGCCATCGAGCTGCGACACCGAGGCGGTGAGCGAGATCAGCGTGCCGATCGGCACCATCATCGGCAGCCACAGCAGGGCCGTGCCCACGGTGACGGCCGCCAGCGTGGCGGTGGCGTGGTGGCCGGCGATGACGTTATCGACGAAGCCGATCAGGCCGGTGGACACATGGCCCAGCACGAGCGGCAGGGCGAGCGTGGCCGTCGAGCGCACTTCCTGGCCGAAGCGCGGGGTCGGAGAGGGGGAAAGGGACATGGGGATCAACCACCGGACTACGGTCGCGCGGTTGCGCGCTGGCACCGGGTCACGGGAGGCCGGTATCTTACCCGCTCGCCCGCCGCGCCACCCCAACGCCCCATGACCCCATCGCACGATGCCGTGCACGCTGCCGCGTGCGACAACTGCAAGACACCGCTGCAGGGCGGCTTCTGCCACCAGTGCGGGCAGAACGCGCACAACCCGCTACGCAGCTTCGGGCATGCGGTGGAGGAGGTGTTCGAGTCGTTCTGGCACCTGGACGGCCGCATCTTCCGCACCCTGCGCACACTGCTCTCGCCAGGCAAACTGGCCAACGCCTACCTGGCCGGCCACCGCGCGCCGTACGTGGCGCCGCTGCGGCTGTTCGTGATCCTGAGTGTGCTGACGTTCTTCGTGGGCAAGTTCGCCACCGGCGGCGGCGACCCGCTGAGCCCGCCCGCGGTTGCCGGCGGCACGGGAGGCAGCACCACCGTCCAGGTGACCGGGGCAGGAGACGAGGGCGTGGATTTCGACGCCTTGACCAGCGCCGACGACGTCATCCGCCTGCGCGACCGCACCATCGACGGACTGCTGGCCGCACGCGCCGCCCTCCCACCGCCGCTGGCGTTCGCACGCGAGCAGGTGGAGAACAACATCCGTAGCACCCAGGCGCGGGCACGCGCGCGGATCGCCGCGCTGCAGCCCGACCATCCGGCGCTGGCCGAACCCGACCGGATTCCGGAGAACGGGCCGATGCCGGACTCCACCGGCTCGCTGTTCTCGCAGAACGGCAAGCCCTGGCACCAGACCGACAATCCGGTCCAGGTGGACTGGCTGCCCGCCTTCGGCAACCGCTGGTTGAACAAGAAGATCGCGCGGGCGCAAGACAACATCCCGCGCCTGCAGAAGGATCCGGAGCTGTTCAAGAACGCGCTGATGGGCGCCGTGCCGTCGGCGCTGTTCGTGCTGGTGCCGGTGTTCGCGCTGCTGCTGAAACTGGCCTACCTCGGCACGGGCCGCGTGTATCTGGAACACCTGGTGGTGGCGCTCTACAGCCACGCCTACCTGTGCCTGTGCGTGCTGGTGTTCTTCGCCCTGTCCTTCCTCGACGGCCTGCTGCCGGCGCAGGCGACCGTGGCGCGCGCACCGGTGTGGATGGCCGAGCTGCTGATCATGTGCTGGATGCCGGTGTACCTGTTCTGGATGCAGCAGCGCGTCTATCGCCAGCACCCGGTCGTCACGCTGCTGAAGTACCTGGCCCTGGGCATGCTGTACTTCTTCCTGGTCGTCACCGCCATGGTCCTGCTGTCCCTGACCAGCCTGGTGAACGCGTAGCGGCGCGCTGAGCCTGGCGAGGCGTCTTCGTAGCGTGCGCCGTGCGCACGAGGGGCGTCGCGCGAGGGTGGGGTCATGAGGTCGTGCGCATGGCGAACGCTACGGGCGAACGCCTTGAGGAGTCCGTGGCGATTTGATGTACCGCGTCGTCACGCGAGCACGACGCCTCGAATGCCGTTCGTGGTGAGCCTGTCGAACCACGCACTTTGCGATGGATCGTCAGGCCGCGGTGGTCGGGCTTTGGCGCGAACAGCGTGGTTCGACGGGCTCGCCACGAACGGGATCTCTCTTGTTCGATCATGCGCGCCGTCGAAACATGCACGCCGTCGTAGCGTGCGCCGTGCGCACGACCTCACGACCCCACAACCACCCCATCCGCTTCGTGCGCATGGCGCACGCTACGTGGGACGCGGTCGATCCGCTTCCACGTTCCGGCGCTCCCCGTGTCAGCGGTCGCGCCGCTGGCGCAGCCACGTGCGGCGCTGGCCTTCGGGTACGGCGAGCAGTTCGCGACGGAAGGCGGCGCGGTCCTGCGGGGGCAGGCGCTGCGCCAGCGCGGCGAGGTCGTCGCGCTGTTCGGCGTCCATCCGCCGCAGCAGCGACAGCAGGGCGTCGCGTTCGCCGGGCGGTACGTAGGCGAACAGCGGCTGCAGGCGCGGCCAGTCGGCGCCGAGGTCAGGCCCGAGTCGCCAGCCTTGCCGCTGCATGCCATCCAGCACGCGGAACTGGGTGCGCAACGCGGCCTGGTGCTCCGGCGGCAAGGCGGCGATCTCGCTGGCGGCGGCGCGCAGGCGTGCACGCTGCACTTCGTCGAGCGCGCGCCAGGCGGCATAGCGCGCGCGGCGGTCTGCCTGTTCCTCGTGGGGCAAGGCGTCCCAGGCCAGACGCCGCTGCTGCCACGCGGCCTGCGCGGCCGGCGACATCGCCGCCCAGCGGGTCGCGTATGTAGCGTCCTGGGCAAATGACGTCGCCATGGCGGCCAGCAAGGCCAGGCCGGCGGCCACGACGCGTCCCCGACGCCGGTCAGCGTGTCGCATCGGGGTCTCCTGCGTCGGTTGTCGCGGCGGAGGTGGCGCCGGCCCCGGCGACGTACCAGGCCAGGAAATCCGCTTCACGTGCGCGCGCTTCGTCGTCGGCATCGGCGAGCAGCAGGAAATCGGGGTGCGCCTCGGGCGCGGTCATCGGCTCCGCGCGTGCGGCAGGCGCCTCCGCCGGTGGCAGTTCGACAGACGCGATCTCGGGATCCGGCGGCAGCATGGCGACGCCCGGTTCGTCCGTGGGGAGCGCCTGGGGCAACGGGGACGACGGCAGTCCCGGTCCCCGCCACGCCCACAGCGCGGCACCGGCCGCCGCCGCCAGCACGACCGCGGCCAACAGGACCCAAGGCCACCGGTGTGGCGCCGGGGTCGCCGCAGGCTCGACGGCCTGCGCCACGACGGCGGGGGGCAGGCGCGTGCCGGCCAGCGCTTCTTCGCGCAGGCGGGCGAGCGTGGCCAGCCGGTCGGCCGGCAGTTCGCGCAGGTGCTGCTGGATGGCGTCGGCCAGCACCCGCCAGGCGGCGGCATCGGGATGTCCCAGGCTGTCGCGCGGGCAGGCACGGGCCAGGGCATCGCGGTACGCGGCACCGTCGAGACCCAGCACGTCGGCGGCCTCGGCCTCCTGCAGGCCACCGGCGAGGCGCAGCAGCAGGGCGGCACGGTCGGCCGGTGCGGGCCGGGCCAGCGCGGCGAACGCGCCGGGCCAGCGCGCGTTGGGGCCGTCGGTCCGCAGCTGCGGGGTGGCGGAGAGCAGCGACCAGAAGCGCGCCGGCCAGTCGGCCATCGGCAGGGCGGCCGCCTTGCTCCGGAATGCCCGCAGGGCGGCGGCCAGGGCGACATCGCCGCGGTCGGCGTCGCCGCACTGGAGTTCGGCGAAGACGGCTCCGCGGCGTTCGCAGCCGCGCAGGAAGGCGGCGAGCGCAGCGGGGGGAAGGGGCGCGGCGGAGTCGGAAGGGGCCATCGTGGAACCGGTTGCGGATGGGTCGATCATAGTGACCCGGCGCACCGGTATGGACGCTTGACAGAGCGCCGAAATCTGCTCTCTGCGGCGCCACAAGGGTTTCCGCGAAAAACGTTGTGCACAGCGGTCATCGTTTCGTCATGCAGACGGACGGCCGCCCCCCGGGGCTCAATGTTTCAGTTCGGTTTCACGCCTAACTGCATGATTCAAATGGAAAAAGGGTTGATGGCACTTTTTTGGCCAACCCGGCCCGGACGCTTGCAGCAGCGCCGTCGCGCCGTGAAGCATGGGCGCCATGCACAGATTTATCCACAGCAGGTGTGGATAAACCGGAATCTCCTTCCGGGATGGGCACTTGCGTGATTTTCGTCAAGATTTTGACAGGACATCACCGCAACTATGTGAGATCTGACCCGCGTCCGGGCGGGCCGATACACTGCACGCAATGTCGCCTGTTTCCGTCCTGCAAGTCGCCCTGCCCGTGCCGCTGCCACGGCTGTTCGACTACCTGCCTCCGGCAGGCCACGCCGCCTCGCCCGGGGACGTCGGCAAGCGGGTGGGCGTGGTGTTCGGCAACCGGGCGCTGACCGGTTTCATTGCCGGGGTGGCTCCGCCCGCCGATCCCGGCCTGGAGCTGCGCCACGCGGAGGCCCTGCTGGACGCCGCCCCGCTGCTGCACGGGGAGCTGCTGGACTCGCTGCACTGGCTGGCGCGCTACACCCACGCCCCCCTGGGCGAAGTGGTGGCGACCGCCCTGCCGGTCCTGCTGCGCCAGGGCGAGCCGCTGCCGGACACCCACGCCTGGCACTGGCGCCTGACCGAGGCTGGTCGGCTGCAGCGGGATCGCCTGCGCGCCGGCAGCCGCCCGCGCCGCCTGGCCGACCTGCTGGCCGAACACGCTTCGCTCGACGAGGACGTGCTGGATCTTCATCTGGACGCCGGCCGGGCCACCGCCCGGGACCTGGGCAAGCGCGGGCTGGCGGAACGTTTCGCTGCCGCTGCCTCCCCGCCGCTGCCCTCGCCGCGACCGGGCCCGGCGCTCAACGACGAACAGCAGGCGGCCGCGCTCGCGATCACCGGCACGGCCGGCTTCGGCGCGCTGCTGCTGGATGGCGTGACCGGCAGCGGCAAGACCGAGGTGTACCTGCAGGCGATCGCCGACTGCCTGCGACGCGGGCGGCAGGCGCTGGTGCTGGTGCCGGAGATCGGCCTGACCCCGCAGACGCTGGCGCGCTTCCGCGAACGGCTGGGCGTGCCGGTGCACGCGTTGCACTCCGGCCTCAACGATGGCGAGCGCGCCCGCACGTGGGCGGCGTGCCTGCGTGGGGAGGCACGGGTGATCGTGGGCACGCGCTCGGCGGTGTTCACGCCGCTGCCGGAGGCCGGACTGATCGTGGTCGACGAGGAACACGACGGCAGTTACAAGCAGCAGGACGGCATCCGCTACCACGCGCGCGACTTCGCCCTGGTGCGCGGCAAGGCGCTGGACGTGCCGGTGGTGCTGGGCAGCGCCACACCGTCGCTGGAGACGCTGCACAACGCCCGCAGCGGCCGCTATGCGCACCTGCGCCTGTCGCGGCGTGCCGGCGAGGCGCAACCGCCGGCCGTGCGCGTGCTGGACATGCGCAAGCGCGCCCAGCAGGCCGGCCTGCTGGCCGACACGCTGCAGGCGATCCGGCAGGCGCTGGATGCCGACGGCCAGGTGCTGGTGTTCAAGAACCGCCGGGGTTACGCGCCGGTGCTGCTATGCCACGACTGCGGCTGGAGCGCGCACTGCAAGCGCTGCGACAGCGCGATGACCGTGCACGCCGGCGGCCGGCGCCTGCAATGCCATCACTGCGGCGCGCGCCAGGCGTCGCCACCCGCCTGCCCCGACTGCGGCGGGCTGGCGCTGCAGCCGCAGGGCATCGGTACGGAGCGGCTGGAGGAACTGCTGACCGAGCAGTTCACCGACGTGCCGGTGCTGCGGGTGGACCGCAGCACTACCCAGAAGCGCGACGGCCTGGCGCAGCAGTTGGCCAAGCTGGGCGACGCGCCCGGCATCCTGGTCGGCACGCAGATCCTGGCCAAGGGCCACGACCTGCCGCACCTGACCCGCGTGGCCGTGGTCGGCGTGGACGAGGGCCTGTTCTCCACCGACTTCCGCGCCGGCGAGAAGCTGGCGCAGCAGCTGATCCAGGTGGCGGGGCGCGCCGGACGCGCGGGCAAGCGCGGCGACGTGTGGCTGCAGACGCACCATCCGGACCATCCGCTGTTGAACACGCTGATCAGCGGCGGCTACCACGCCTTCGCCGAGGCCGAACTGGAGCAGCGGCAGATGGCCGGGTTTCCGCCGTTCGCCCATCTCGCCCTGCTGCGCGCGGAAGCCCAGCATGTCGAGGCTGCGCAGCAGTTCCTGCAGGCGGCGAAGCAGGCGTTGCGCCGGCACGATGCGACGCTGGAGCTGCACGGGCCGCTGCCGGCGCCGATGCCGCGCCGCGCCGGCCTGCACCGCGTGCAGTTGCTGCTGTCCTCGCCGGAGCGCCGCACGCTGCACCGCGCACTCGACCTCGCCCTGCCGGACATCCATGCCCTGCCCGAAGCGCGCCGCACGCGCTGGTCGCTCGATGTCGATCCCATGGACCTGTACTGATGACGCCGACACCCCGCGCCGCCCTCACGCCCGCCCAGCGCCTGCGCAGCATCTTCAGCGGTTCGGTCGGCAACCTGGTGGAGTGGTACGACTGGTACGTGTACGCGGCGTTCTCGCTGTACTTCGCTGAAGCGTTCTTCCCCGAGGACAACGACACCAGGCAGTTGCTCAACACGGCAATTATTTTCGCGGTGGGCTTCCTGATGCGTCCGCTGGGCGGCTGGCTGCTCGGCCGCTACGCCGACCGCCATGGCCGCAAGCGCGCCCTGATGCTGTCGGTGGTGATGATGTGCACCGGCTCGTTGATCATCGCCTGCACGCCGGGCTACGCCAGCATCGGCGTGGCCGCGCCGATCCTGTTGGTACTGGCGCGGTTGCTGCAAGGCCTGTCGGTCGGCGGCGAGTACGGCACGTCGGCGACCTACCTCAGCGAGATGGCCACGCGCGGACACCGCGGTTTCTGGTCCAGCTTCCAGTACGTGACGCTGGTGATGGGCCACCTGATCGCGCTGGCCGTACTGATCGCGCTGCAGCGCGTGTTCCTGACCGATGAGCAGTTGCGCGAATGGGGCTGGCGCATTCCGTTCGCGATCGGCGCGGTGGCGGCGCTGGTGGCGCTGTGGCTGCGCCGGAACATGGTGGAAACCGAATCGTTCGCGCGTGGCGAAGCCGCGGGCGCCTCGTCCCAGCAGGAGGCGCAGGGCACGTTGCGCGCGTTGATGCAGCATCCGCGTGCGGTGCTCGCCGTGGTCGGACTGACGATGGGCGGCACGCTCGCGTTCTACACGTACACGACCTACGTGCACAAATTCCTCGTCAACAGCGCCGGCATGGCCAGCGAGACGGCCAGCCTGATCAACGCCGCGACGCTCTTCTTCTTCATGCTGCTGCAACCGGTCGTAGGCGCGCTGTCGGACCGAATCGGCCGGCGCCGCATCCTCATCGCCTTCGGCGTGCTGGGCACGCTGTGCACCTGGCCGATCCTGTCGACGCTGCAGACCGTGTCCAGCCCCGTGCAGGCGTTCTGGCTGGTGATGGCCGCGCTGGTGATCCTGAGCGGTTACACCGCGATCAATGCGGTGGTGAAGGCGGAGATGTTCCCGGTCGAGATCCGCGCGCTCGGCGTCGGTCTTCCGTACGCGCTGACCGTGGCGATCTTCGGCGGTACCGCGGACATGGTGGCGCTATGGTTCAAGGACATCGGCCACGAGACCGGCTTCTACTGGTACGTCACCGCCTGCATCGCCTGCTCGCTGCTGGTGTATCTGTGGATGCCGGACACGCGCGAGACCTCGCTGATCGACCGCGACCCGGACTGACGCGCCCCGTCACGGTACAGTCGCCGGGTCCACGGGCGAGGGCAGAGGCCTCAGTTCGAGATCCTCCTCTGCCACCAGGATCCACGGCAGCATCACCAGCCAGGCCAGAAGCAGCGCCAGCACGACCAGGAAAATGCCTTTTCCGCCGGCTCCCCGTCTCCCTGGCCGTGCCATTGCCTTGCACCCTGCCCGACGTGCCCCTACCAACTGAATCCGGCACCTGCCGACAGACTCTTTTCGCCACCACCGAACGCCGCGCCCAGCGACAGGCTGGCGCGGTTGCCGATCACACGCTGGTAGCCCACCGCCATCGCCTGCTCACCACCCTGCGTACCGATGCCCACGCCTACGCGGTTCTTGCCGGCCAGGCCCGCGGTGTTCATCGCCATGCCGGCGTAGGCACCGCTCATGGCGGCCATGGTGTCGATGCGGCGGTCGAGGTGGTTGATGCGGCGGTCCACGTCGCCGCGGAAGGCGTTGAAGTCGTCGCTCAGTCCGGAGAGTTCGGTGAAGCGCGCATCGGTATAGGCATTGGCCGAGGCCAGCGTGGTGGCGTCGCCGGCATCGGCGTAGTCCTGCGCCGATGCCAGCGTGGCCGCATCGCCTGCCGTCATGTCAATGCGCACGGCCGCTTCGCGCGTGTCGGTATAACCGTTGGCGGTCGCCAGCGTGGCGGCATTGCCCGCCGCCATTTCGACGCGCACCGTGGCTTCGCGCGCGTCGGTGTATTCGTTCGCCGTCGCCAGCGTGGTCGCATCGCCTGCCGCCATGTCGAGGCGTACGGCCGCTTCGCGCGTATCGGTGTAGCCGTTGGCCGTCGCCAGCGTCGCCGCATCGGCCGCCGCCATGTCGTTGCGGACCGCGGCTTCGCGGGTGTCGGTGTAGTTGTTCGCTGTTGCCAGCGTGGCCGCGTCACCCGATGCCATGTCGTTGCGAACAGACGCTTCGCGCGTGTCGGTGTAGCCGTTGGCCGTGGTCAGCGTTGCCGCATCGCCTGCCCCCATATCATTGCGCACGGCAGCTTCGCGCGTGTCGGTGTAGTTGGTGGCGGTCCCCGCGACCGCGCTCAGCTGTCCGACGTTGACCGCATCGGTGGTGGCGGTACCGGCCGCGACGTTGGTGACCTGCCGCTGCTGGCCCGACGAGCCGACCGACACCACGTTCGCCCGGCCCCCGTCATTGCTGTTGTAGCCCAGCGCGACTGAGCCGCCGCCATTGGCCGATGCGCCGGTGCCAAGCGCGATGTTGTTGTGGGTGCCGGCGGAACCCGAGGCGCCTGAGAAGCCACAGCACCCTTCCGCCCCCTGTCCACCCGTGCCGGCGCTGCTGCCGTTGCCGATGGCGATGTTGTTGTTGCCGCCCATCCCGCCTGCGCCGCCGGTGCCGCCTGCGGAACCGTTGCCTGCGGCACCGCCATTGCCTGCGCGACTGTCCGCGCCAAGCGCCAGGTTCCCCGCACCACCCGCGCCGCCCGTGCCTCCCGTGCCGCCGGCAGTGCCGGTCGCGCCCTGCCCGCCGTTGCCTGCACCGCTGTTTTCGCCTATTGCGACGTTGCCGGTTTCGTTGCCTGGCCCACCGGGCGAGGACGACCAGCCTGGCACTGCTGGGCCGTCGCTGCCATTCGCGCCCACCGTACTACCCGACATACATGCCATGCCGCCGCTGGCCGTGTTCTGGCTGCACGGCTGCGTCGGTGTGGTACCACCGATCACTTGGGCGTCGGCCGACATCGTCAATACAAGCAGGCTGCCACCCGCAACGAGCGGCAGCATGAAGTGACGGACAGCAGTGATGTTGCGGCGATACGTACGCATGGCGATGCCCCCTGTGGCATACCGCCGGCCGCCGCGCCCATGGCGCGGCCACCCACCGGCGACGATGGCGCATACGGTAGGTGCCGCCTCCCGGCAGGGGTATCCCTGAAATCAGGTAAAGCGCGCCGATCCGCGCTTACACGGCCAGCGGCAGGTCCAGTTCCAGTGTGGTGCCTTTCCCTTCGATGTCGCCTGCGATGCGCAGTTCCGCGCCGAGCCGCTGGGCACGGTGACGCATGCTGGCCAAGCCGGCGCCGACGCGCGCCTCTGCGGGTGCACGCGCGCCGGCCAGACCGACGCCGTCGTCGCGAACGCGCAGCTGCAGCCGATCGCCGGCACGCTGCAGCTGGACATCCACGCGCGCCGCACGGCTGTGCTTGAACACGTTCGTCAGCGCCTCCTGCAGCAACCGCAACAGGTCCAGGCTGCGGCCAGGGCCCAACTGCAGGCCCTCCAGCCCATCCACCTGCCAATGCGCGTCGATGTCCGCGGCTTCCAGCAAGCGACTGGCACGATGGCGCAACGGAGCGATCAGCGTGGCCAGGTCGGCCTGCTCCTGCGCCGTGGTATCGATGACGAGCCGCAGGTCGTCGCGCATGTCCCTCAACAGGTCGACGACCTCGGCCTTCGGCGTGTCATCCGGTGCCTGCTGCAAACGGGTGATGGCACCCACCAGCGTGCCGCCGAAGCCATCGTGCAGATCGCGCACCAGTTGCAGACGCTCGCCTGCGCGGCTGTGCGCCAGCGCCAATGCGTGCTGCTGGTTGAGCGTGTCCGCCAGCGTCGTGGTGGCAGCCTGCACTTCCCGCTGCAGCTCGGCGTTGAAGCCTTCCACCCGCTTCATGGTCTGCGCAAAGCGATAGGCCAGCACGAACCCCATGCCCAGCAGCATGACCGGCGAGGTGAACGATCCCAGATAACTCACGCCGCCATACCAGCCCATGTATACGCCGAGGTCATGCAGCGACACCAGCAAGGGCACGCTGATGCATGCCGCGAGCACCTGGAAATCGCGTCGTCCGCTACGCAAAGCAAACACTACAAAGACCACGCTGACCACGTACAGGAACAGGATAGTGGGGCTCACGTACAGATTGCGCAGCGGCCCCATCCACTGCGGCAACAACAGCGCCAGCATCAGGGCGACGCCCGCCAACGCCAGGAGCGCGCGCTCGAAGCGCGGCCATTGCCGCTCCGAGAACCGCAGCAGGAAAATCGTGTGGGTGGCGGCGGAGGCAACGAAGACCGCGGCGATGAATGCCTGCCAGCCGTCCGTGGTGCGGAATGGCCACGGGCTGCCGGCGATGAAATTCCAGTCGTACAACCTGCCGAACACGGCACTCAACGCGTACCAGCCGTACAACGTGTCCTGGGGACGCAGCAGCCAGAAGATGCCGATCATGGCCGCCAGCACCAGTCCCACAGCGGCATCGAATATCTGCATGTCGCGGCGTGCGAAGCGCTCCCGCTCGTACTGGCCGCGCAGTACGACGGGATCGCCCACGCTGACGGTGCCGAACGCGGGCTGATAGGCGGCCAGGCCGGAGACCCGCACGAGGAGTTCGTTCTGTCCTTCGCGCAGCAGCGCTGGCGGCACCGTGTAGTAACGCGGCACGTGCCACTTGCGCGACAACGGTTCCACCAGGGAAGCGTCGCGGTCGATCGGCTGGCCATTGAGGGAGACCGCTGCGGCCAGGCAAGTGTAGTCGAGCAGCAATCCTATGGGCTGCGACGCGTCCGCCTGCTGCCAGCGCACGCGGTACCACACTACGCCGTCGTGATCCGGCCAGCGCTTCTCCCACAGGTCGCGCAGTTCGACCGGTACCCAACCCTCCGGGGGAGGCGTCTGCGCTGACCAGTCCGACCGCACGGCTTCCGCCTGGTCGATCCGCGTCACGTCCTGCGCCTGTACAGGCAGCGCGGCGAGCATCGCCAAAAGGAAGAGCAGGCAGCGGACGAGGCGTGTCACTTCAGCAGGCCCCGAGCACGCGCCTCGTAGACCGCTTCGGTCCGCGACCCGACGGCCAGCTTGCGATAGATGTTCTTGACGTGGGTTTCGATGGTCAGTCGCGACAGCGTGACCAGTTCGGCGATCTCGCGGTTGGTGAAACCCTGCGCCACCAGTTGCACGATCTCCAACTCGCGTGGCGACAGCGGCGGCGCGGGAGAGGACGGCAATGCGGGATCGGCACTGGCAGGCAGCAGCGCCAGGATGCGGCGTGCGATGGAAGGGTCGATGGGGGCGCCGCCGCGTTGCAGGCTCCTCAGCGACACCACGAGTTCCTCGTCGTCCCGCTCCTTCAACAGGTAGCCAACCGCACCACTGCGCAAGGCGGTCAGTACGCTCTCTTCCTCCGCGAACGACGAGACGATCACTGCAGCCACTTCGGGGACGTGCACCCGCATCCACGCGATAAGACGGTTGCCGTCGCCATCGGGCAGATACATGTCGACAAGCGCGAGGGTGTAAGGATGCGCCCGTAGCTGCAACTGCGCCGCATCCAGCGTATCGACCACGTCGATCCGCACCTCGTTGGCCAGGTCTGCTACCAAGCGTTGCAGGCGCTGCCCGGCATGGATGTTGTCTTCCACGATCAGCACGTCCGAGAGTGCGATCGGCTGCGTCTCCATACGTTTCCGGCGTGTGGCGTCGCATCCAGTCTAACGTCGCGGCGAATGAGCGGCCACCGCCGCCACGGCATGCGACAATTCACAATAAGGCGCCACGCAGCCCGTGGCCACGGGAGACGGCATGCAGGCAGCCCACCATTTCGTCATCGTCGGCGGGGGTTTCGCCGGCCTCTGGGCCACGCGCGCGCTGGCCTCGGCGCCGGTGCGCATCACCCTGATCGACCGCCACAACCATCATCTGTTCCAGCCGCTGCTGTACCAGGTGGCGACCGCGGGACTGTCCGCGCCCGACATCGCCGCGCCGCTGCGCCACATCCTGCGCGAGCAGGAGAATGTCGAGGTACGGCTGGCCGACGTCGCCTCGATCGCGCCGGACGACAGGCAGGTCGTGTTCACCGACGGCACGACGATCGCCTACGACACATTGCTGCTGGCCACCGGCGCGACACACGCGTACTTCGGCCATGACGAATGGGCGCAGCACGCACCCGGACTCAAGACGCTCGACGATGCGCTGCAACTGCGCCGCCACCTGCTGCTCGCCTTCGAGCGTGCCGAAGCCGAGACCGATCCCGACAAGCGCGCCGCGTGGCTGAGCTTTGCCATCGTCGGCGGCGGACCGACCGGCGTCGAGCTGGCGGGCACGCTGGCCGAGATCGCACGCCACACGCTGAAGAACGAGTTTCGCCGCATCGATCCCTCGCAGGCCCGTGTGCGGCTGGTCGAAGCCGGGCCGCGCGTGCTGGCCTCGTTTCCCGAGGCACTGTCGGCCAAGGCGCGCAAGCAACTGGAGAAACTGGGCGTGGAGGTCGTCACCGGCACCCCCGTCAGCGACATCACCGACGAGGGCTATCGGCTGGGCGAGACATTCGTGCCCGCGAAAACGGTGGTGTGGGCCGCGGGCGTGGCCGCGTCACCGCTGTCGCGATCACTGGGCGCGCCGCTGGACCGCGCTGGACGCGTACTCGTGCAGCCGGACCTCAGCGTACCGGATCACCCGGACGTCTTTGTCGCCGGCGATCTCGCTGCGTTGACCACGGACGGTAAGCCCGTCCCCGGCGTGGCGCCGGCCGCCAAACAGATGGGCCGACACGTCGCTCAGGTGCTGCGCGCGCGGTTGTCGGGTAGTTCCGCACCCGGCGCCTTCCGTTATCAGGACTACGGCAATCTCGCGACCATCGGGCGCATGGCGGCGGTGGTGGATTTCGGCCGGCTGAAGTTTTCCGGCCTGCTCGCCTGGTGGTTCTGGCTGACCGCGCACGTGTTCTTCCTGATCGGCTTCCGCAACCGGCTGGTCGTGCTGCTGAACTGGTTCTGGGCGTACTGGAGCTACCAGCGCGGCGCGCGGATCATCCTGGGCAAGGACGACGATCAGGCCGGATCGACGCGGCAGGCGTAGCAGCCGCGGCGTGCGTTGTGCACGTGCAGGTAGGCGACACCCGGCAGGTCGAGCAGGCGCTGCAGATACGTCAGTGCGTCGACTCCCTCCACCACTTCGGCATCGCGCATCATGCCGTCGGCGTCGTATGCACGCAGCGACAGCAGGCGGCGCGGAAACGAAGGCGGCAGGGTGTCGCGGAATTCGACCGCCGCCGCCTGCAGGGCGGCTTCGCTGACGAAGATCGGGCCGCTGGCACGGTACGGGCCGGCGACATCGTGGTGCTGATGGGGGAGCAGCAACAACGTCTCGCCCTGCCGCGCATCCTGCAGCGACACGCGACAGGGAAAGCCATGGTCGGCATCGGCGACGACACGGCGGATGTTACGCGCCGCCAGTGCGGCATCGTCGAGGGCGGACAGGGGACGGAAGGGTTCGGGCGACAGCCCGCGGATCACGAACGACATGGCATCACGCTGCGGTAGGCGGGATGCCATGTTGCTGCCGCCCGGAAGGTGGCGCTATCCGGATCTTGTTGCGCGCTACTTCGGATCCAGCGGATAGCGCTTGCCGTCGGCCATGACCAGCTCGCCATCGCCGATGCGTTCGCTGTCGGCATCGACGGTGATGAATTCGGCTTCCAGCCGTCCCTGGCCCTTGCTGCCCCTCAGATCGAAGACGTAACGCTCGCCCTCCGCAGCCCAGGAGGCGTCGCGATCGAACGCCGCCTCGCGGAGGTCGCCGATGTGGCGCTGCACGACCGGATGCGCCTGCATCGCCGCATTGGCCTGCAGCACGAAAATGCCGCCCTCGCGCGCGAACGTGTCCGGCGCCTCGCCGCGGTCCGCATCGATGCGCGCCGCAGCCTGTTCGCCCTCCATCGGCGCCTCGCCCTCGAAGGCGATCTCGCGACCGTTGGCGAGCGTCAGCACGCCCTTGCCCAGGCGCTCGGTATCGGCGTCCACGGTGATGAAGTCGGCGAGGATACGCCCGCGTCCCTTGTCGCCCACCAGGTTGAACACGAATGCGTCGGCGCCTTCGGCCTCGCCGCTGGCCATCATGTCGATCTCGAACGTGCTCAGCGCGCCGATATGCTGCTGGACCAGCGGGTAGCGCTGCACGGCCTCGCGGGCCTGGCGGGTGAAGATGTTGTCCTGCATGTCGCCGAACAGGTCATCGACATCGACGCCATCGGTGGCCTCGTCCTCGCCCGGCGGTTCGCCATCGAACGGCAGCCGACGACCATCGGCCAGCGTCAGCACGCCCTTGCCGAGCCGTTCGGTATCGGCGCTGACGGTGATGAAATCGGCTTCGAGTCTGCCACGGCCCTTGTCGCCGGTCAGGTCGAACACGAAGGTGTTCATGCCCGGCGCAGCGCCGGTCGCGTCGGTGTCGATCTCGAACGCGGTGATCTGCCCGATGTGCTGGCGGATCAGCGGATAGCGTTGCGCGGCGTCCTGCGCCTGGCGGGTAAAGAGACCGGCGCCTGTCTCGAGGTCTTCATCATGGTCGTGCCCGTGATGATCGTCCTCGGCCGCCAATGCATCCGCATCGCCTTCGATCGCATGCTCGGTGCCATCCGCCATCACCAGCACGCCGGGACCGAGCGCCTCCTGCGTGGCGCTGACGGTGAGGAAGCGTGCCGTGACGCGGCCCTTGCCGCGGCTGCCTTCGACATCGAACACCAGCACGTCAGGGCCGGGTTCGTCCATGCTCGCTGCATCGTCCAACGCCACCTTGCGGATCGCGCCCAGATGGGCGGATACCACGGGATCGACCTGCATCGCGGCACGCGCCTGGGCGTCGTACTCCTCGCGATCGATGCTGAAACGCACACCGCGTTCTTCGCCCTGCGACTTGGTGTTGTCGCTTACCGCCGCCATGGCCGGCGCGATGCCCGCACCCGCCAGCACGCCGCACGCCAACACCACCGCCAGTCCCCACTGCCGCTTGTTGCCCCACCCCATGCGCTGCTCCTCTCGATGTCGTGCCGCCCCCGGGCGGATCGCGGCGTAGTGGACCACATCCGTCGCCGGTCGGCACCAAAAAAAAGAGGCCCCACAGGGGCCTCTTCGATATCGCATCACTCAGCAGCAGGTCAGGCCGCGAACAACGCCTTCATCTTTTTCAGCGCATTGGCTTCGACCTGGCGGACGCGCTCGGCGGAGATGCCGTACTCGTCGGCCAGCTCCTGCAGCGTGACCTTGCTTTCGCCGTCGAGCCAGCGGCGCTTGATGATGTCGCGAGAGCGCTCATCGAGGTTCGCAAGGCCTTCGCGGAGCAGTTCCATCTGGTTGTCTTCGCTGTCGGCACGCTCGTAGGCCTGCGACGGATCCTCGTCGCGCGCCACCAGATAGCTGGCGGGCGAAGGCGGCGCATGGTCTTCGTCTTCATCCGACGGCGCATCGAAGCCGATGTCGCGCCCGGACAGACGGGATTCCATCTCCATCACTTCGCGTTCGGACACGTTGAGGTCCTTGGCGATGGCGCTGACTTCCTCGGCATTCATCCAGCCCAGGCGCGTCTTCGACTTGCGCAGGTTGAAGAACAGCTTGCGCTGCGCCTTGGTGGTGGCAACCTTCACGATGCGCCAGTTCTTCAGGATGAACTCGTGCATCTCGGCACGGATCCAGTGCACCGCAAAGCTCACCAGGCGCACGCCCATGTCGGGATCGAAGCGCTTCACCGCCTTCATCAGGCCGATATTGCCTTCCTGGATCAGGTCGCCCAGCGGCAGGCCGTAACCGTTGTAGCCGCGGGCGACGTGCACGACGAAGCGCAGGTGCGAATGCACCAGTTCGCGCGCGGCGTCGAGGTCTTCGTCCTCGCGGTAACGGTTGGCGAGCGAGCGCTCGTCTTCGACCGTCAGCACCGGAATCTGGTGCACGGCGCTGATGTAGGCGTCGAGCGATCCGAGGGCACTGGGGATCGGGAGGTTGTTGGCGACCAGGGCGGTAGTGGGGGTCATCTGGCTCATGGGCAAGGATGTTAGCAGTCGGGGGGTTCGACTGCTAACCGTGCCGGAAGTTCCGTATTGTTCCAGCCGTGCAACGACAATACGCGCGCCGGACCCGCGCCCGGATAGCCTTTGGAATCATGGGCTTGCGAATCCGTCCGGCGACGTCCAGTCCGTGGCCGCCCGCTGGCTGAAGCACAGGCGGGTTTTCATTCAGGTTCACGGCGGCATTGGCACGATCGAAGGCGGCTCCGCAGCCGCCTGCCGCGCCAACACGGTGGTGGCCAGGGCATCGGCGTCCGCCAGACGGGAGGGATGGAATCGGGGACGCAGGTAGTCGCGCAGGTGTCCAACGGTGCGTCGAGCCATGCCGTGCCCGGCGCCGAGGTGATGCATCAGTTGCCGCCACGTGGCCATTCGCCACAAGCGGCGATCCTGCGCGAGCAGCAACGCCGCCAGACTGGCGAGCAACAGATAGAAGAGCGTGGTGGTCATCACCGCACCGATCACGCGCACGGGATAACGGGGCGATACCGCCTGCAGCAGATCGAACGCGACCGCGCGGTGCTCGATCTCCTCGGCGAAATGCCACTCCATCAGGTCGCGCACGCGTGGATCGGCGTTGGCGAGGATGGCTTGCGAGAGGAACTTGTAGCCGAGGAACGCATTGATGTGCTCGACGCAACTCACCAGCGACACCCGCAGCCACAGCGGCGCCACCCGGTCCATGACCCGGAAGATGCCACGGTCCACCACACGCTCGATGCCGCGATACGCATACCCCTGTGCGTCCAGGTTGTCCCAGTAACGCTTGTGCGCCACCCCATGCTGCGCCTCCTGCCGGATGAAGGCCTGGCAGCGCTGGCGCAGACCGTCATCCTGCAGCCGGGGCGTACAGGCATTGAGCGTGCGGATGTAGAACGCTTCATTTGCCGGCACCAGGATGGTGTAGGCGTTGAGCAGCGACGACACCACTTCGTTGCCCGGCAACCAGTGCCGCGGAATGTCGCGGGAAAGCGTCGCGGTGAACCGCCGCGCCGTGATGGACTCTTCCATGACGTCTACCTCCGTGGCGGAGACCGGAATGTTGTCTTGCTCGCATGCGTGGGCCTGGTGGCCGCGAAAGCCGTCAGTCCTTTGCGATCGCTTGAGCTTCCCTGATCACCCGCAGCAGGTTGCCACTCCAGATCTTGCGGACATCCTGCTGCGTGTAGCCGGCGGCAAGCAGTGCCTCGGTGATCCGCGGCAGCGCGCTGACGTCTTCCATGCCCATCACGCCGCCGCCACCGTCCCAATCCGCGCCGATACCGACATGATCCACGCCGGCCACTTTCAGGATGTGAAGCAGATGCGCCATGTAATCGTCGAATGTCGCCTGCTTCACCGGATAAAGGGCTTCGATCTCGCGCCGCTCGGCCAGATAGCCGCGTGCCTGCTCGACCGACAGTTGGCCCTCAGCGCCGTACTTCTTGCCGAGGGCCTCCATGGCCGCTTCGCGCTCGGGGATCTTGGGGATATCGATTAGATAGCCGCCATACGCGTTGACGTGGATGACACCACCCTTAGCGGCCAGTCGGCGCAGCCGGGCGTCGTCGATGTTGCGGGGATGGTCGTACAGCGCGTCGGCGCTGGTATGCGAAAGCACGATGGGCGCCCGCGACAACTCGAGCACCTGGTCGAACACGGCATCGCTCGCGTGCGAGGCATCCAGCACGATCCCCAAATCGTTTGCCGCCTCCACCAGGGCGCGCCCTGCCGGACTCAGGCCTTTCCACTCGGCGCCCGCGGGATCGGTCGAGGAGTCGCCGAAATCGTTGTTGCGGACATGGGTGATACCCAGCATCCGCAAACCGAGCCGATGGTAGGCCGTGAGCAGGCTGGGATCGCTGGCCAGGGGCGCGGCATTTTCCATGCTGATGAAGGACACCCGCTTGCCTGATGCGGCGATCCGCTCCGCATCCTCGGCGGTGCGCGCCAACTCGAGCTCCGACGCGTGGGCGGCGAGCATCTCGTGGATGCTGACCAGGCGCTCGAGGCCATGATCGCGCGCAGAACGCTTGCCTGCCTCGTCGCGCGCGCCCTGCGCGGTGTAGATGACCCAGAAGCCGCCATCCAGGCCACCCATTTTCATGCGCGGCAGATCCACCTGCGACAGATCGCCTTCATGCTGATGGTTGTCGGCGATGTTCCAGCCGGGCCGACGGAAGTTGGCGGGCGTATCCAGGTGCGTGTCCAGCACCAGCGTTTCTTCGTGGACGCGTCGCGCATCCGCGCCCGCTTCCTTCGCGGTTGCGCCATCGATGCAGATCAGCACCAGCGCACTGGCCAAGGCCACTCGACACAACGTCATGCATCCGCCCCTTCGTGAGATGAAGCAGGATTGTTGGCGAAAGCTGCACAAGAAAAAACCCCCAGCCTTTTGGCTGGGGGTTTTGGGGTAAAGCCCCTGGCGATGACCTACTCTTGCATGGCTTAAGCCACACTACCATCGGCGCGGCTGCGCGTGTTCGGGATGGGAACGGGTGGGACCACAGCGCTAATTTCACCAGGGAGAGGGTTGGAGTGTCGCCATCCAGGTAACGGATTAAGGCGCCAATCTCTCATAGGGTCTTGTGACGTAGCGGGCATTGGATTTTCTCTGACGATATCGTCGAGTCCAAGGCCACTTGAGGTTATATGGTCAAGCCACACGGATCATTAGTATCAGTTAGCTCAATGGGTTGCCCCACTTACACACCTGACCTATCAACCACCTAGTCTTGATGGTTCCTTTAGGGGGCTTGTGCCCCGGGAGATCTCATCTTGAGGCGCGCTTCCCGCTTAGATGCTTTCAGCGGTTATCGCTTCCGAACATAGCTACCCGGCAATGCCACTGGCGTGACAACCGGAACACCAGAGGTTCGTCCACTCCGGTCCTCTCGTACTAGGAGCAGCCCCTCTCAAATCTCCAACGCCCATGGCAGATAGGGACCGAACTGTCTCACGACGTTCTGAACCCAGCTCGCGTACCACTTTAAATGGCGAACAGCCATACCCTTGGGACCGACTACAGCCCCAGGATGTGATGAGCCGACATCGAGGTGCCAAACACCGCCGTCGATATGAACTCTTGGGCGGTATCAGCCTGTTATCCCCGGAGTACCTTTTATCCGTTGAGCGATGGCCCTTCCATACAGAACCACCGGATCACTAAGTCCTACTTTCGTACCTGCTTGATCCGTCGATCTCGCAGTCAAGCACGCTTATGCCTTTGCACACAGTGCGCGATGTCCGACCGCGCTGAGCGTACCTTCGAGCTCCTCCGTTACTCTTTGGGAGGAGACCGCCCCAGTCAAACTACCCACCATACATGGTCCCCGATCCGGATTACGGACCTAGGTTAGAACGTCAAGCACATCAGGGTGGTATTTCAAGGTTGGCTCCACCGAAGCTAGCGCCTAGGTTTCATAGCCTCCCACCTATCCTACACAGACGAACTCAACGTTCAATGTAAAGCTATAGTAAAGGTTCACGGGGTCTTTCCGTCTTGCCACGGGAACGCTGCATCTTCACAGCGATTTCAATTTCACTGAGTCTCGGGTGGAGACAGCGCCGCTGTCGTTACGCCATTCGTGCAGGTCGGAACTTACCCGACAAGGAATTTCGCTACCTTAGGACCGTTATAGTTACGGCCGCCGTTTACTGGGGCTTCGATCAAGAGCTTCGCCTTGCGGCTGACCCCATCAATTAACCTTCCAGCACCGGGCAGGCGTCACACCCTATACGTCCACTTTCGTGTTTGCAGAGTGCTGTGTTTTTGATAAACAGTCGCAGCGGCCTGGTTTCTGCGACCCCCCTCAGCTATAGCCCGCATGGGCCACCAAAGAGGGTGCACCTTCTCCCGAAGTTACGGTGCCATGTTGCCTAGTTCCTTCACCCGAGTTCTCTCAAGCGCCTGAGAATTCTCATCCTACCCACCTGTGTCGGTTTACGGTACGGTCTGCGTGAGCTGAAGCTTAGGAGCTTTTCCTGGAAGCGTGGTATCAGTGACTTCGTCCAAAAGGACTCGTCTCGGTGCTCGGTCTTAAAGGATCCCGGATTTGCCAAAGATCCAAACCTACCGCCTTTCCCCGG